>CAVOGI010000003.1:0-300000 GCA_963695205.1 uncultured Actinomycetota bacterium | reverse complement strand
GGTCTGGAGGGCGCGGATGGTGCGCGGGCCCACGGCGCCGTCGGGCGTCGAGCCGACCTTGCGCTGCAGGGCCTTGACGTCCGAACGCGAGATCGATCCGTTGACCGAGCCGCCGACCCAGCGCTCGATGGCCCGGTTGGTCATCGGACCGCGGACGCCGTCGACGACGAGCTTCCCGCGGGAGACTGACCGGACCGCGGAGGCCGGCGGAGCCTTGCGGACGGTCGAGCGCGACGCGCGAGCGGTCGAACCAGAGTCGGCAGCACCGCCGTTGGCGCGGGTCAGGCCGGCGCGGGCACCACACACCGGCCAGGCGCCGGGGCCCTGGGAAGCGAGGACCCTCTTCGCGATGGCGATCTGCTCGCTCTTGGAGGCGCGGTTCGCGGAGCTGGCGTAACGGCCGCCACCGAACGCGTTCCAGGTGCTGCTGGAGAACTGCAGACCGCCGTAGTAACCGTTGCCGGTGTTGATCGACCAGTTGCCGCCGCTCTCGCAGGCGGCGACGCCGTCCCACACGGTGGAGGCGGACGCGGAGGTGGCGGTGACCATGCCGCCGGCGATGGTGGCGGCGCCGACCATGGCGACACCTGCCAGACGGCGACGAACGGGTTGA
Organism: uncultured Actinomycetota bacterium; assembly: GCA_963695205.1. GTDB lineage: Bacteria > Actinomycetota > Actinomycetes > Actinomycetales > Dermatophilaceae > Pedococcus. The sequence goes on along the minus strand of CAVOGI010000003.1, from coordinate 299,387 downwards.
GCCTTCCGAGCAGAGTGCTTGGGGGCATAGAACATTGCAGGGGGTCCTTCCTGACCGGCGCCTGCGAGGTGAGCTGTCGGGTTCGGGCTGTCAGGTGCCCGGCCGGCGTGAGCCGGCTTCACCCCAAGACCGCCGCAGCGGTCGGGTTGGGTCCCCCGTCCTCGTCGTTGCCCGGAGCTGTTCCGGTGAAACACCCGCGTGACGAGGCTCGGCGCGGCGGGTGTGCAAGTGGATGGGTATGCGGTGCTGTGCAGTTGTCGGCGCGAATGCGCTGGTTAAAGGTAAGGGCCGGTTCCCGCAGCCACAAGCCGGTGACCGGAAAAGGAACCAAAGGAGGTATGGCGCTTTCGTCCCTTTTGTGTCACGTGTACCGGGGACACATCGGGTCATCGACGACGAACCCTTCGCTTCTGCACCATGCGCCGGTCGAACGGCGCAGCCAGGAACTCCCCCAGGACACTGCCTGCCGCGATGGCGAGCAGCACCGCCATCGCGCCCAGCAACGTGGTGATGCCGCCCTGCAGCGACAGCGATCCCGCGTCGGCGGACGACCCGTTCACCATCTCGTAGAGGCCGCGGAAGATCGCCAGACCCGGCAGCAGGCCGTACGACGCGGGCACGGCGAGCACCATGGCAGGGGCCCCCATCCGCAGCGCCAGCAGCCGACCCCCGAACCCCAGGACGGTCGCCGCGACCCCCGCCGCAGCGAGCTGGCCCAGGCCGTCGAGCCGGTCGACGCCGAGCGACACCGCCACCCCGAGGGCCGACAGCAGACCCGCGGGGACGACCAGGTTGCGCCGGCTGCGCAGGGACACCGCCCCCGACATGCCGACGACGAACGCCCCCATCACAGCGAGCGGGACGGGGGCGCTCAGGGCCCGGGTCGCCATGACCGACGGGGACACCAGCTGCAGGCCGAACGTCGTGGTGAGCGCCAACGTCACGGACAGTCCGGCGGCGACGCCGAGGATGATCCCGGCCGTGGTGAGGAACACCGCGAACATGCGCCCCGCGCCGGTCACCGAGTACCCGGAGATCGCGTCCTCGAAGGCGGAGGCGACGGTGCGTCCCGGGAGCAGCACGGTGATGCCTCCGGCGACGATGAAGGCGAACTCCTCCGAGGACACCGGCACCCAGCCGCTCGCCCCCAGGCTGAACGCGGCCCAGGCGATGGTCGTCGCGAGGAACCCACCGATGGCGCACTGGTAGAAGTCGGGCAGGCCACGGCGTCCGGTGGCGCGGGCGGCATACCCCACGAGCAGGGCCGAGCCCCCGGCGACGAGCGCGGCGACCAGTCCGGCACCGAGCATGAGGGCGACCGCGGCCGAGAGGACACCGAGGGAGCCGCGCACCATCCACCGCGGCCAGAACCGGGGGGCCCGGCGGATCTCGCGCAGCCTTGCCGCGGCGGCCTCGAGGTCGTAGCTGCCGGCCACGAGGTTCTCGACGAACTCGTGCACGGCGGTGAGCCTGTCGAAGTCCCGGGTCGCCGAGCGCACGACACGAAGCATGGTGATCGACGTGCCCGACGCGGACGTGCACTGGACGAGCAGCGACTGCAGGGTGATGTCGACCTCGAGGTTGTCGAGCCCGGCGGCCGCAGCGACCGCGATGACGGAGGACTCCACATGGGGCGCACCCGCACCACAGCGCAGCATCAGCTCGCCGACCCGCAGGGCCAGGTCGAGCGACGCACGCGCCTCACGCTCCTCGGCTGCGGCCTGCCGCACGCGGGCGTCCCGGTATGGCGTGTGCCGCAGCGAGTCGACCATCTGGATCGTGTCGGTGATCTCCTCACCACGCCAGATCCGGCTCTGTCGCAGCGTCGGTCGTCGCAGCGGCCTGCGCTCTGGCAACGGGGGTGGCGGGTTGACTCCCGAGGCCATCAGGTCCTCGCGCCCGGCAGGAGCACGGACGGCTGCTGGACGGGCCACCACTGCGGGACACCCGCCGCCTCGAGGCTCCACACCGCAAGCCCTGCGGCAGCGACGAGCAGGAGCAGCGCGACGACCTTGCCGGTGCGCGGCCCGGGGCTGGTGCCGCGCACGATGCTGCGCGAGCCACGACGCAGGCCCGCGCCTCCGGGTCCCCACCAGGCCATCAGCCCGGTGACGACCGCTCCGACGGCGATGGGCCCGGAGTGCCCCGGCTCGGGCGAGCCGCCGGTCACGGCCACGATCGCCAGAGCGGCACTGAACACCGCACACACCCCCACCACCGCGGGCAGGATCGCGCTCACGAGCGTCGCGAGGAGCCCGACGACCAGGTGCCAGGGGCTGGCGGCCACCGCGAACGGCACGTCCGAGCGACGGCGACCCTTGTTGTGCCGACGCAGGACCAGGGACGTCACCGACCGGTCGGCGGTGCGCGCCGCCCACGACCACAGCACGGCGACGACGGCCGCGACGACGGGGAAGGCCGCAGCGCCCGCGACCATCGCGGCGAGCAGGGCCAGCAACGTGCCGGTCCGTCCAGCACGACCGATCCGCGGATCAGGTCCGCCGGCGTCGCCCTCCCACGCGGCCTGCCAGTCCGACGGCTGACCATCGGGCTCCTCGGCCGTCACGAGCTCGGAGCCGTCGTCCCACGCCGGCCCGCCCGAGCCACCTCGCTCCGGTGCACCGGACCGACCCACGGACAACGGCTCGTACTCGTCCCGGTCCGTAGGCAGCGCCACCGGTCCCACCGGACCTCGCTGGGCGACTGCGGGGCGGCCCCACTGCGCGGTGGGCCGCTGCTCCAGCACCTGCGTATGGCGCGGGGGCGCGCTGAGCACGGCGGTCACCGGCCGGCCCGTGGCATAACGCTCGAGGGCCTCGACCACCTCCCCGGAGTCCGGGCGCTGGCGAGGTTCCGGCGACAGCGCGGCATGCAGGAGCGGCGCCAGCCTGGGGTCGACGCCCGTGAGGTCGGGCTCACCACGGCTCACGCGGTTGAGCACCACGTCCATGGGTCCGCGGCCGAACGGCGGGGCACCGCTCGCGGCGAAGGCGAGGGTGGCCGCCCACCCCCACCAGTCGGTGGCCTCGGTGACGGGAGCACCCTCGACGACCTCCGGCGACAGGTACCCCGGGGTGCCCATGACCAGACCGGTCAGGGTGATGCGCACGTCGTCGGCGACGTGCGCGATCCCGAAGTCGATGAGGACCGGGTCACCGTCGAGCATGAGGACGTTTCCCGGCTTGAGGTCCCGGTGGATGACGTCGGCGGCGTGGATGGCGTCGAGCGCCTCGGCGAGCCCCCTGCCGAGGGACAGCAGGTGCGTGCCGACGATCGGGCCGTGCTCCTTGACGACGTCGTCGAGCGCTGGACCGGGCACGTAGCGGGTCACCAGATAGGGGCGTTCACCGTCGAGGTCGGCATCGATCACCGCGGCGACGCGGGGGTCGCGGATGCGGCCCAGCACGTCGACCTCCCGGGCCAGCCGACTCCGCGCGTCCTTGTCGTGCGCGATGTGCGGGCGCAGCAGCTTGAGCGCGACGGCACGGCCGTGCGGGTCCAGGGCGAGGTGCACCACACCCATACCGCCCTCGCCGATCTGCTGGATCAGGCGGTACGGCCCGACCCGCGGCCCCTCCGTCACACTGGCCCTGTCGCCGCTCTCGCTCCCCTCGATGGCCTCGGTCCGCATCCCCCTACGGTAAGGGAGGCGCTGTGGGGAGGCGGGTGAGGCTACTGCTGGATGTAGCCAACGAGTTGGTCACGCTCGGTCTGGAGCTCGTCGATCCGGTGCTTGACGATGTCGCCGATGCTGACGATCGCCCGCAGCCGGCCGTCGACGACGACGGGGACGTGCCGGATCCGCAGCTCGGTCATCGTGCGGGCGAGGTCCTCGATGGCGGTGTCGGGGTCGCAGGTGGTCACGTCGGCGGTCATGATCGCCGAGATGGGCAGACCAAGCACGTCAGCACCCCTGCTGTGGAGCTGCCGGACGATGTCGCGCTCGCTGACGATCCCGTCCACCGAGGACTGGTCCGTGGACACCACGACGGCACCGATCCGGTGCTCCTCGAGGAGCTGCAGGAGCCTTTCGACCGTCTCCTCCGGACGGACGGTCACGACCTGGTCACCCTTGCGACGCACCACATCCGAGATCTTCATGCTCAGACGTTAGACCGCAGGGGAGGTCCTCGCTAGGGGAGATTCTCGGCAGTCCTCCGGGACGCGTCATAGTGTTGGGGTCGAATCAAAGACCCGGAGTTGATGCAGTCGTGCCCCGCACCGCAACGAAGTTCGATCTCGTGATCGCCGCCAACCGTCTGCCCGTGGACCGCGTGGTCGACGCCGACGGCACAGAGTCCTGGCGCACCAGCCCGGGCGGCCTCGTCACCGCCATGGAGTCGGTGATGCGGGGTCGCGAAGGAGCCTGGGTGGGGTGGGTCGGCGAGGCCGACGACGCGCCCGCTCCGTTCGTCCAGGACGACATGTACCTGCGCCCCGTCCCCTTGTCCGAGAACGAGATCGCGCACTACTACGAGGGTTTCAGCAACGACACCCTGTGGCCGATCTACCACGACGTCATCGTCTCCGCGACGTTCCACCGCACGTGGTTCGGCACCTACGAGGCCGTCAACCGCCGCTTTGCCGAGGCCGTGTGCGAGGTGGCGGCAGAGGGAGCCACTGTCTGGGTGCACGACTACCAGCTGCAGCTCGTCCCGGCGATGGTCCGCGAGATGCGGGCCGACGTGCGCATCGGCTGGTTCAACCACATCCCCTTCCCTCCGGTCGAGCTCTTCGCCCAGCTCCCGTGGCGGCGCGCGATCCTCGAGGGCCTGCTCGGCGCCGACTACCTCGGGTTCCAGCGGGTCGCAGACGCGCAGAACTTCATCCGCGCCTGCCGACAGCTGCTCAGCCTGCCGACCAAGGGGGACACGGTCTCGCAGTCGCGCACCGAGGGCGCCCGGCGGGTGCGCGCCAGCGCGGTCCCCATCTCGATCGACTTCACAGGGCTCGAGGCGCTCGCGAAGAAGCCCGAGACCAAGGCCAGGGCCGCCGAGATCCGCGAATCGCTGGGGTCACCGGAGACGCTCATCCTCGGCGTCGACCGGCTCGACTACACCAAGGGCATCGGTCACCGGATCAAGGCGTACGGCGAGCTGCTCGAGGAGGGCAGGGTCGCCCCGCCGAAGCAGATGTTCGTCCAGGTCGCCACGCCGAGCCGCGAGCGCGTCGAGGCCTACCGCGACCTGCGCGCAGAGATCGAGGGAGAGGTCGGACGCCTCAACGGCGAGTTCAGCGACATCGGGGCGCCCGCGGTGCAGTACCTCCACCACTCCTACCCCCGTGAGGAGATGGCGGCGCTCTACCTCGCCGCCGACGTCCTGCTCGTCACCCCCTTGCGCGACGGCATGAACCTCGTCGCCAAGGAGTACGTCACCTGCCGGTACGACGAGGGCGGCGCGCTGGTGCTGTCGGAGTTCACCGGTGCCTTCCACGAGCTGCACCAGGCCTTCGTCTGCAACCCGCACGACATCGAGGGCCTCAAGCTGACGATCATGCGAGCCATCGAGACGCCCGACAGGGAGAAGCGTCGCCTCATGCGGGCCATGCGCCGCCGGGTGGCCGACCACGACGTGCAGCGCTGGGCCGCCCGCTTCCTCGAGAACCTCGCCAACGCCCCCGAGAAGGGCGGGTCGTGACGCTCCCTGCCGACTACCGCGAGGCAGCCCGACGGTTCGCCGCCTCCGACCGGGTCCTCGTGGCCTCCGACTTCGACGGTGTCCTCGCCCCGCTCGTGCTCGACCCGTCCACGTCCAGCCCGTTGCCGGGGACGATCGAGGACCTGCGGGCCCTCGCCGGCCTCCCGGGCACGTATGCGGCCGTGGTGTCCGGTCGCGACCTCGCCACCCTCACCGACCTGACCGGTCTCGAGGGGAGCAGCGTGACCCGGATCGGCAGCCACGGTGGCGAGTCCAGCGCCGCGGACGGCGACCTGGCGCTCGACGACTCGCAGCGCTCGCACCTGAAGGCGCTGGCCGCGGAGCTCGAGGAGCTCTGCGTCCGCCTGCCGGAGGGCGTCTACCTGGAGCACAAGCCCACGGCGGTCGTCCTGCACACCCGCCGCATGGACGAGTCCCCGGCCGACGAGGCCGAGGAGGCCGCGCTGGAGCTGGCCGCGCGCCATACCGGGCTGCACGTCCTGCACGGCAAGCAGGTGGTGGAGATGAGCGTGCTCCAGGCCGACAAGGGCACCGCCCTGGTCGCCCTGCGCGACGCGGTGGGCGCGAGCCGCGTCGCCTACTTCGGCGACGACGTCACCGACGAGCACGCGTTCACGGCGCTCGGCGAGGGCGACCTCACCGTCAAGGTCGGGGACGGGGAGACGGCGGCAGGGTTCCGCGTCCGGAGTCCCGAGGATGCCGCCGAGGCCTTGTCGCTCCTGCGCACCCTGCGCGAGGGCGGCGCTGCTGCCGGTTCGAGGTGAACACGCCGTGGATCCGTCGGCGTGTTCACCTCGAACCGCGAGGGCCGAAGGAGTCCTGACCGGGCTCAGCGCTTGGGCGCGGCTCCGGTCGACGCACGCACGACCAGCTCGGGGCGGAAGACGTACTCGGCGCGCGGTGTGGGCTCGCCCCGGATCTCGTCGAGCAGCGCGTGCACGGCGGCTTCCGCCATCGGCTGCACGCTCTGGCGCACCGTCGTCAGCGGCGGGTCGGTGAACGCGATCAGCGGGGAGTCGTCGTAGCCGACCACCGAGAAGTCCTCGGGCACCCGCAGGCCGGCCCGGCGGGCGGCACGGATCGCCCCGAGCGCCATCAGGTCCGAGCCGCAGACCACCGCGGTGCATCCCTTGTCGAGCAACCGTGCCCCGGCGGTGTCGCCACCCTCCACGGAGAACATGGTGCGCTCGATGAGGTCCTCGACGTCGTCGCGACCGAGCAGCGTGTGCATGGAGGAGCGGAAGCCCGCGATCTTGCGGATCACCGGGACGAACCGGTCGGGCCCGACGGCCAGCCCGATCCTCGTGTGGCCCAGCTGCACCAGGTGCGTCAGCGCCAGCTCCATGGAGGCGACGTCGTCGTTGGAGATGAAGGGGGCGTCGATGCCCTGCTGGTAGCCGTTGACCAGGACGATGGGCAGCCCGCGCTCGCGCAGCGCCGCATACCGGTCGATGTCCTCGGTGACGTCGGCGTGCTGGCCGGAGACGTAGATGATGCCGGCGACGCCGCGGTCGAGCAGCATCTGGACGTACTCGTCCTCGTGGACGCCGCCGGGGGTCTGCGTGCACAGCACCGGGGTGAACTGGTGGCGGGCCAGGGCCGTCTCGATGATCTGGGCGAACGCCGGGAAGATCGGGTTGGTCAGCTCGGGGACGATGAGACCGACGAGGTCGGCGGACTTGCGCCGCAACCGCGACGGCCGGTCGTAGCCGAGCACGTCGAGGGAGTGCAGCACCGCCTCGCGGGTGGCCTCGGCGACACCGGGCTTCCCGTTGAGCACGCGACTGACGGTCGCCTCGCTCACCTCGGCGTGGACCGCGATGTCGGCCAGTCTCGCCTTCACGGCGGGCCCCTCCCCTGGTCAAGTGACTGCGGCCAGCCTGCGCCGCTCCCGGACACGGCGAAATCTAGCAAGAACTTGCAGCCTGCCCGACCACTCCGTGCAAGAAGTTTCACGTCACGAGGGTGCGGCGGCGAGCACCAGTGATCACCAGCGGACCGACTGTGCGGGACTCAGCGTGCGAAAACGTTTCCATCTTACGGATGGGAGGTGGTCAAACCGCGCCTGCTGGGACAGACTGACCCCACCTGCGACACCGACGTCTGCAGGTGTTCCACCTTTACGACGGATCGTCCGGCACGTTCCTGCCGGTGAAGGAAAGGCAAAGACGCCCATGGCAACTGTGAAGTTCGACGAGGCCACCCGCCTCTACCCCGGCAACGACAAGCCCTCTGTCGCCCAGCTCAACATCGACATCGAGGATGGCGAGTTCCTCGTCCTCGTCGGCCCGTCCGGCTGTGGCAAGTCCACCTCCCTGCGCATGCTCGCCGGCCTCGAAGAGGTCAACGCCGGCAAGATCTGGATCGGCGACCGCGACGTCACCAACCTGTCCCCCAAGGACCGCGACGTCGCCATGGTCTTCCAGAACTACGCGCTCTACCCGCACATGACGGTCGCCGACAACATGGGCTTCGCGCTCAAGATCGCCGGTGTCGACAAGGGCGAGATCCGCAAGCGCGTCGAGGAGGCTGCCAAGATCCTCGACCTCACGCCCTACCTCGAGCGCAAGCCGAAGGCCCTCTCCGGTGGCCAGCGCCAGCGCGTCGCCATGGGCCGCGCGATCGTCCGCAGCCCCCAGGTGTTCCTCATGGACGAGCCGCTGTCGAACCTCGACGCCAAGCTCCGCGTCCAGACGCGCACCCAGATCGCGTCGCTGCAGCGCCGACTCGGCGTCACCACCGTCTACGTCACCCACGACCAGGTCGAGGCCATGACGATGGGTGACCGCGTCGCGGTCCTCAAGGACGGCGTCCTGCAGCAGTGCGACAGCCCGCGTCACATGTACGACCACCCGAACAACGTCTTCGTCGCCGGTTTCATCGGCTCACCCGCCATGAACCTCCTCGAGGTCGAGTCCACCGATGGTGGTGTCCTCGTTGGTGACTCGACCGTCCCCGTCGAGCGCGACCGCATCGCGGGTGCGTCGGGCAAGAACCTCACGCTCGGTGTCCGTCCCGAGGACCTCGAGCTGCGCACCGACGGCCACGGCATCGCCGTGACCGTGGACGTCGTCGAGGAGCTCGGCGCAGACGCCTACATCTACGGCACCACCAAGGCTGCCCAGCACGTGGACGAGGAGGACAGCGACGCTCCCGAGAAGCCGTTCATCGCGCGCGTCGACGGTCGTCATCCCCCGCAGAAGGGCGAGACGGTGTTCCTGGCCCCCAAGCCGGGTCACGTCCACCTCTTCGACGCCCAGTCCGGCCTGCGCCTCGGCGACTGACCGGAGCACCACCGTGTATGCCGTGTGGCCGGCTCCCTCGCGGGGGCCGGCCACACGGCTGTCCGCGACCGTTGCGGACACGGCCGCCCGGGCCGCTCACCTGTCTGGGAGCATGGGCCCGTGGCCCTGAACATCACCGCATCCCGGCCCGACCCGGCGCTGCTCGACCTCCCGTGGGAGCTCCCGCTCGAGACCTGGCCGGAGGAGTACCTCGCGGCACTGCCCCGAGGCATCTCGCGCCACGTCGTGCGCTTCGTCAAGCTCTCCGGCCGCGTCCTCGCGGTCAAGGAGATCAAGGCCGACATCGCGGTCCGCGAGTACCAGATGCTCCGGGTGCTCAACAAGATCGAGGTCCCCTGCGTCGAGCCGTTCGGCGTCGTCAGCGGCCGACTCGACCGCGAGGGCAACCCCCTCGACGCCTGCCTGATCACCCAGCACCTGCAGTTCTCGCTGCCCTACCGTGCGCTGTTCAGCCAGTCCCTGCGAGAAGGGACCTCGACCCGCCTCATCGACGCCTTGGCGGTGCTCCTCGTCCGGCTGCACCTGAGCGGGTTCTGGTGGGGTGACGTGTCCCTGTCCAACACCCTGTTCCGGCGCGACGCCGGCGCGTTCGCGGCATACCTCGTCGACGCGGAGACGGGCGAGCTGCACCAGTCGCTCACCGACGGCCAGCGCGAGCACGACCTCGACATCGCGCGCGTCAACATCGCCGGGGAGCTGATGGACCTCGAGGCCGGGGGCTTCCTGGAGGCGGGCACCGACGCCGTCGACACGTCCAACCGCATCGTCACCCGCTACACCGAGCTGTGGGACGAGCTCACCGGCCTCGAGCGCTTCGAGCGGGGTGACCGCTGGCGCGTCGACGAACGCATCCGCCGGCTCAACGAGCTCGGCTTCGACGTCGACGAGCTCGCCATCTCCACCGACTTCGACGGCGCGACGATCCAGATCCAGCCCAAGGTCGTCGACGCCGGCCACCACTCCCGTCGCCTGCTGCGCCTGACCGGGCTCGACGTCGAGGAGAACCAGGCGCGCCGCCTGCTCAACGACCTCGACTCCTACCGCGCCGGCACCGACCGGCAGAACGACGACGAGGAGATCGTGGCCCACGAGTGGCTGGCCCGGATCTACGAGCCGATCACCCGCACCGTGCCGCGTGACATGGCCGCCAAGCTGGAGCCGGCCGAGCTTTTCCACGAGGTGCTCGAGCACCGCTGGTACCTGTCCGAGCGGGCCGGCCACGACGTGCCGATCGAGGACGCCATCCGCGACTACGTCGCCACCGTGCTGCCCAGCAAGCCCGACGAGGCCACCGTCGTCGGCGTCGACACGGTCGAGATGCCCGTCGTCGCCATGTTCGACGACCAGTGACCCTCGACCGGCCCGCCGGAGCCGGCACACCTCGATACTCCTGAATCCCGCCCCGGACACCGCACCCGGGCGCTAGGTTGTGCGCCGGACCCGGGGGGCGGGTCGGGGCGGCAGGAGAAGGCGATGGTCCAGCAACACACGTTGGCGAACGGCGACGGGGTGACGTCGGGGCAGTGGGTGCCCATGGCCAGCTGGGGTCGCCGGGCCGCGGCCCGGCTCATCGACTCGCTCGTCTACCTCGTGGCCTACCTGCCGTACTTCGTCGGGCTGGCCGTCCTCCTCAACGCCTCCCCCGACTTGGGCGTCCTGTCCGACCAGCCGGGCACCCCGTCGTCGGTGGATCTCGGCACCCTGCTGCTGTCCGCAGGTCTGATGCTGCTCGGCTCCGTCCTCGGCATCGTCGCGTTCATCTGGAACCGGTGCCTCCAGCAGGGCCGCACCGGCCAGAGCGTCGGCAAGGCCGCGCTCAACATCCACCTCGTCAGCGCGCGGACCGGGACCCCGATCGGCGCCGGCACCTCGTTCGTGCGCGACGTGGTCCACATCGTCGACGGCGTGCTCTACCTCGGGTACCTCTGGCCGCTGTGGGACCGCCAGAAGCAGACCTTCGCCGACAAGATCATGGGCACCGTCGTCGCCCACGCCGTCCCCGTCGCCGCACCGCAGGAGGACGCGCCCGTCACCTGGGGGCAGACCACGTCCGACGCTTCACGGCCCCACTAGCGTGGGGACGAATCCCGCCGATCGACCCGGCGGCCCACTGTTCGAGGGGATCCGCATGACCGGCCAGACGCAGCAGCCCTCCCCTACCTCCAGCCGCCGCCCTACCTCTGGCCGCTGTGGGACGACAAGCGGCAGACGTTCGCCGACAAGATCCTCGACACCGTGGTCGTCCGCGTCCCCCGGGCCTGAGCCGGCCCGGTCCGGGGGTCAGGCCGGCGAGAGCCAGGTCCAGCCCGGGACGTTGCGCCGCACCCATGAACCCCACGACGGCGGCGAGGAAAGCGTAGATCGCCCAGGCCGGGACGACCCAGGTCCGGCGACGCCCGTTCCAGAGCCGCCACGTCCACAGGGCCCAGCCGACGACCAGGCCGACGAGGGCTACGACGGCGAACGGGTTGCGCGCCATGGCTGTCGCGACATCTCCGTGCGCGAGTGCGTGGATCGCCCGCAGAGAGCCACATCCCGGGCAGTAGGCGCCGGTCAGGGCCAGAAGGGGCAGGTCGGGTAGTGCCCTGCCTCGTTCGGGTCGACGAGAGCGACCACGAGTCCACCGGCGAGGGCGGCTCCTGCAGTCGCCACGGGCAGCAGCACGCCGCGCACCGATCCACGAGATCGAGGTGCGCGGCGTGCTGGAGCGTCACGGGCTGGTGCTGGTGTTCATGACTCCGAGCGCCAGGAGGATGCCGTAGATGACACCGAAGATGACGCCGGCGATGGCTGCCCAGATGGCGAACTTCTTGGCCTTGGCCGAGGAGTCCTGCGCGCCGGCAACGTCACCGGCGGCCCACTTGCCGTTGACCTGTGCGGCGAAGACGATCGAGGCGATGCCGAAGGGCAGGCAGCAGAAGATGGTGCTGAGGATGGCCCAGACGAGGTAGTTCGGCGGCGGGGTGCCACCTGCAGCGGGCGCGTTGTAGCCGGGCGCGGGCGGAGGCGGCGGCGGAGTGCCGTAGTCAGACATGGGTCGATCCCTTCAGAGGCGAGCCGCTCCCCCCTTGGGCGCGACCCCGCGAACGCTAGCGGATGCCCTTCCCCTTTGGGCCGATTCGGCCCGCGTCGGTGTGGGGCGGTCAGGCCTGCTTGGCCTCGGCGCGACGACGAGCCACCTCGTACAGGGTCACGCCGGCGGCGATGCCGGCGTTGAGGGACTCCGTCGTGGCCGCCATGGGGATCGAGACGATCTGGTCGCAGGTCTCGCTGACGAGCCGGGACAGGCCCTTGCCCTCCGAGCCGACGACGATGACGATCGGCTCGGTGGCCAGCGCCAACCCGGGCAGCTCGACGTCGCCGTCCATGTCCAGGCCGAGGATGAAGAAGCCGGCCTTGCGGTACTCCTCCAGCGCACGGGTCAGGTTGGAGGCCAAGGCCACCGGGACCCGGGCCGCCGCGCCGGCGGAGGTCTTCCACGCGCTGGCGGTCATCCCCACCGAACGACGCTCGGGCACCACGACACCGTGACCACCGAAAGCGGCGACGGAGCGGATGATCGCCCCCAGGTTGCGCGGGTCGGTGATGCCGTCGAGGGCGACGACGAGCGGGATCCCGGGGACCTGGGGGTCGATGAAGTCCTGGGGGTGCGCGTACTCGTAGGGCGGCACCTGCAGTGCCAGGCCCTGGTGGACGGCGCCGTCGGTGAGGCGGTCGAGCTCGCCGCGGGGCGTCTCGAGGATCGCGATCCCCTTGGCGGTGGCCATCTTCAGCGCCTCGCGCACACGGTCGTCGGCGTCGATGCGCCCCGCGACATACATCGTCGTCACCGGGATGTCGGCGCGCAGCGCCTCGACCACGGAGTTGCGGCCGGCGACGATCTCGCTGGACGCCTTGCCACCACGACGGGAGCTGCCGCCACGCGGGCCGGAGCTGCGGGGGGCCGACGGGCCGCCGCTCTTCGAGGCGGCCTTGGCCAACTTGTGGGCCTTGTGGTTGGGGCGGTCCTCGGCGCGGGGCGTCGGACCCTTGCCCTCGAGACCACGACGACGCTGCCCGCCGGAGCCGACCGACGCGCCCTTCTTGGACGCGCCCTTGCGGATCGCGCCGCGGCGCTGGGAGTTGCCTGCCATCAGATGTCGCCTGTCTCTTCGTTGTCCCGTCGGGCCAGCGACCAGTTCGCTCCCGACGCGGTGTCCTCGATGACGATGCCGGCCAGACCGAGCTGGTCACGGATCGCGTCCGCCGTGGCGAAGTCGCGCGCCGCCCGGGCAGCGGCCCGGGCGTCGAGCTGGACCCGCACGAGGGTGTCGAGGGCGCCCTGCGCGTCGCCGGATCCCGACGTCGTGTCGACACCCCAGTGCGGGTCGAGCGGGTTGACCCCCAGGAGGTCGGTCATCGCGACGACCGCCGCGAACGCCGTCGCCAGCGCGTCCTCGTCACCGTCGTCGAGCGCGGTGTTGCCGGCCCGCACGGTGTCGTGGACGACCGCGAGCGCGCCGCTGACGTTGAGGTCGTCGTCCATCGCGGCGGCATACGCCTCCGGCACGACGGTGGGGTCGGGGGTGGTGGAGGTGCCATCGGGCAGCGCCCGCAGGGCACGGGTGAGGAAACCCTCGATGCGCTCGACGGTGGCCTCGGCCTCGCGCAGCGAGCCCTCGTAGAAGTCGATGGTGGAGCGGTAGTGCGCGGCCGTGAGGTAGTAGCGCAACGCCAGGGGGCGCGCGACCTTGGTGACCTCGGAGACGACCAGGCTGTTGCCGAGCGACTTGCTCATCTTCTCGCCGCCGAGGGTGACCCAGGCGTTGTGCAGCCAGAAGTTCGCGAAGCCGAGGCCGGCGGCATGCGACTGCGCCTGCTCGTTCTCGTGGTGGGGGAAGCGCAGGTCCACCCCACCGCCGTGGATGTCGAAGGCGTCGCCGAGGTACTTGCGAGCCATCGCCGAGCACTCGAGGTGCCAGCCGGGACGCCCGACGCCGAAGGGCGTCTGCCACGAAGCGGTGGCGGGCTCGGACTCCTTGCGGCCCTTCCAGAGGGCGAAGTCCCGGGGGTCGCGCTTGCCGCGCGGGTCGGCGTCCTGCGCCGCCTCCATGTCCTCGATCTTCTGGTGCGTCAGTGAGCCGTACTCCGGGAAGCTCTTGACGTCGAAGTAGACATCACCGCTCTCGTCGGGCGCGGCATACGCGTGCCCCTTCTCGACCAGGGTCTGCATCAGCTCGACCATCTCGGGGATGTGGCCGGTGGCCCGCGGCTCGTAGGTCGGCAGGAGCACCCCGAGCGAGGACAGGGCGGCAGCCGTGGCGACCTCGTTGCGGTAGGAGAGGGCGAACCACTCCTCGCCGGCCTCCGCCGACTTCGCGAGGATCTTGTCGTCGATGTCGGTGACGTTGCGGACCAGCGAGACGTCGTAGCCGTGGCGGCCCTCGAGCCAGCGGCGCAGCACGTCGAAGGCGACGGCGAAGCGCACGTGGCCGATGTGGGGCTGGCTCTGGGTCGTGAGCCCACAGATGTAGATCCCCACCTTGCCCGGCACGAGGGGGGTGAAGTCGCGCAGCTGGCGCGCGGCGGTGTCGTACAGGCGAAGACTCACGGGCGCAAGGCTACCGGCGCGGGCTCTGCGAGCCGAACCGCGCGCAGCGGCTCCGTGCGCAGGGCTGCTGCCGACCGCGAGCCGTAGGACCGTCTGCCGCGCGTGGGGTGCCTGCAGGAGGTTAGGGTGCGATCCACAGGCGTCCGCGCGCCCGCTGCCCGACGGGGGGGTCGAGCATGAGCACCACGACCGAGACCGAGACCAGCACCGATACCGCCACCAGGCCCACACCCGTCTGGACCCGTGCCCTGCTGGTGCTCGCCCTGGTGCTGGTGGCCGCCTACACCGTCTGGACCCTGCCCGGCGTCCGTCCCCGGCCAGGGTTCGACCCGCGCTTCGACGGCTGGCTCAACGGCGGCGCCTACACCGCGGTCGCACTCCTCGCGCTGGTCGGCACCTGGCAGCGGCGCACCGCTGCGGCGACGTCCTGGCTGGTCGTGACCTTCCTGGTGCTGCGGGCCGTCGGCTTCGACATCTCGCTGACGACCGTGGGTCTCGGGCACGTGCCGACGTACCCCTCCTGGGCGGACGCCGCCTGGGTGGCCTCGTCCGTCGCCTTGTTCGGGGCCCTGGTGCTGCGGCTGCGGGACCTGTCGCATCGTCGTGGGTCGCTGATCGTCCTGGACGCCGTGAGCGCCTCGCTGGTTGCCCTGGGCCTGGCGGTGAACACCCTCGACAGCCCGTTGCGCACCCTCGTCGTCGCGGGGACGCCGACACCGGCTGTCGTGATGAACGTCCTCTACCCCGCGCTGGACGTCGCGCTGCTCGTGGCCGGCGCAGCGCTCCTGACGACGGCCCGCTCCCGGATGACGTCGGCCGACCTGGTGCTCCTGACCGGGGTCCTGGCCGTCGTCGCGGTCGACGTGGCCTACTTCGTCCTCTTGGCGGCGGGCTCGTGGCGGCCCGGCACGTGGGTGAGCGCCCTGTCGATGGTGGGCACGACGCTGGTGGCCGTCGCCGTCGCCCTCGCCGTCCTCAGGCCGCAGCGGAGGTCGCATGCCGTGCGTCATACCGGAGACCTCCCCGCCGCCGACCTCGCGTCGGGTGTGGTGGTGCCTGCCGCCATCCTGGCGGTCCTCATCGTCGTGCTGGCCCTCTCCGGGTTCAAGATCCCGGCGGTCGGCCCGGCGCTGGCCTGCTACGCCATCGCTGGCGTCGTGGCGCTCGTCCGCGGGGTCCTCACCGTGCGCTCGGTGCAGGTGGAGGCGCAGCGGGTGCTCGGAGTCGCCACCGTCGACCTGCACCTGTTCAAGTCCCTGGTCGACGCCTCCGGTGAGCTGATCGGCATCGCCGGGACGAACGGACAGCTGGTGTACCTCAACCCTGCGGGCCGACGGATGCTGGGCATCTCGGACGCCCACGAGGTGACGACCCTGCACGTCTCCGAGGTCGTGCCCGGGGTCGGCCCTACGAAGTTCGACACCCGGTGGCCCGAGCTCCTGCGCCGACGACGGTTCGCCGGCGAGGCCGAGGTCGTGCCGGTCGACGGGCGCCCGCCCGTCCCGGTGGACGTCTCGACCTTCGTCGTGCACGACGAAGGTCAGGCGGGGGGCGCCGTCGTGGCCACGATCCAGCGCGACATCAGCGAGCGCCGACGGACCGAACGCGCCCTGCACGACCTCGCCGAGCAACGCGCGCGCCTGCTGCACAAGCTGGTGCAGGCGCAGGAGGAGGAACGGGCCCGCATCGCCGGTGACGTCCACGACGACCCGGTCCAGGCCCTGGCCGCGGTGGACCTGCGCCTGGGACTGCTCCGCCGGCGTCTCGCTGCCGAGGCACCGGCGACGGTGTCCGACGTCGCGACGCTGCAGGACATCGTCGCGACCGCCACCGAGCGCCTGCGCAACCTGTTGTTCGACCTCGAGTCGCTCCCCGAGGGGACGAGCCTGGCGGAGGCGGTGAAGAGTGCCGCCGCCTTCGTCTTCTCCGGCACCGATGTCGAGGTCAGGGTCGTCGGCGAGACCGACCTGCCGGTCCCCGAGGCGGAGCGCGTGATCATCCACCGGGTGGTCAAGGAGGCGCTGGTCAACGCGCGCAAGCACGCCGGGGCTGGCGTGGTCGTGGTCGAGCTCGCCGTGGACGGCGGCGAGGCCGTGGTCACCGTCGACGACGACGGACGCGGCATCGCTGATGGCGAGGACGGGGACCGCCCGGGGCACCTCGGCCTCACCGGTATGCGCAACCGGGCCCAGGTGGCCGGGGCCTCCCTCGAGGTTGGGCGCCGAGCCGAGGGCGGCACCCGGGTGCGCCTCGGCCTGCCGCTGTCACGCGTCGCCGCGAGCCGCGACTGACTGCCCGTCCGTTCGGCGGGGCACACCCACCCTTTGCCCACTGTTCACCGCCACCCGTGACATATGTCAGGGGGTGCACGGAGCCGGTCCGGAATGTTGGCACGGTGCGCCTCACGCGCACCTGCACCCAGGAGGAACTTCGTGAACAGACGCACCCCAACCGCCCTCGGCGCCCTGCTGCTCGCCGGCGCGGCGGCAGCCCTGCCGGGCACCGCGGTCGCCGCGACGGCCGCCCACCACCACGGGCACGCCAACCGGGGCGCCCTGCCCGGTGGCTACACCAACCTCGTGGTGATCTACGAGGAGAACCACTCCTTCGACAACCTGTACGGCGGCTGGGGCAAGGTCGGCGACGACCGTGTGGACGGCGTCCAGGCACCCGCGGTGAAGCAGGTCGCCCAGGACGGCACCGCGTACGGCTGCCTCCTGCAGGACGACGTCAACCTCACCACGCCTCCGCAGCCGAACACCTGCCAGGACGCCGGGCACGGGGTGGCTGCCAGCAACTTCACGAACAACGCGTTCACGATCGACAAGTTCATCAAGCCCTCCGACACCACCTGCGCCCCCGAGGGCGTCTACGCCCCGAACGGCCTGGTCAAGGGCAGCGGGCTGCCCGGCGGCTGCACCCGCGACCAGGTGCACCGCTTCTACCAGGAGCAGTACCAGCTCGACGGTGGCAAGCAGGACCGCTACGTGACGGGGTCCGACGCAGTTGGCTTGACGATGGGCCGGTACGACACCAAGGCCCTGCCGATCTACCAGTACCTCCACTCGCACGACGCCCCCCACTACGTCCTCGCCGACCACTTCTTCCAGGCGGCGTTCGGTGGCTCGTTCCTCAACCACCAGTTCCTCATCTCGGCCCGCGCGCCGCTCGACACCTCCGCCGGTGCACTCGGCGCGAAGAGCTCGGTGCTGGACAGCAACGGCATGGTCACCAAGTACCCGCTCTACACGCCCACCGGCACGGTCGTCGACGGCCAGCTGACCCAGAAGTGCGCTGACGGCTCCAACCACGCGGTCAAGGCGTGCGGCGACTACGCCGTCAACACGGTGCAGCCGTCGTCGACGCCGTCCGGCAAGGGTGCCAAGATCCCGCTCATCGACGACGCGAAGTACCCCAACATCGGTGACCGCCTGAGCGCCAAGGGCGTGAGCTGGAACTGGTACTCCGGCGGCTGGGACGACGCCGTCGCCGGCCACCCGGGCGGCAACTTCCAGTTCCACCACCAGCCGTTCAACTACTTCGCCAACTACGCCGAGGGCGCCCCCGGCCGCTCGCACCTGCAGGACGAGAAGAACTTCATCGCGTCCGCGAAGAACGGCACCCTCCCCGCGGTCTCGTTCGTCAAGCCGTACGGCTCGGAGAACGAGCACCCCGGGTACGCCAGCGAGCACACCGGCAGCGACCACCTCGTCGACCTGCTCAAGACCATCACGAGCGGCCCGCAGGCCGACAAGACCCTCGTGGTCGTGACGTATGACGAGTTCGGCGGGTCCTACGACCACGTCGCCCCGCCGAAGACCGACGCCTGGGGCCCCGGCACCCGCGTCCCCGCGCTGGTGCTCTCCGCCGGCATGGACCACTCGGGGGTCAGCCACTCCAGCTACGACACCACGTCGATCCTCGCCACCATCGAGCACTCGTGGGGCCTGGCCCCGCTGTCACCGCGTGATGCCAAGGTCGCCGACCTGGCGCGGGCGGTGTCGGTCGGTGCCCGTCATGACGGTGACGAGAACGGTGACGGCAACGGCGACGGTGACGACGGCGACCGCGCCGACGGCCGGTCCACCCAGCACTGACGCCGAAGTCCAGCACGACACGGACCCTCGGGCCCGGACCGCATGACGGTCCGGGCCCGAGGGGTCAGCCCAGGCGACACAGGCTCAGACCGGGTAGACCAGGGCCGTCGCGATCGCGGCGACACCCTCCCCCCGGCCGGTGAGGCCGAGCCCGTCGGTGGTGGTGCCGCTGAGCGACACCGGAGCGTCGACGGCCGCCGACATCACCTGCTCCCCGAGGTGGCGCTGCGTCCCGATCTTCGGGGTGTTCCCGATGACCTGGACGGCGATGTTGACGATCTCGAACCCGGCCTCGCGCACCAGGCGTGCGGCCTCGGCGAGCAGCGTGCGGCCGGCGGCCCCGGCGAGCTCCGGCCGGTCCGTGCCGAAGTGCATGCCCAGGTCACCGATCCCGGCGGCCGAGAACAACGCGTCGCAGGCGGCGTGACAGGCGACGTCCGCATCCGAGTGCCCGTCGAGGCCCTGGCCCGGCCAGTGCAGACCCGCCACCCACAGCTCGCGGGTCGGGTCGGTCGAGAAGGCGTGGACGTCCACACCGATCCCCGTGCGCGGCATACCGGGAGGCACCATGGCGTCATCCAACCACCACCGCGCAAAAGCGGATGAACCACCGACGCCGCACCACTAGCGTTGCCGCGCATGACCGAGCCCCTGACCATCCCCGTCCTGACCGGAGACCTGGTCACCCTGCGCCCGCACCGGGAGTCCGATGCCGACGGCGTGTTCGAGCGGGCCGTGGACCCGTTGGCCCGGGCGTTCACGACCATCCCGTTGGAGTACACCCGGGAGATGGCCCTCGGCTACGTCACCGAGTTCACCGCCCCGTCGTCCGAGCAGATCTGCTGGGCCATCGAGGTGGACGGCGCGTATGCCGGCTCCATCGACCTGCGGGTGATGGACGTCGACAGCGGGGCAGGCTCGTTGGGCTTCGCCACGCACCAGCACTTCCGTGGCCGCGGCGTCATGTCCGACACCGTGCGCGTCGTCGTGGGGCACGCCTTCGGGGTGCTCGGGTTCCAGACCGTGCGCTGGGAGGCGCACGCGGGCAACTGGGGCAGCGCCAAGGCCGTCTGGCGCGCGGGCTTCCCCACGCCGACCTTCGTCCCGGACCTGCTCGTCGAGCGTGGCCGCCTCGTCGACGGCTGGATCAGCACGCTCCACGCACCGATGCCCGCCGAGCCCGTGGTGCCCTGGGAGCAGGTCGTGGCAGCCCTGACCCGCTGACCGTGACGGGCTCAGGGGCGGAGGGTTGCTCGCTCAGGCGTCCTCGAGGTGGCGCCTGGCGGTGGCGAGGTCGTCGGGCGTCGTCACCTTGAAGGCCAACCGGTCACCATCGACGACACGGACCTGCCCGCCGACGGCCTCGACCAGCGCCGCGTCATCGGTGGCGTGCGCCCCGCAGGCGTGGGCATGCTCGAGGACCTCGCGCAGGAACGCCTGCGGCGTCTGTATGGCGCGCAGCCGCCCGCGGTCGGGGGTGGCCACCACGACGCCCTCGGCGTCGACCTGCTTGATGGTGTCGGAGACCGGCAGACCGGGCACCACCGCCGGGTGACCCGAGCGCACCTCGTGGACCAGGCGGCTGAACAGCGTGGACGGGGCCAGGCAACGGGCGGCGTCGTGCACGAGCACGATGCCGTCCTCCGGTCGCAACGCCGCGAGTCCGGCGGCGACCGAGTCGGTGCGCTCCGCGCCCCCGGGCACGACGTCGACGTCGTCCGGGCGGGTGCTGCGGGACGCGATCGCGCCCGCCTCCCTGAGGTGGGAGACGGGCGCGACGATGACGACGTGGGACACCTCAGGTGCCCCGAGCGCTCGAGTCACGGCGTGCTCGAGCAGTGACGTTCCGTCGAGGTCGACGAACGCCTTGGGCTGGGTGGCCCGGAGCCGTGTCCCCTGACCACCGGCCACGAGGATGACGGCGGTGCTCAGGACGCGAGAACCTCGTCGAGGATGGCCTCTGCCTTGTCCTCGTTCGTCTTCTCGGCCAGAGCCAGCTCGGAGACGAGGATCTGGCGTGCCTTGGCGAGCATGCGCTTCTCGCCGGCCGACAGGCCACGGTCCTTGTCACGGCGCCACAGGTCGCGGACGACCTCGGCCACCTTGATGACGTCGCCGGAGGCGAGCTTCTCGAGGTTGGCCTTGTAGCGGCGCGACCAGTTGGTCGGCTCCTCGGTGTGGGGTGCGCGCAGGACCGCAAAGACCTTGTCCAGGCCCTCCTGTCCGACGACGTCACGCACGCCGATGTCCTCGCAGTTCTCTGCGGGGACCTCGATCGTCAGGTCACCCTGGGCAACCTTGAGCTTGAGGTAGATCTTCTCCTCGCCCTTGATCGTGCGGGTGTTGATTTCTTCGATCAGTGCAGCCCCGTGGTGGGGGTACACGACCGTCTCGCCGACCTTGAAAACCATGTGCTGTTTTCCCCTTTCGCGACCTTCAGAATATCACGCCACGCCGGGGACAGGAAAGCAGTCGCGTTCACGTTTGCGCTGGTCAGAGGCATGGAAATGCCTTGTGGGGCAATGTTTTCGGTCTTGACAGAAGATGGCTCTCCGTGCAACGCGCACGGGTGCGCACTCTTGAGCAGACGGCCGGTAGTCTGTCCCCGTGATGCGCCGAACCCCGCTGGCCGCCCGCTCCGCAGGCCGCCCCTCGCCCCTGCGTCGACTCGCCCCGGTGGCTGCACTCGGTGCAGCTCTGGCCCTGTCTGCGTGCCAGACCCAGTCGCCGATCCAGACCGACGTGACCTACTCGGCGCCCGACGGCGTGGCCGTCGACCTCGGCGCCGTGCAGCTGCGCGACCTGGTCGTCATCAGCTCCGGCAAGGACCAGCCCGGCGTCCTGTCGGCCGCGGTGTCCAACACCGGCGCCGACACCCAGCGCATCGCCTTCGCCCTCCCCCAGACCCAGCCGGTCTATGCCGAGGCCGCGGGCTACTCCCAGGCCCGGCTCTCCGGGGACTCGCAGGTGACGCTCCCGTCGGTGCCCGTCAGCCCCGGCGACGTCATCAAGCTGACCGTGCAGTCACCGCATGCCGCGACCGCCGTCGTCACCGTCCCCGTGCTCCCGCCCGTCGGCTACTACGCGACGCTCGCCCCCACGTCGACGCCCTCGGCAACCGCCACCCCCTGACGCTCAGGCTGACTCGAACTTGTAGCCCAGCCCGCGCACGGTGACGATGAAGCGTGGCTCGGCGGGGTCGGGCTCGATCTTCGCCCGCAGGCGCTTCACGTGGACGTCCAGCGTCTTGGTGTCACCCACGTAGTCACTGCCCCACACGCGGTCGATGAGCTGCATCCGGGTCAGCACGCGACCGGTGTTGCGCAGCAGCATCTCCAGCAGCTCGAACTCCTTGAGCGGCAGCTGCGTCGTCTCGCCGGCCACGGTGACGATGTGGCGCTCGACGTCCATCCGCACCGGACCGGCCTCGATCGTCGCGGGCACGCAGGTCCTCGGGCTCCGAGAGGCGCCGCAGGACCGCCTTGATCCGCGCGAGCAGCTCGCGCGAGGAGTAGGGCTTGGTGACGTAGTCGTCGGCGCCGATCTCGAGCCCCACGACCTTGTCGATCTCGCTGTCCTTGGCGGTCAGCATGATCACCGGCACGTTGGACCGCTGGCGCAGCGCGCGGCAGACCTCCGTGCCGGAGAGGCCGGGCAGCATGAGGTCGAGCAGGACGAGGTCGGCGCCGGCCCGGTCGAAGTCCTCGAGGGCCTCCGGCCCGGTCTCGGCGACGGCCACCTCGTAGCCCTCCTTGCGCAACAGGTACGACAAGGGGTCGGAGAACGACACCTCGTCCTCGACGACCAGGATGCGGGTCATGCGCGGGGGTCTCCTTGTGACGGAACGGGTGTTGAGGACTCGGTGGCGAGGTGACCACCGGAGCGGTCGGCGGCGGCGGGCAGGCGGATCGTGAACGTCGACCCCCGGCCCTCCTCGCTCCACACGGTGACGTCGCCACCGTGGTTGGCGCAGATGTGCTTGACGATGGCCAGGCCGAGACCCGTGCCACCGGTGGCTCGCGAGCGCGCACCGTCGACACGGTAGAAGCGCTCGAAGATCCGGGCCTGCTCCGCCTGCGGGATGCCCTGGCCCTGGTCGGTGACGGTGACCTCGACCATGTCGCCGTTGAGCCGGCCGCCGACGGCGACGCGGGAGCCGTTGTCGGAGTAGGCGACGGCATTGCCGATGAGGTTGCGGACGGCGGTGACGAGCAGGTCCTCGTCGCCGAACACCTTGAGGTCGGGCGCACACGCCTCGGCGATCTCGATCTGCTTGGCGTCGGCCCCGACCCGGGAGTAGTCGATGGCCTCGTGGACCGCGGCCGTCACGTCGACCAGACGGGGTTCGTGCAACGTGTCGGCGACCTGCAGCCGGGACAGGTCGACGATCTCCTTGACCAGCTGGGCCAACCGGTGGCTCTCGACCTGCATGCGACCGGCGAACCGCTCGACGGCCTCGGGGTCGTCCTTGGCGTCGAGGATCGCCTCGGAAAGCAGGCCGATGCCGCCCACCGGGGTCTTCAGCTCGTGGCTGACGTTCGCGACGAAGTCCCGGCGGACCTCCTCGACCCGGCGGGCCTGGGTGTGGTCCTCGACGAGGAGCAGCACGTGGCTGCTGCCGAGCGGCGCGACCCGGGCCTGCATGATCGACCGGCCCTGGCCCAGGGGCCCGCGGGACAGCTCGAGCTGCGACTCGCGGATCACCCCGTCGCGGCGGACCTGACGGGCCAGGTGACGCAGCTCGGCGTGGACGAGCTCGCCGTCCCGCACCAGGCCGTACGCGACGGCCGCGGGCGACATCTTGGTCACCGCGTCGGCGGAGTCCACGACGATGGCGCTGGAACGCAGCACCGCGAGGACGTCTCCCACCCCCGGCGGGAGGGCCGCCACGGGCGCGGTCTGTGGGAGCTGGGTCTGCTGGCGCTCGGAGTAGCGCACGGCGATGACGGCCAGGGCGCCGGTGAGCAGGCCGGCGAACCCGGCCAGCACGGCAACGGTGGTCGTGTCCACGATCCCAATGTACGGTGCCCGCCATACCCGTCCGTGCCGGAAACGGACCTGCGCGCACGGGTCCCCCAGATGTTCACCTGAGGTCATCCGACCGTTCACTGCCCCGTGGGAGCCTCGGCTCGCACGTACCACCGCACTCACGCTAGGGATGTCATGCGCGACGCTTTCCACGAGGACCTCGACACGATCTCCGACCGGCTGGTCGAGATGACCCACCTCGCGGGTTCGGCCATGTCCAGGGCCACGACCGCCCTCCTCGACGCCGACATCCAGCTTGCCGAGTCGGTCATCCAGGCCGACAAGGAGCTCGACCGGCTGCGTGAAGGGCTCGACGCGCTCTCGATCGACCTCCTCGCGCGCCAGCAGCCCGTCGCCACCGACCTGCGCATGGTGGTCACCTCGATGCGGATGAGCGCCGACCTGGAGCGGATGGGAGACCTCGCTCGCCACGTCGCCAAGGTCGCGCGGCTGCGCTACCCCGAGTCGGCCGTGCCGGCTGACATCCGGGCCACCATCCTGCAGATGGGCCAGGTCGCCGAGCGCATCGTCGCCAAGTGCGGCCAGGTCATCGCCGGCCAAGGACGTCGAGGACGCCAAGACCCTCGAGCGCGACGACGACGCCATGGACGAGCTGCACCGCAACCTGTTCAGCCACCTGATCGACGGGACGTGGAAGCACGGCACCGAGGCTGCGGTCGACATGACGCTCGTCGGTCGCTACTACGAGCGCTTCGCCGACCACGCCGTCTCGGTCGCGCACCGCGTCGTCTACCTCGTCACCGGCGAGTGGGACGTCGCGGAGGACCACGAGGAGCAGGAGGACCACAGCCCTACCTCGCTGTGATCCCCGGGCCGCCCGGCCCACCCTCCCCACCCCAGCAAAACGCTGGTTGCGCGGCATACCGCGGGTTGTCGTCCCGCCCTTTGCCGCGCAACCAGCGTTTTGCGTTCCCGAGAACTTTCTCCGCCGGCTCTCAACCTGCGTCATGCTGACCCGCGTCTAGGGGGTTAGCAGCCGACACCGGGTCGGTCGACGAGCAGGGGGTGGGGCATGGACGCAGCAGGCGAGGAGGAGTTCCGCCGGTTCGTCCAGGCGCGATGGAACGCCCTGGTGCGGACGGCATACCTGCTGACCGGTGACCAGGGGCGCGCCGAGGACCTGGTGCAGCAGACCCTGGTGAAGGTCCACCGGCGCTGGGAGCACATCTCCCGTGACGACGCCACGGGTGGCCCCTACGCCTACACCCGGGCCGCGCTGGCCAACGAGTCGGCGTCCTGGTGGCGTCGGCGTCGGGTCGCCGAGACCCTCGGCGAGGTCCCCGCCCACGCGGACCGGGCCAGCGGCGACGCGTATGCCGCGTACGACACGCGCGACGAGGTCGCCCGGGCTGTCCTCGCCCTGCCACCGCGGATGCGTGCGGTCGTGGTCCTGCGCTACTTCGACGACCTCTCCGAGGCCGCCACCGCCGACGCGCTCGGCATGTCGCTCGGCTCGGTCAAGAGCCAGGCCTCACGCGGGCTCGAGCGGCTCCGCACCGTCCTCGCCCAGACCAACGGCGCCCCCGAGAGGAGCCTGTCATGAGCCTCGAGACCGAGCTGCGCGACGCCCTGGCGTCCCGCGCCGACGACCTGGACGCCCCCACGTTCGACCCGTACGAGCGCGTGGCCGGTGCCATCGTCACCAGCCGCCGCCGACGCCGGGCCGCTGCCGTCGGCGCGGTCGCCGCCGTCGCCGCCGTCGCGGTCCTCGTGCCCAGCCTGGCGCAGGGGGACCACCGCTCGACCCTGCCGGCCAAGCGCACCCAGGTCGTCATCCCCGGCCCGAACGACCCCCGCTGGGCCGCGATGTCTTCGTGGCCCGTGCGTGGCTCCCTCGCCGAGGACAAGGCGTTCGTCGGCTCGGTCACGGAGAAGTCCCTCACCGCGCACGTCATCTACGCCGCCGACCTCGACCGCACGCGCGTCGTCGTGGGCTGGGACCCGGAGGACGGTGGCTCCACCAAGGTCAGCATGTTCGCCGGACCCCGGGGTGCCGGTGTCGACGAGCTCGCCGGTGTCTCAGAGTGGAGCGGGGACACCACCGACCTCGTCGTCCTGCGCGAGAGCGACGACGCCGACAGCCGCGTCGTGGCCCTGACGACGCCGGGCGTCCGGACCCTGCAGTTCTCCCCTGGCGTGCAGATCGGCACTGACGGCACGGTCACGCGAGACACCTACCGTCCCGTCCCCATCACCGACGGCGTCTGGTCGCAGGACCTGCAGGGCTCGCCGCCCTGGCTCATGCGGGTCCGTGACGCAGCCGCGGGCGCGACCCCTGCCACCCTGACCGGTCGCCCCACCCAGGACGTCACGGGCGAGGGGTCGATCTGCCTGAGCTGCACCGGCGAGGAGTTCCGCACCAAGGCCGAGCAGGCGATCAGGGAGGGCGACGCCCACCGGATGGGTCTCGACCCACGCGACGTCCGCGCCACGACCCGGTTCCTCGGTGCGACCGATCCGAGGGTCATCGAGCAGCCGGACTTCGGCACCAAGGGCCCGGTCCGCAACCAGCTCATCGTCGTCGACACCACCCTCCCGGCCGGCCAGGTGCTGCGCAGCGCCGTGGTCGTCGTGACCGCCAAGGACGGCAGCCAGTCCATGACCCTGGAGTCCGCCACCGGTGTCCCGATCGACGCGTCCACGGCCGCTGACCGCCCGTTCGTGCTGGACCGCACCATCACCGGGGACCGGGTCCTGCACCAGGTGTTCGCCCCGAAGGCTGCGTCGGTGCAGCTGGTGTCATCGGGCACGCTGGCCTACCCGAGCTCGGCGGTCGTGCCCGTGCGGGGCGGCTCCGCCCTGGTCACCACGCCGCAGACGGACCCGACCATCGCCTCCTACGAGGTCGCGACCTTCGACTCGGCAGGCAGGGAGATCGGCCGCTGGCCCGTCGACCTTCCGAGGGAGGACGTGTGGACGGAGGGCACCACGCGCTGAACCTGTCAGCGGCTCGGTCAGCGGCCCTGGTTGGCCACGGCGGCGGCGGCTTCGGCCGCCGCCTCTGGGTCGAGGTACTCGGCCGGCTTCGTCGGCATGAAGTCCTCACCCAAGGTGTAGACCAGCGGCTGACCGGTCGGGATGTTGAGGCCGGCGATGTCCTCGTCGCTGATCTGGTCGAGGTGCTTGACCAGGGCACGGAGGCTGTTGCCGTGGGCAGTGACGAGCACCGTCTCACCGGCCTTCAGGTCGTCCTGGATGGCGCCCTCCCAGTAGGGCATCATCCGGGCGATCACGTCCTTCAGGCACTCGGTGCGGGGCACCTCGACGCCGGCGTAGCGCGGGTCACCCGACTGGTCGAACTCCGAGCCCACCTCGATGGGCGGGGGAGGGGTGTCGAACGAGCGGCGCCACAGCATGAACTGCTCGTCGCCGTACTTCTCCCGGGTCGCCGCCTTGTCCAGGCCCTGGAGCGCTCCGTAGTGGCGCTCGTTGAGGCGCCAGTCGCGGCGCACCGGGATCCAGTGACGGTCTGCGGCGTCGAGCGCGAGGTTGGCGGTCGTGATGGCCCGGCGCAGCACGGACGTGTGCACGACGGTCGGCAGGACTCCCTTGTCCTTCAACAGCTTTCCGCCTGCGACGGCCTCGCGGAGGCCTTGCTCGTTGAGGTCGACGTCGACCCAGCCCGTGAAGAGGTTCTTGGCGTTCCAGTCGGAGTGCCCGTGGCGCAGCAGGATGAGGGTGTATGCCATGGGCCCAGCGTAGTGATCGACGCCGGCAGGGCGCAGCGCCCGTCTCAGGCGCCCGTGCCGCCCGTCGCGCCCGTGGCTCCTGCAGGGCTCGCCGCGTCCGGCCCTCGCTCGAGCAGGTGGCGGAAGGCCTCGAGGTTGCGCAGCGACTCACCCCGCGACACCCGCCAGTTCCACTCCTTCTGCATGCTCGTCAGGAAGCCGATCGCGAGGAGCTCGTTGAAGTGCGAGTCCGCGGCGTCCAGCAGCGCGCCGAGGAGCTGGTCGAGGTATGCCGCGTCGACCCCCGCAGCGGGCAGGCGCCCGGCGACGTACACGTCGCCGGAGCCGTCGATCGCGTAGGCGAGTCCGGGCAGGCGCAGGTTCTTGCGCAGCAGGTAGCGGTAGAACTTCTCGTGGTTCTCGTCTGGGTTGCGGATCACGAACGCCGACACCGACAGGGAGCCCTCGCCGGCCACGAGGGACGCCACCGTCTTGAGCTTCTTCTCGCCGGGCAGCGTGACGACGTACTCGCCGCGGCGCGCACCCGGCTCCCACTCAATGCCGGCCTCCGCGAGGTAGTCCTCCAGGACCTGGGCCAGCCCGCTCACGGGACCACCGCCGAGGGCACACCGGCGAGCAGGCCGTTGGGGGACGGCAGGTCGAGGGCCCGCTCGCGGGCCCGCTTGGCCTCGACGTAGACCTCGTAGAGCCGGTCGGTGGTCCGGTCCCAGCCGAAGAGCGCGGCGTGGTCGACGGCCTTGCGGGACAACACCTTGCGCCGGTCCGGGTCCATGAGCAGTCCTTCCAGGGCATCGGCCCACGCGCCGGTGTCGTGCCCGTCGACGAGCACCCCGGCGTCGCCCACCGCGGTGGGCAGCCCGCCGACGTCCGCGGCGACCACGGGGGTGCCGCAGGCCTGCGCCTCGACCGCCACCAGGCCGAACGACTCCGAGTGGGAGGGCACGGCGACGAGATCTGCCGCGCGGTACCACCGGGCGAGCTCCGGACGGGACACGGGCGGCACGAACCGCACCTGCGCCGTGAGGCCCAGCTCAGCGGTGAGCTCTTGCAGGGACTGGGGGTGCTCCAACCCCGAGCCACTGGGCCCACCCAGGACCGCGACGACGAGCTGACCGCGCCAGTCCGGGTGGCGACCGAGCAGCTCGGCGGCAGCCTTGACGAGCACCTCCGGTGCCTTGAGCGGCTGGATGCGCCCGACGAACAGCAGGACCTTGGCGTCCGCCGACAGCCCGAGCGAGGCCCGCGCGGCGCCCTGGTCCCCCGGCGAGAAGACCGACAGGTCGACCCCGGGAGGCACCACGACCACCTTCTCGGGGTCGGCGGCATACAGGTCGATCAGCTCGGACCGCTCCCCCGACGTGTTGGCGATGAGGCGGTCGGCGGCCTCCACCACCTGCAGCTCGCCGATCTCGCGGCCGGAGGGTTCGGGGGCGTCGCCCTCGGCGAGGTGGCGGTTCTTGACCCGCGCCATCGTGTGCATCGTGTGGACCAACGGCACCTGCCATCGGTCGGCGGCGAGCCACCCGACCTGGCCCGAGAGCCAGTAGTGGGAGTGGACCAGGCTGTAGTGGCCCTCCGGCGCGTGAGCCCCGGTGCGCATGATCCCCGCGGCGAAGGCGCACAGCTGCCCCGGGAGGTCGTTCTTGCCCAACCCCTCGTAGGGGCCGGCGGTCACGTGGCGGACCAGCACCCCGGGCTCCAGCTCGACCGTCGGGGCGAGCTCGGCGGTGGTCGTCCGGGTGAAGATCTCCACCTCGACGTCTCGCTTGGCCAGCTCCCGGGCCACCTCGAGGACGTACACGTTGAGGCCACCTGCGTCCCCGGTGCCCGGCTGCTCGAGCGGCGAGGTGTGGACGCTGAGCATGGCGACGCGGTCGATGCGGTCGCGGGGAGCCATGTCGCCGAGTCTGCCACTGCGCGGCGTCCGCACTACTTCGAGGGGGCGGTCGGTGGCCGGGCGGACGAGGAGACCGTGAGGAAGCCTGCGTCCGACCAGATGTGGATGTCGGTGCGCCCGTCCGACCGGACGTCCACCCCGCGGGCCACGCGCCCCGGGCCGACCCCGATGTCGGTGCCGAGGTTGGTGCCGAACGCCGCCTGCCCCTCGACCGTCCCCGTCGCGATCCATGCCGCGGTGCCACGCAGGTTGCGGTTCGGCAGGGCGGGCCGCAAACCGGTCGTGAGGGGTCGGTGGTCGAGGTGCCAGACGATCCCGTCCGCGCCGTTGACCGACGCACCGATGCGGATCACCGACCCCGCGAGCTCGACCCGGATGACGACGGGCATCGACCCGTTGCCGTCCGAGACCGAACCGAAGTAGGTGGCACGGCCGGGGAGGAAGACCAGCTCGTCGATGGAGAGGTTGCTCAGCTGACGGGTGACCTGCTCGTCGATGTCCTGCCCCGTGCCCTTCGCGCGTCCCTCGAGCGCACTGAGCATCGACCCGCCGATGACGGTCTGGAGCAGCAGGCTCTCGCCGCGCTGGATCCGCAACCCGTCGGCATACAGGGAGACCGAGACCCCACCGCCGAGGGTGGCGACGCCCTTGGCGTCCTGGGCCACGCGTAGCAGTCCCGGCGAGACGTCGACGAACCCGGCGTCGCGGCCCAGCCACCCCGGCAGCTGGGTCCAGAGCCCGAGGAGGGCCAGCGCCGTCAGCGAGGCCACCAGCGCGACCATGCTGCGGCTGATGTTCCTCTCGCTCCAACGCACGGGCCCAACCCTAGGCCGCGGCGCCCCGTACGCTGCTCCCGTGGTGGTGCAGCGGCCGGTCGGGACGATCACCCGCGGGACGACCAACCCCAACCGCCTGCGCCGGGTGGACCGCTGGCTCGCCGGCCCGCAGGCCTGGCGGTTGCGCCGGGGCGCCGAACCCCCGGTGGTCGTGGACCTCGGCTACGGCGCGTCGCCCGTCACCGCCGTGGAGCTGCACGACCGCCTCCGTATGGTGCGCCCCGACGTCGAGGTGGTCGGGATCGAGATCGACCCCGCGAGGGTCGCGCTCGGGGAAGCCCTGGCCCGGGACGGTCTGACGTTCCGGCTGGGCGGGTTCGAGGTGCCGCTGGGCGCGGGCCGACGAGCCACCGTGGTGCGGGCCTTCAACGTGCTGAGGCAGTACGACGAGTCGCAGGTCGAGCACGCCTGGGCCACGGTCCGCGAGCGCCTCACCGACGACGGGCTCCTCGTCGACGGCACCTGTGACGAGCTGGGGCGGCGCAGCACCTGGGTCGCGGTCGACCGCACCGGGCCGGTGTCGTTGACGCTGTCGTGGCGCCTTCGTGGGCTCGAAGCACCCTCGGACATCGCCGAACGGCTGCCCAAGGCCCTGATCCACCGCAACGTGCCGGGCGAACGCGTTCACTCCTGGCTCGGGGCCCTCGACCGGGCCTGGGCCCACTCAGCCCACCACGCCAGCTTCGGTGTGCGCCAACGCTTCCTGGCGACTGCCGCGGCCCTGCGCGACGACGGCTGGCCGCTGCTCGACGGTCCGAGCCGGTGGCGCCTCGGCGAGCTGACCGTCGCCTGGGAGGCCGTGGCCCCGCGCTCCACACCCTCGGCGGAGGGCCGTCACACCCCGAGGGGTCAGCGGGCGTAGTCGTCCTGGAGCCGCACGATGTCGGCCTCGTCGAAGTCGCCGAACGCCACCTCGAGGATCCGCCCCGCCACCTCGCCGTGGTTGGCCATGCGGTGCACGGCGCCCTGGGGCGCCCACACCTTCTCGCCGGACTGGGCCTCCCAGGTCCGGTCACCGACCGTGACCTCGAGGGGACCGTCGAGGACCTGCCAGAACTCACCACGGTTCTCGTGGGTCTGCAGGGACAGCCGGTGCCCCGGCTGGACGGTGATGATCTTGACCGTCACCCGCTCGTTGGACACGAACTGCTCGAACTGGCCCCACGGCCGTTCCTGCACGAAGATCTCGTCGCGCGGGTCACGCATCTGCACTCCCCTGTCGTCATCCACCACGTCGTTCGCCACATCAGGTGCCACGTCGTTCACCACGGTCCGTACGGGCCCATGTGCTGGCCCCCGCTCCCGCCACGCCCCACCATCGAGCGCAGCGCGGGACGCACGTCGGCGAGGTAGATCGCCGCACCGACGAAGGCGATCAGGCCGATCGAGTAGATCCGCCCGGACGTACCGACCGACACGAAGCCCAGCACCGCGGCGACCGAGAGGACGATCGTCCAGAACTTCTTCGTGCGCTTGCCGGCCGCGGCATACACCTCGGGCTTGTAGCGCAGGCCGTCGACGAGCGCGAAGACCTCGGCAGCGAACGCCGCAAGGCTGAGCAGCAGTGTCACCACGGCCTGGAGGCTTCCGAGTGTCCCGAACATGGGGTCCAGCCTAGACGTCAGGCCTCCACGACGAGTGTCACCGGGCCGTCGTTGACCAGGGCGACCTGCATCATCGCCCCGAACCGACCGGTGGCCACCTCGACGCCCCGCTCGCGGAGCGCGTCGACGACGGCCTCCACCAGCGGCTCGGCGACCGGGCCGGGCGCGGCGTTGTTCCACGACGGGCGCCTGCCCTTGCGCGTGTCGGCGTAGAGGGTGAACTGGCTGACGACGAGGACGGGCGCACCCTCGTCCAGCACCGAGCGCTCGTCGTGCAGGATCCGCAGGTCGCTGATCTTGCGTGCCAGCGTCGCCACCTGCTCCGGCCCGTCCTCATGGGTCACGCCGACGAGCACCAGCAGTCCCGGGCGCTCGATCGCCCCGACCACCTCGCCGTCGACCGAGACCGACGCCGAGCTCACCCGCTGAAGGACCGCACGCACGGTGGCTCAGGCCCGACGGGTCAGAGGTTGACGGCGACGATGGCGCCCACCGGCTCACCGTGGCCGAGGACCGGGGAGTGCTCGAGCTGGGCAAGGGCCGCGGACTCGACCCCGATGCGACGCAGCACGGCGGCGAGGATGACCGGCTTGGCGCGGGGGTAGCCGTCGGCGACCTTGAGGGCGATGCCGCGACCATCCGCCAGCCCCACGGCATACACGGACTCGGCGCCGTCCTTGGCGATGAGTCCCGGGGTGTGCTCGATCAGCGCAGTGACGTCGCGGCCGGTGCCGCCGAGGTAGGCGGGGTTGGCGCGGATGGCGTCGGCCACCTCCGCCTCGTGGGTGCCGGCGGGGGCGGACGCCATGGTGCCGAACGCGCGGGCCAGGCCCACGAGGGTCACCGCCATGACCGGGGCGCCGCAGCCGTCGACCGCGGTCGAGGTGATCTCGTCACCGGTCAGCTCGGCCAGGGTCTTGGCGATCGCCACCTGGAGGGGGTGCGACGGGTCGCGGTAGGTCGCGGTGTCCCAGCCGTTGACGACGCAGGTGGCGAGCATGGCCGCGTGCTTGCCCGAGCAGTTCTGCGTGATCGGCAGCTTGCCGCCACCGCTGCGCAGGACGGCCTCCCGCGCCTCGTCGTTGACCGGGTAGTCGGGGGTGTTCTGCAGGGCGCCTTCGGTGAGGCCCACCGAGGCGAGCATCTCGCGCACCGCAGCGACGTGGAAGTCCTCACCCGAGTGGCTGGCGGACGCGAGCGCAAGGTGCGCGGGCGGCATACGGAGCCCTGCGCGGACCATCGCGAGGGTCTGGACCGGCTTGTTGGACGACCGCGGGAACACCGGGTCGTCGACGGCTCCGAGCGCGAGGAGGTGCTCGCCGCCGTCCGGGGAGGTGACGACGACGGAGGCCCGGTGGGCGGACTCCACGAACCCGCCACGCACGTAGTGCGCGAGGACCGGGGCGTCGTCGAGGGCGGGCGGGGTGACGGTATGCGGCGTGCTCACCCGCCCGAGCCTAGCCACGTCCCCGGACGCGACGACGCCCCCACCCGAACGGGTGGGGGCGTCGCAGACCTGCTCAGGGCAGGACGGTGATCAGTCGCCGACCTTCGTGGCGGCCGTGGTGCTGGCCTTCTTCGCGGTGGTGGCGGTCTTGCGCGCACCGGTGGTCGCGCGCTTGGTGGCGGACTTGGTCGCGGTGGCCGACTTCTTCGTGGTGGTGGAGGTGCGCTTGGCAGCCGTGCGGGTGCGCTTCGCGGACTCCTTCGCGGCGGCGGCGACCTCGGTGGTCTCGGCGGCGACCGAGCTGACGGTGGCGTCGGCGACCGAGGCGGCCTCCTTGCGACCGGTGGTCAGCGTGGCCTTGGCCGAGCGCTGGATCTCGTTGGCGGACTTGCGCACGGTGGTGACCGCACCCTTGCCGAGGGCGACCGTCGTCTCGGCCTGGGCGATGAGGTCCTTGGTGGCCTTCTGGGTGCGCACGCGCTTGACGAGCTTCTCGCCACGGGCGGCGACGGACTCGTAGGACTCCTGGGCCTTGCCGGCGAGCTCGAGGCTGCGGTTGAGGGCCAGGGCCGGGAGCTCCTGGGCCTGCTCGGCCGCACCGGAGACGCGGGCCTGGGCCTTGGTCGAGATGGTGGAGGGCTTGAGGTCGTTGGTGAGCTCGACGCCGACCGTGGTGGCGCGGACGCGGGCGTCGCGCACCTTCTCGACGGCGAGGTCGGTCAGGCCGACCACGGCGAACACGGGGGTGGTGTCGATGACGTTCTTGCGGATGTCGGCAACGAGTGCCATGTCAGTCTCCTTGGGTGGTGGTGGAGGGCTTGGTGGTGCGCTTGCTCGTGGTCTTGCTCGTGCTCTTCGCGGCAGACGGCTTCTGGCTCCGGGGAGCCGGAGCGGCCTTCCCACCGGCGGCGCGAGGCGCGGCGGCCTTGCGAGCACGGCTCGTCGGGGCGGCGTCGCCGCCGACGAAGGAGTCGTAGATGTCCAGCAGGGCGGACTTCTGGCGGTCACTGAGTCGCGGGTCGGCGCCGATGGCGGCCCGGGTGTCGGGCACCTCGGCCGGGTGGCCGTGGCGCTCGTCGAGGATCCCGGCCCGCACGTAGAGCGACTCGGCCGAGACCTCGAGGCCCTTGGCGAGCTGCTGGAGGATCTCCGCGCTGGGCTTCTTCAGCCCCCGCTCGATCTGCGACAGGTAGGGGTTGGAGACGCCTGCCAGCTCGGACAGCTGGCGCAGCGACAGCTTCGCGGACTGGCGCTGCTCACGCAGGTAGTCACCGAGGCTGTCACCCACCAGGGGTCCAAGAGGAAGTCGGCTCATGCCTCCATCATGCTTGCTGCAGTTAGCAGAACGCAAACTGCAGGCAGCGTGACAGTGACCACATGACGGCCGTCACACGCCGCCAGCCCCGCCCCGCTGCCTCGCCGACACGCCAGCCTCCTCGCCGCCTCGCCGCCTCGCCGCGAGTCGGGGCCAAGCGGGTATGGAGCGCTCCCATACCGCGCGGACCCGACTCTCGGCGGTGGGTGGGGCTAGGTGTGGGCTCAGGCTGCGCGGCGGTCCTTGACCCCGAGCATGGTGCGGGCGTCCTGGGTGGACATCGCGGGCCGCTGCATGACCTCCGCGAGGTGGGCGACCCGCTCGACGAGCTCACGGTTGTGCTGGACCTGGACACCCCGGGAGAACACGACGTTGTCCTCCATCCCCACGCGCAGGTGGCCACCAGCCGCGAGCGCGGCCGCCGCGATCGGCAGGTGGGTCCGCCCGATACCGGTCGCCGCCCACGAGGTGACCTCGCGGGGGAGCATCGCGACACCGGCGAGCAGGGCTGCCGGGGTGCCGGGCATGCCCCCGGGCACCCCGGTGACGAAGTCGACGTGGACCTTGCCGCCGAAGGGCAGTCCGTGGGCGTCGATGAGACGGGCCAGGGCGGCGACGTGTCCCAGGTCGAACAGCTCGAACTCCGGGACGACCTCGCGCTCCTGGGCCTGGACGTACAGGTCGGACATGAAGCCGTAGGGGTTGAGGAAGACGTCGTCGCCGAAGTTCGTCGTCCCACAGGTCAGCGAGCAGGAGTCGGGCTCGGCGTCGAGGACGGTCAGCCGCTGCTCGAGCGGGTCGTGGACGCTGCCCCCGGTGGACAGTTGGACGATGAGGGACGTCTGCTCGCGCAGGGCATCGACAGCAGCCTTGAGGTGGCCGTGGTCGAGCGTCGGCCGGTGATCGCCGTCGCGGATGTGCAGGTGGATCATCGACGCGCCGGCGGCTTCGCAGGCGACCGCGGTCTCGACGAGCTCCTCCAGCGTGGTGGGCAGCTGCGGGAAGTCACCCTTGGACAGCTCCGCGCCGGTGGGCGCGACGGTGATCAGGGTGCCGGGGGTCGTGGCCATGGCGGACATCATGGCAGCCGGTCGCCCGCGCACGCCGGGAGGTCGCGAACGCCGGTGATGCCGATGTTGTGTGGGACACTGGGGCGCCCGCAAACAGGACATCCGGGGCGCAGCGCGCTCGCGCAGGCCCGGCGAACCACAGTGAAAGCAGGAACGTGGACCTCCGCGACTACTACCGCGTCGTGACCAAGCGCTGGCGCCTCATCACCGCCGTCACCTTGCTCGTCGTCGCACTCGCCGCCCTCTACACGCTGTCGAGCCCCAAGGTCTACCAGGCCCGCACCCAGCTCTTCGTGTCGACGTCGGCGGCCTCCGACTCCACCCAGCTGTTGCAGGGCAACACCTTCAGTCAGCAGCGCGTGAAGTCCTACGCAGACCTCATCACCACCCCCACCGTCCTCGATCCGGTGATCAAGGACCTCGGCCTGACCATGTCGGCCGACACCCTGGGCTCCAAGATCACGGCCAGCGTGCCGATCGAGACGGTCCTGATCGATGTCCTGGTCAACGACCGCAACCCGCAGACGGCGGCCCGCATCGCCAGCGGCGTCGGCAAGCAGTTCTCGACCAGCGTCCGCGACCTCGAGCGCGTCTCCGACTCCACGCCCAGCCCGGTCAAGGTCTCGGTCGTGCGGCCCCCGTCGGTCCCGACCAGCCCGATCAGCCCCAACCCGGTGCGCAACATCGGCCTCGGCGTCGTCCTCGGCCTCGTCCTCGGCCTCGGCATCGCCCTCCTGCGCGACACCCTGGACACCTCGATCCGCAGCGAGCGCGACGTCAACGACGCCACCGAGGAGACCGTGATCGGCGGCATCCTCTACGACGCCGACGCGCCGAAGCACCCTCTCATCGTGCAGTCCGACCCGCACAGCCCCCGGGCCGAGGCCTTCCGTGCGCTGCGCACCAACCTGCAGTTCGTCGACGCCGCCAACCACCCGCGCTCGATCGTCTTCACGTCCTCGCTCCCCAACGAGGGCAAGACGACCACGACCGCCAACCTCGCCATCAGCATGGCCGCCGGCGGCGCCCGCGTGTGCGTCATCGAGGGCGACCTGCGTCGTCCCCGACTGCTCAAGTACATGGGCATGGAGGGCTCCGTCGGCCTGACCAACGTGCTCATCGGCCAGGCCGAGCTCCTGGACGTGCTGCAGCCGTACGGCGACACGACCATCCAGGTGCTCGGCGCAGGCCAGATCCCGCCCAACCCCAGCGAGCTGCTCGGGTCGGAGAAGATGTCCCACACGCTGCGCCAGCTCGAGGGCATGTTCGACTACGTCATCATCGACGCCCCTCCGGTGCTGCCCGCGACCGACTCGACGGTGCTCAGCACCATCACCGGCGGCGTGGTCATGGTGGTGGGCTGCGGCGTGGTGAAGAAGGAGCAGCTGGCTCGCGCCATCGCGTCCATCGAGGCCGTCAACGGCAACCTCCTCGGCATCGTGGTCAACCGCATCCCGACCCGTGGGGTCGATGCCGGTAGCTACTACTACAGCGAGGGCTACGCTCCCCGCCCGGCCGACGGCTCCCGCAAGGAGCGCGGCAAGGACCGTCAGCGCGCGTCCGTCTGAGCCTGCGGCTCCACGCGAGCAAGGACCACGTCAGCGGGCCCGTCACCACATCGGTGACGGGCCCGCTGGCGTGTCAGGGACGGCGCAGGGAGCAGCTCAGGGGGCGACGACCTCGGTCTGGCTCGCACTGACCCCACCAGCCACCAGAGTGGCGTCCAGGGCGGTGTTGCGCTTGACCAGGGCGAGGCCGATCGGGCCGTCCTCGTGGTGGCGCGCCACCGAGGTCAGCAGACCGACCTGACGCTCGCCGAGCAGCACCGGCGCACCCTGCTCCGGCAGCGTGTGTCCCGAGCCGTCGAGGTGGAGGAACACCAGGCGACGCGGCGGCCGGCCCAGGTTGTGCACCCGCGCCACGGTCTCCTGGCCGCGGTAGCAGCCCTTGTGCAGGTGAATCGCGGTCCGAAGCCAGTCGACCTCGTGGGCGATGGTGCGGTGGTCCGTCTCGAACCCCAGTCGGGGCCGCCACGCGGCGACCCGCAGTGCCTCGGCCGCCCACGAACCGGCGAGGTCGCGGTCGCCGACGGCGGCCTCGAGGTCGGCCACCGGGACGAGGACCTCGCGCCAGGCGCGCCCCTCGGCGGGGTGCCCCTCGACGGGTCCGTATGCCGCGGTGTCGCCCACCAGCCCCGGCCACGGGTCACGCCAGGCCAAGGGCTCGCCGGCGCGCGCCTCGGCGCCTGAGGGCTCACCCAGGACGGCCCAGTCCGCGCTCACGTCGGCCACCTCGACCCGCAGCATGAACCGCATCGAGTCCAACCAGGACACCAGAGATGCCGAGGCGCCGGGCTCGGTGGTGATCCACGTGGTCTCCCCGTCGTCGACGAGGTGCAGGTCGTGCTCGATGTGCCCCTTCGGACTCAGCACGAGGGACTCCCGCGACTCACGGGGCGGTAGGCCGGTGAGGTGCTGCGTGGTGATCGAGTGCAGCCAGGACAAACGGTCCGGGCCGGTCACCGTGACCACGCCGCGGTGCGAGAGGTCGACGACGGCAAGCCCCTCGATGAGGAGACGCTGCTCGCGCAGCGGATCGCCGTAGTGGGCGGCGACGCCGGCGTCCGGGCCGTCACCCTCCACTGCTCCGGGTCGGGACAGCAGCACCGAGCGGGGCGGGGTCGGCGTCGCGATGGTGCCGTCGCCCGCCTCGGTGGTGGGGACCGGGTCGGCGGTCGGGATCTGGGTCATCAGGTGCTGCACCTCTTGTCTTGGGGTGGCCGTCACGAGCTCGCGCAGGCCGAACACTGGCCGTGCACCGCCATGTGCGTCACGTCTGCAACAAAGCCCGTGGCGTCCAGAACATTCCCCGTGAAGCCCGTGGCCAGGTCACGGTCGCACTGCTGGACGCGTCCGCACGTGCGGCACACGAGGTGGATGTGGTCGGCGTGGTCGGCCAGGTGGTAGCTCGGGGCCCGGTGGTCGAGGTGGGTGTGCCCCACCACCCCGAGGGACTCCAGCGCCTCCAGGGCGCGGTAGACGGTCGAGGGGGCGAGCGTGGCGCCGCCGTCCGCCGACACCCGGGCCACCACGTCGTCGGGGGTGGCGTGGCCGAGTGTCGCCACGGCGTCGAGCACCCGTTGGCGCTGGGGCGTCATCCTGCGCCCCTGGGCCCGCAACTTCTCGCCGACGTCCTGCACGCCCTCCACTCTACGGTCGAGGGGGCGGGCGACTTGCACGGATCGGGTGCTCACGCGACCTACACTGGCCGCGTGCTGGACCAATTCGAAGAGACTCAGACCCCGCCCGCGCGCCCCAAGCGCCGCCTGCGCCGGACCATCGCGGTCGTCGTGGCGGTGGTGCTGCTCGTCGTCGTGGGCGGCGTCGCGGGATACCTGCTGCTCCTCAACCACACGGTCGACTCCAACGTCCAGCGCGGCTCGCTCCTGCCCACTCCCGGCGTCAGCGGCGCCACCGACGCGCCCACCAAGAGCGCTGCGGCCAAGGACGCGCAGAACTTCCTCATCATCGGCTCCGACGCCCGCAGCGGGTTGGCGGGAGCCCGCTCCGACGTCATCGTGCTCGTCCACGTGGCTGCGGACCACAAGACGGTCAACCTGATCCACTTCCCGCGCGACCTCTACGTCGACGTCCCCGGGCACGGCAAGGACAAGATCAACGCCGCGTTCGCGTATGGCGGCGCGCCGCTGCTCGTGCGGACCATCCAGGACCTCGTCGGGGTGCCGATCGACCACGTCGGGATCATCGGCTTCGAGGGGTTCAAGCGGATGACCGACGCCGTGGGTGGGGTCAACGTCTACGTCGCGGAGTCGAGCGTCTCGCAGGGCATCACCTTCACCAAGGGCTTCCAGCAGATGAACGGCGAGCAGGCGCTGGCCTTCGTTCGCGAGCGCAAGCAGCTCAGCGAGGGGGACATCTCCCGAGGCAAGCGTCAGCAGGCGTTCATCAAGGCGCTCATGCTCAAGTCGCTGAGCAAGGACGTCCTGGGCAACCCGATCAAGCTGGCCGAGTTCGTCGACGCGGGCACCTCCAACCTCATCGTCGACCAGGGCTTCTCCACCGGTGACATGCGCAGCGAGGCGTTCGCCCTGCGCAGCCTGCGTGGCAAGGACATCTCCTTCATCACCGCCCCGTTCAACGGCTTCGGCACCTCGCCGACCGGCGCGTCCATCGACATCCTGGACCAGGCAGGCATGCAGGACCTCGGAGCCGCCCTGCAGAACGACAAGATGTCCACCTACACCGACTCGACCCGCTCCCCCTGATCGACCACCGACCGACCTGACCGACCCGACCGCACCGACCGCACTGTCGCCGCTGCGGCCCTGCGCAGCGGTGGGACGCCTGGGTCAGCTCTTGGTCCAGGTGCCGAACGAGCCGTCCGAGCGGTAGGTGTCGCTGCCGACCGCGATCCAGCCGCTGTCGGCGGTGACCGCCACCGCGACGGTGCCCGCCTTGACGTCAGCGACCTTCAGGGCCGCGCACCCGAGCGCGTCGCCGGGCTTCGCCGCGTCGACGAGGGCGATGCCGTCGCAGTCGCCGATGCCCGAGGCCGCGACCAGCACCCGGCCGCCGGTGGTCTGGGCGACGGCGAGGCCGCCCGGGACCGAGGCCTTGCGCTTCCACGAGCTCCCGGTCTCGCTGGTCATGACCGCGCCGTCGTCGCACAGGGCGACAGCCCCGCTGTCCACGACGGCGAGGTCGACCACGGCGCCACCAGTGCCGCACGGGTGGCCGGTGCCGCCGGAGGGCAGGCCGACCGAGTCGGCGCTGCGGGGGTCGCGGAACCAGGTGTCGCCGGTGCGCTGGGCACTGCCGAACGTGCCGTCGAACGACGAGGCCTGGCGGATCGAGGGTGCGCACTTGCCACCGGACTTCGCACCGATGGCGAAGGCGGACCTGTCACCGCGCACCTTGATGCGGACCGTCGTGTCGAACGGTGCGGGACGCGTGGTCCACGAGGAGCCACCATCCCGGGTGAGGGAGAGGTCGGCGCCGCCGGTGCTGCAGCTACCGGTGGAGAACCGCAGGGCCGTGGTGGTGTTGACCGCCGTCAGGGCCACCGTCAGCGGGACCACCTCGACGGGCGACGTGGACCCGGTGGTGGTCGCGGTGGTGGAGGACCCCGACGAGCTCGTGGTGCTGCTGGAGGTGCCGGACGCACCCGGGGTGACGGCCGACCCGGACGTCTGGGAGTCGGCCGACACACCTCCCGCGGCCACGGGCTGACGGGTGCTGGCCACCGCGAGGCCGACGAGGGCGACGTCGAGGACGAGGAAGGCCGCCAGGCCCACGAGCCCCGCCCGCTGCTTCAGACGTTCCATCAGGACCTGCTCAGGGCTTGGGCGACGGCGGGCAGTGCGCCCATGATCTGCATGTCCATGTCTGCGAACACCTCTGCGGAACGGCGGTAGGGGTCGACGATGTCGGCCTCGGAGTCGGTCAACGGCGCACGGACGCCACGCTGGGACGCGGCCAGGCCGACGACGCGGACGAGGTGCTCCTGGGCCGAGTCCGACGTGGCCCGCAGGTCACCCTCGGGGACCCCGGACACCAGCTCCGCGAACTCACGGAACGAGAACACGTAGCGCAGGGCCCGCGGGTGGAGCAGCGCCACCGCACCGCGGTGGCTGCGCGTCGCGGTGAGCACGAGGTCGGCGTCGGCGATCATCGACGCGGTCAGCTGCCGGGCGACGAAACCGTCCGCGGCATACCCGTGCTGCTCGAGGTGGGCCCGCGCCTGGTCATCCATCGGGCGGCCGGCGAGGGCGCCCGTGCCCCCACTGGAGACCTCGACCGCCCCCGGACCCCACGACCGGTCGAGCTCGGCCTGGAGGGCGCGCTCGAGGAAGGGGGATCGGCAGATGTTGCCGGTGCAGACCGTGAGGATCCGCGCGGGGGTGTCCGACAACGCTCAGCCCACTCGCTTGAGCTCGGCGGACACGTGGCTCTGGAGCTCCTGGCCGACCGCAGCCATGTCCATCGCCCACAGGAGGTTGGAGTTGACCAGGCCGTAGAGGCGGGTCGCGGCGTTGTACTCCTTGGCGTGCGGGCTGCGGATGACGCCGTCGGTGCGCAGCTCGACCTTGGCCGGCTCGGCCTTGCCGAAGTAGAGCTCCACGATGCCGGTGGGATGGGTGAGCAGCAGCTCGACCTCACCGTCCTCGAACGGGCGCCAGAAACCGAGCTCGGTCGCCAGCGGGCGCACCTTCTCGCCCGCCTCGTCCAGCAGCCAGGTGCGGCTCTGCCAGGTCAGGAACGGACGACCGTCGTGGCTGACCTCGAGCTCCTGGCCGAAGTGGGCCGACTCGATGGTGGGGTAGCCGACGACACCGGCGCCTTCCCAGCGGCCGATCATCCAGGCCAGCGGGGCGAGCTCTCGGGGAAGGTCCGTGTCCAGGTGGAAGACCATCAGCGCGGCGTCTTCACCAGGCGGTAGACGACGAACCCGGCGAACCAGGTGATGACGACGGCGGAGGCGACCAGCAGGCCGATGTAGAAGTAGTGCACGCGCCAGATCGTAGCCTGTGGACCATGCCCTCACCCCGTACCCGCCTGGTCGTCAAGTCCACCAGTGGCGCGGCCCTTCCGGGCACCGTGACCAGCACGGAGTCCACCGAACGCCTCAACCAGGCCCTCACCGTGGCGGCGACCGCTGCGGCCAGCGGGGTCGAGGTCAGTCTGTGGCTGACGGGCGACGCCGCGTGGATGGCCGTCCCGGGGCGAGCCGAGCTGGTCGACCTGCCCCACGCCGCACCGCTGCAGGACCTGCTCGACGCCGTCCTGGCAGCAGGCACGGTGACGGTGTGCGGCCAGTGCGCCGCCCGGCGCGGCCTCACCGAGGCCGACCTCATCGAGGGCGTGGTGGTACGCGGTGCAGCCGCCTTCGTGGAGGAGGTCATGGCGGAGGGTGCGCAGGCCCTCGTCTACTGATCGCTCGTGCGGACGCCCGCTCCCGCGCAAGGGTCAGGCGACGAAGTAGCGCACGACGACGTAGGCGACCACGCCGACCAGCAGGGACGACGACGCGCCCGCAGCCAGCTGGGCCCGGGGCATGGCCATCGCCGGCAGCACCGCCATGACCCGGCGGGCTGCGTGGGACACGGCCGCCGCGAGCAGGCCGAGCAGCGCCGCCGGCCACAGCCTCGGGTGTCCTGCCGCCAGGGACACAACCATGCCGGCAGCCCCGCCGAAGATCATGGAGACGAACAGCGCCCACTGGCGCACGCGCTGGACCTTGACGAGGGGGTCGGCGAGGACTCCGACGCCCAGACCGGCCATGGCGGCTGCCAGCGCGTGCTGACCACCGAGCACGTGCGGCACGGGGGCCAGGGCGATGCCGGCCGAGATGACGGCCAGCCCGGTGACGTTGGCCGACACCGACTCGGTCAGACGGGGGCGGCCGTCACGGCGCATGAGCTGGTGCAGGAAGGCGGCGATCACGGAGACCGCCATGGCAGCCGGCATCCACTGCAGGTAGGGAGCCTCGTCGGTGAGCAGGACCGTGCCCGTCATCAGCACCGTGCCCACGACCAGGACGGTCGTCGTCCCCCGGGGGCTCGGCAGGGCGAGCAGCTGGGGCCAGCCCCACGCCACGACCAGTCCGGCGAGAGCCACCGCGAGCGCCACGAAGCTCGGGCTCGCGTAGCCCGTGAGCCCGACGAGGGCGGCAAAGGCGATGGTCGCCGTCATGGTCAACGGCCGGGCCAGCAGGGCCCGCCGGGGCAGCGTAGCCGGGGTGTTCCGGCTCCGGGCGCGGCGCTCACGCCGGGTCATCGGGGCGTCCGGGGTCGGCGTCAGGGAGGCGTCCGGGGTCGGCGCCTGCTGCTCGGGTAC
The DNA here is from genome assembly GCA_963695205.1 of uncultured Actinomycetota bacterium. GTDB lineage: Bacteria > Actinomycetota > Actinomycetes > Actinomycetales > Dermatophilaceae > Pedococcus. The sequence goes on along the minus strand of CAVOGI010000003.1, from coordinate 255,972 downwards.
GTCGGACACAGCCCGCATCCTCCCATCACCCACCGGCGAAGGGAGGGAGGACCTCGAGGACGGCACCGTCGGCGACGACCGTTTCGCGGGTGACGGCCCGGCCGTCGAGGAGCAGGGTGCTGACCGCGGCGATCGCCTCGATGGCCGGGTGCAGGACCGTGACGGCGGCGACGGCATCGCCGACGGTGCTGCCGGTGACCACGTCCTGCTCGGTCCCCGCGGCCGCCCGGGCGCCGGCCCAGTAGCGGACGGTGACCGTAGCCGTGCCCGGCACGCGCACCTGCTCGGACGGCATACCCCACTCCTCCCGGCTCGTCCCTGTGGGAAGAGCTCCATCGTGAGACAAGGGTCTCAGCATGTGTTCGCCCACTCGAGGGCGACCCCGGCACCGTATCCTTCGTAGGCATGGCCCGTCTGCTGCTGCTGACCAACGCCTTGGCGCCCAGCGCCGAGGTGCTGCCGGCACTCGGGCTCCTCACCCACCACGTGCGGATCATCCCGGCGGAGCCCACCGCCCTGGTCGATGCTCCCCCTGCCGACGCCGTGCTGCTCGACGCCCGTCGGGACCTGGCCGTGGCCCGTTCGCTGTGCCGGGTGCTGCGCGCCACCGGTATGTCGGTCCCCCTCATCGCGATCCTCACCGAGGGTGGCCTCGCCGGCATCACCTCGGAGTGGGGTGTCGACGAGGTGCTGCTCGAGTCGGCCGGCCCGGCGGAGGTCGAGGCCCGGCTGCGGCTGGCCGCCGGCCGCCTCCAGGAGCTGCAGGAGCCCGACGACGTCCAGATCACCAGCGGTGACGTGACCATCGACGAGGCCACCTACTCCGCCCGCGTGCGCGGTCGCCTGCTCGACCTCACGTACAAGGAGTTCGAGCTGCTCAAGTACCTCGCCCAGCACCCGGGTCGCGTGTTCAGCCGCGCCCAGCTGCTCCAGGAGGTCTGGGGCTACGACTACTACGGCGGCACCCGGACGGTGGACGTCCACGTCCGGCGGCTGCGCGCCAAGCTGGGGTCCGAGCACGAGGTGCTGATCGGCACCGTCCGCAACGTCGGCTACCGCTTCGTCCCCGCCGAGGACGTGCCCGTCGACGCCTGACCCTCGCCGGCTCACGCGAGCAGGTCCGCTGCACACGAAGGCGCCCCTCCCGGTCGGGAGAGGCGCCTTCGTCGGTGCTGGGGTCGAGGCGGCCGGGGCCGCGAGGACTCAGCTGCCGTTGATCCGCGTCAGCGCACCAGGGGTGTACGGCGAGTTCGCCTCGAGGTAGTTGGCGAAAGCGTCGATGTCCAGGCCGCCGAAGTAGACGTTGGTCCCCTTGGGCATGGTCGGGAAGTTGTCCCCACCACCGGCCAGGAAGTTGTTCGTCACCACCCGGTAGGTCTGGGTGTCGACGAGCGGGGCGCCGTCGAGGGTCACGTTGCCGAGCGTGGTGCCCGTGTAGGTGTAGCTGAAAGCCTTGTTGACCTGGAGGACCTTCTTGTTCGTGCCCGAGTTCGGCGCCGTCCACTGCTCGGTGAGCAGCTGCTTGATCTGCGCGCCGGTGAGGTCGAGCGACACGAGGTAGTTGTTGAACGGCTGGACCGTGAACGCCTCCTCGAAGGTGACGTCACCGGGGGCCTCGTTGTACGGGCTGTTGGCGTAGGTCAGGTCGACCCGGATGCCACCGGGGTTCATGAACGCGATCTGCGGCTTCTTCCCGCCGGTCACCACCGACGGGTCGGCGAGCTGGGCGTCGGCGATGAGGTCACCGAGCGCGGACTCGCCACCGGCGTTGGGGGTGCGGTTGACGTCGGTCGTGATCTTGCCGAGGACCCGGCTGGCGATCGGACGAGCGAGGGCGGAGTAGTCCGTGATGATCTTGGTCTGCGCCGCGTCCTTGGGGACGTCGCGGGTGACGACCATGTTGGCGCTCTTGACCGAGGTGCGGACGATGTCCTGCGTGCGCCGGTCGTAGGTCAGCTCGGTGTCGGTGAACAACCGGCCGAACGACGAGGCCGAGGTCACCATGCGCTGCTGGCCCTTGGGGTCCGGGACGTTGCAGACGTACGGCTGGTGCGTGTGCCCGGAGACGATCATGTCGATGGCCGGGTCGAGGCCCTTGGCGATCGGCAGGATCGGGCTGTCAGGGGCGAGGCTGCCACCCTTGGCGCAGGTGAAGTCGTAGGTCGGGTTGACCTTGTAGGGCTTGTTGTCCGGGCCGTACCAGACCTGCTGGTTGGGCGTGCCGCCCTGGTGGATGAGCACGACGATCGCGTTGACGCCCTGCTTCTTCAGCACGGGCACCAGCGCGTTCGCGGTCGCGACCTCGTCCTTGAACTGCAGGCCTGCGACACCGGCCTGGGTGACGATCGACGGGGTGTCCTTGAGCGTCATGCCGATGAAGCCGATCTTGGCGCCCTTGATGTTCTTGACCGTGTAGGGCGGCAGGATGGTCTTGTTGGTGCCTGAGTAGACGACGTTCGCGGCGAGGTAGTCGAAGTTGGCACCCGTGAACGCTTGCCACCGGGGCAGGAGTCCTGGTTGTTCGCGCCGTCGCCGTCGTCGAGGCAGCCGCCGTCAGCCATCCGCTGCAGCTCCTTGTAGCCCTCGTCGAACTCGTGGTTGCCCACGGCGCGCGCGTCGAGCTTGAGCGCGTTCATGGCCTCGATGGTCGGCTCGTCGTGGAACGCGGCCGACAGCAACGGCGAAGCACCGATGAGGTCGCCGGCGGCCACGGTCAGCGAGTAGGGGTGACCCTTGCGGGCGTCCGCGAGGTGCGTGGCGAGGTACTCGACCCGCCGGCATCCGTCGTCACGTCTGCCGTCGAGACCACACCGGTCTTGGGGTCCGGTGACGAGCGTGTGGTCGGTGACGACGCGGCCGCTGGAGCCGGCCGGCGGCTCGAGGTTGCCGTGGAAGTCGTTGAACGACAGCAGCTGGATGTCCATCGTGGGGCCATTGGGTGCTGCCTGCGAGCTGCCGCTCACGAAGGCTGCCCCTGAGGCGGCCAACGCGGCGACGGCGACGACGCTGGACAGCCGTCTGGTGCGGGATGAGGTCATGGATGCGTCCTTGTGCGGAAAGGGCTGGTTCCGGCGGTAGCCAGACCCCGAGCACGCTAACGGGGCTGTCGTCCGAAAAGGAAGATGCGTGGTGCAATGCTTTTCGTGCATTCACCTGCGATCCGCGTCACCGACAGCCTGACCGACACCCGAGCGGGCGCAGGTGCGCGACCTGCTCGCCCGGCGCACGGCCGCAGACGGGGTCAGCGCCACTGTCCGAGCAGACCGTCCTCCACCTCGCCTCCGGACCCGGTCGGGTCCGACACCTGCTCGCGTATGCCGCGGAGCAGCTCACGGGGTACGCCCAGCTCGAGGGGACGGACGACCCAGCCGCCTCCGGCGAGCTCGTCGTCGACCCGGACGCGCGTCGGGCCGGGCGTCGGCAAGGCCCTGGCGCAGGCCGCCCTCGGCCGAGGCCCCGCGAGCCAGGCTCTGGTCCCACGGCCGGCTGCCCGGCGGCGCTGGCCCTGGCCGCCGCCTCGGGCTGGCCGCGGTCCGCGAGCTGCACAAGATGGCCCGTCCGCTCGGCGAGGCCGACCTCGACCCGGCGGCGAGCGCCCTGCCCGCGGGGTTCACGGCGCGGGCGTTCGAGCCGGGACGCGACGAGCAGGCCTGGCTGGCGACCAACGCGGCCGCCTTCGCCCACCACCCCGAGCAGGGCAGCCTGACGCTGGAGGACCTGCAGGAACGGATGGCCCTGCCGTGGTTCGACCCGGCCGGCTTCATCCTCGTGGTCGCCGACGAGCGGCCCGACGAGGTCGCCGCCTTCCACTGGACCAAGGTCGACCCCGAGGAGACGTCGTCGATCGACCCGAGCCGGCCGGCTGGCGAGGTGTACGTGGTCGGGGTGCACCCGGCATACCAGGGGCGTGGGCTGGGGCGCCCCGTGACCGCACTCGGGCTCGCCCACCTGGCCTCGCTCGGGCTGCCCGAGGTGGTCCTCTACGTCGACGGCGACAACTTGGCGGCGACACGGACCTACACGGGGCTCGGATTCCGCAGCATCATGGTGGACGTGATGTATTCGCGCACCGTTCACCAACGCACTGTCAGGATGAGCGCATGAGTGTGACCAGCCGTGCGGCCGACGTGGCCGGCAGCCTCGCCGCGGAGTCCCACGACGGCAGCGGCGCCGACGACTTCCCGGGGCAGGAGGTCTCGATCGCGAGCGCCCAGCCACGGGCCTCCAACGGCCGGTTCATGCGGGTGGTGCACGCCTCGAGCCAGCCGGACGAGAGCGGCCTGCCGGGCGACCGGTTCCTCGACCGCGAGATCTCCTGGCTGCAGTTCAACGAGCGGGTCCTGCAGCTCGCGGCCGACGAGTCGGTGCCGCTGCTCGAGCGGGCCCGGTTCCTCGCAATCTTCACGTCCAACCTCGACGAGTTCTTCATGGTCCGGGTGGCCGGGCTCAAGCGCCGCATCGCCACCGGCCTGGCGGTCCGCTCGGCGTCCGGGCTCGAGCCGCGTGAGGTGCTCGAGCAGATCTCGCCTGGTCGCGCACGAGCTGCAGGCCATGCAGAGCGTGGTCTACAAGGACAAGGTCCAGCCTGCCCTCGAGGACGAGGGCATCTCCATCGTCCGCTGGGACGAGCTCAGCGACTCCGAGCGCGCCCTGCAGACCGAGCTGTTCGCCGACCGGCGTCTTCCCGGTGCTGACCCCCCTGGCCGTCGACCCGGCGCACCCGTTCCCCTACATCTCCGGCCTCTCGCTCAACCTGGCCGTCGTTCTGGTCAACCCCAAGACCGGCAAGGAGCACTTCGCCCGGGTCAAGGTGCCGCCGCTGCTGCCCCGCCTGCTGCACATCGAGCCCGAGAGCGGCGAACCCGCGACGTCGGACCTGTTCTCGACGAGGTTCGTCCCGCTCGAGGACGTCATCGCCGCCCACCTCGACATGCTGTTCCCCGGCATGGAGGTGCAGGAGCACTTCACCTTCCGGGTCACCCGCAACGAGGACCTCGAGGTGGAGGAGGACGACGCCGAGAACATCCTCACCGCCCTGGAGAAGGAGCTCACCCGGCGCCGGTTCGGGCCGCCCGTGCGGCTCGAGGTCGACGAGACCATCGACGACCACGTGCTCGACATGCTGGTGCGCGAGCTCGGGGTCAACGACAGCGAGGTCTATCGGCTCCCTGCCCCGCTCGACCTGCGTGGGCTCAACCTCGTCGCCGACCTCGAACGTTCGGACCTGCGGTTCGAGCCGTTCCGCGGGCAGTCGCACCCCGACCTCGCCCCCGCGGAGACGGCCAAGGCGGCCGACATCCTCGCGGTCGTGCGTGACAAGGACGTGCTGCTGCAGCACCCCTACGACTCGTTCTCGACCTCGGTGCAGTCCTTCATCGAGCAGGCCGCCGCCGACCCCAACGTCCTGGCCATCAAGCAGACGCTCTACCGCACCAGCGGCGACTCCCCCATCATCGACGCCCTCATCGACGCGGCCGAAGCCGGCAAGCAGGTCCTGGCGATCGTCGAGATCAAGGCGCGGTTCGACGAGATGAACAACATCTCCTGGGCCCGCAAGCTCGAGCACGCGGGCGTCCACGTCGTCTACGGCATCGTCGGGCTCAAGACGCACGCCAAGCTCTGCATGGTGGTGCGCCAGGAGAGCGACGGCACGCTGCGTCGCTACTGCCACGTCGGCACCGGCAACTACAACGGCAAGACGGCACGCCTCTACGAGGACTTCGGCCTGCTGACGACCGATCCCCAGGTCGGCGAGGACCTGGCCCGGCTGTTCAACCAGCTCTCGGGGTTCGCGCCGCGGAGCAAGTTCAAGCGGCTGCTCGTCGCCCCCCGCTCCCTGCGCTCCGGGCTGGTCGACCGCATCGAGAACGAGATCGAGCACGCGCAGGCCGGCCGCGGCGGGCTGGTCCAGTTCAAGGTCAACTCCATCGTCGACGAGCAGGTCATCGACGCCCTCTACCGCGCCTCGCAGGCGGGCGTGCACGTCGACGTCTGGGTGCGCGGCATCTGCGCGCTGCGCCCCGGGCGTGCCGGGCCTGTCCGACAACATCCAGGTCCGCTCGATCCTGGGACGGTTCCTCGAGCACTCCCGGGTCTTCCACTTCGGCAACGGTGGCGAGCCCGAGGTCTTCATCGGCAGCGCCGACATGATGCACCGCAACCTCGACCGCCGGGTCGAGGCCCTGCTGCGCATCGCCGACCCCCGCCACGTCGAGGACCTGCAGGCGATCCTGGCCCGCGGCATGAGCGACGAGTACGCCCACTGGCGACTCTCCGGCGACGGACGCTGGACGCGCGTGGTCCTCGACGCCGACGGGCAGCCGCTGGCCGACCTCCAGGCGGCCATGATCGAGCAGCACGCCAGGCGCCGCCGCAGGGCCCGCCGACGTTGACCACACCCATCCCCGCCGCGGGCACCGTCCCGTGGCGTCGACGCCGGGGACAGCTCGAGGTCGCGCTCGTCCACCGGCCGAAGTACGACGACTGGTCGTGGGCCAAGGGCAAGCTCGACCCGGGTGAGGCGTGGCCGGTCGCTGCCGTGAGGGAGACCGAGGAGGAGACCTCGCTGGAGGTCGGCCTCGGGCGCCCACTGCCGACCGCGGAGTACACCGTCCTCGACGCCGCTGGGACTCCCGCGACCAAGACGGTGCACTACTGGGCCGCGGAGGCGACAACGCCAGCACGTGCCCTGCGCAACGAGATCGACGAGGTCCGTTGGCTCGACGTGGTCACCGCGTCCGACCGGCTCGACTACGCCCGCGACCGCGACCAGCTCCGCGCGGTGGTGCGGGCCGACAAGGCCGGCACGCTCACCACCTGGCCACTCGCCCTGGTGCGCCACGCGCACGCGGTCACCCGCGGCGCGTGGTCCGGCGACGACGCGACACGTCCCCTCGACCGGGCCGGGCGGGCCCGGGCGTCCGAGGTGTCGCAGCTGCTCGCGGCATACGCCGTCAAGCGCCTGGTCAGCTCACCAGCGGCACGCTGCGCCGACACCGTCCGGCCGTATGCCGCCGCGAGCGGCACCTCGCTGCGGATCAAGGACGGCCTGAGCGAGGAGGGGTATGCCATGGACCCCGGTCGCGCCTCCCGTCACCTCCAGCGCCTGCTCGAGCGCGGCGGACCCGCCGCCCTGTGCAGCCACGGCCCGGTCCTGCCGGACCTGCTGGGCACCCTGCAGACCCTGGTCCACCCGGACGAGCCCGACGCCGCGTCCGTGGCCACGACCCTGGCCGCCGCAGCGGCCGACACGATGGTCAAGGGTGAGGTCCTCGTGGCCCACCTGGTCGGGGCCGGCGCGACCGCCCGCGTGGTCGCCGTCGAGCGCCACCTGCCCTGAGTCACGTCCAGCCGACAGGCCGCTGCTGACCGGGTCCTGACCCCGCGTTCACGTGGAACCCGCCGGGGGGACGGTGCAGCGCCCACCAATGTCTGGCTGGTGTTCACCCTGCGTTCACCCACGACGGACCACGGCGTCACTCGCCCTGCCTACCTTCGCAGTCGTCGGGCATCCCGCCCGCCTCAAATTTTCCCCTGTGAGAGGTTTCATCACCGTGAAGATCCAGCGTTTCGGCCTGCTGGCCAGCGTCGCCGTGGTCGGCTCCCTCGCGCTGACGGCGTGTGGCTCCGACAACAACAACAACGTGGCGCCACCGCTGGTGGCTCCGGCTCGGGCAGCTCCAGCTCCAGCTCGTCCGACTGCCCGACGGGCACCCTGAACGCCGAGGGTTCCTCCGCCCAGAAGAACGCCATCGAAGAGGCGATCTCCGCCTTCCAGGACACCTGCTCCGGCGCCACCGTCAACTACAACCCGACCGGTTCCGGCGCGGGCATCAAGCAGTTCCTCGCCGGCCAGGTCGACTTCGCCGGCTCCGACTCCGCGCTGAAGACGGTGCGAGAAGGACGGCAAGATCGAGGCCGACGAGGCCGCCAAGTACTGCGGCTCGCCCGCGTGGAACCTGCCGATGGTGACCGGCCCCATCGCCGTCGCCTACAACGTCAAGGGCGTCGACAAGCTCGTCCTGACCCCCGAGGTCATCGCCAACATCTTCAACGGCAAGGTGACCACCTGGAACGACGCCTCGATCGCGAAGATCAACTCCGGCGTCACGCTGCCCTCCGAGCCCATCAAGGTGTTCTTCCGCTCGGACGAGTCCGGCACCACGGAGAACTTCACCAAGTACCTCAACGCCGCCGCTCCGTCGGCGTGGACCGCCGAGCCCGGCAAGGCCTGGACCGGCAAGGGCGAGGGCAAGGAGAAGTCCGCCGGTGTCGCAGGCGCCGTGCAGTCCACCGAGGGTGGCATCACCTACGCCGAGTGGTCCTACGCCAAGGACAACAAGCTGGGCATCGCCCAGGTCGACAACGGGGCCGGCCCCGTCGAGCTGAACGGCGAGTCGGTCGGCAAGGCCATCGCCGCGGCGAAGCCCGACGGCGAGGGCAACGACCTGCGCCTCAAGCTCGACTACACCACCAAGGTGCCCGGGGCCTACCCGATCAACCTGGTCACCTACGAGATCGTCTGCTCCAAGGGCAAGGACGCGGCCAAGGCCAAGCTGACCAAGGCCTTCCTGAAGAGCTTCGCCTCCGAGGAGACCCAGGCCTCGCTCGAGGAGATCGGCTACGCGCCGCTGCCCGACCGAGGTCCGCACCAAGGTCGACGCGGCGATCGACGCCCTGTCCTGACCCATCGCGGTGAGCCGGGGCTGGCCACCACCAGCCTCGGCTCACCGCTCGTCTCCCATCCACCCCATCGCGATAGGCAGCACGTGTCATCAGTGACCGGCGTTTCCCTGGCCGACGAGACCCCCGGACCCCACGGGCGCACACCGCTCACCGGTGACGGCGCCGGGACCGGCCGCCTCGGCGACCGCCTCTTCGGCGGCGCCGCCAAGGGTGCCGGCCTCCTCGTCATCGCCCTCGTCACCCTCGTCGGCGTGTTCCTGCTCTGGCAGGCCATCCCCGCGATCGCCAACGACAAGGTCAGCTTCCTCACCTCGCGCGAGTGGGCCGTCAACGACAGCAACAACCTGCGGTTCGGCATCGTCGAGCTGCTGTGGACCACGGTGACCTCCAGCGCGATCGCGATGCTCATCGCGGTGCCGGTCGGCGTCGCCGTGGCCCTGTTCATCACCCAGTACGCGCCGGCCTGGCTGTCCCGCCCCGCCGCCAGCGTCATCGACCTGCTGGCCGCCGTGCCGTCGATCGTCTACGGCATCTGGGGCCTGCGGACCTTCGGCCCGGTGTTCGAGCCGGTGCAGAGCTTCCTGCGAGACAAGCTCGGCTGGTTCCCCCTCTTCTCCGACGCCGAGATCAGCGGCGGCAGCACGATCCTGTTCGTCGGCATCGTGCTGGCGATCATGGTGCTGCCCATCGTCACCGCCCTGTCGCGCGAGGTGTTCGCGCAGACGCCGCTGACCCACCGCGAGGGCGCCCTGGCCCTCGGCGCCACCAAGTGGGAGATGATCCGCACGTCGGTGCTGCCGTTCGGCAAGCCCGGCGTCATCAGCGCCTCGATGCTCGGCCTCGGCCGGGCGCTCGGCGAGACGATCGCCGTCACGATCATCCTGTCCACCCTCCCCGACGGGTCGAAGTGGACCTGCTCCCTGCTCAACGGCGGCGAGACCTTCGCCTCGCGGATCGCCAACAACGCCGCCGAGTTCGACACCCCGCAGAAGGCGGGCGCGTTCATCGCCGCCGGCCTCGTGCTCTTCATCCTGACCTTCGTCGTCAACGCGATCGCGCGCATCGTCATCGAGCGCAGGAAGGCCTTCAGCGAATGACGACCTCCAGCACCACCGCCACGGGGACCGTCGACCCCCGCGCCACGTCGGCCGCGCTCCGCCTGCGTCACGTGGCGGCCACCCGACCGACCTCGGCCACAAGGCTCGTGGTCGTGCCGTCAAGGACCAGATCGCCCGCGTCGTGATGTGGGGAGCGTTCCTCCTCGCCCTCGATCCCGCTGGTCTGGATCCTGTGGACCGTCGACGTCCAAGGGCTATCCACCTGCTCCTCGACGCCCAGTGGTGGACCAACTCCCAGCGCGGCATCACCTCCCGCCGCGAGGGCGGCGGTGCCGTCCACGCCATCCAGGGCACGCTCATCCAGGGCATGGTCACCGCCGTGATCTCGGTGCCGATCGGCATCCTCACGGCGATCTACCTCGTCGAGTACGGCCGTGGCCGACTGGCCAAGACCGTGTCGTTCATGGTCGACATCCTCACGGGCGTCCCGTCGATCGTCGCCGGCTTGTTCATCTACGCCCTGTGGGTGACCACGTTCGGCCTCCAGCGGGTCGGCTTCGCGGTCTGCCTCGCCCTGGTGCTGCTCATGATCCCGGTCATCGTGCGCTCGACCGAGGAGATGCTCAAGCTCGTGCCCAACGAGCTGCGCGAGGCGTCGTACGCGCTGGGCGTGCCGAAGTGGAAGACGATCATGAGGGTCGTCCTGCCGACCGCGTTCTCCGGCATCGTGACCGGTGTGCTGCTCGGCCTGGCCCGGGTCATGGGCGAGACGGCCCCGCTGCTCATCCTCGGGCCCTACACGAAGTCGATCGCGACGAACCTCTTCGGTGGACTCATGCCCGACCCTGCCGACGATGATCAACCAGGACCGCACCGAGGTCGCTGCAGCCCGCCGTCGACCGCATGTGGGCGTCCGCCCTCACCCTGATCCTGCTCGTGCTCCTGCTCAACGTCGCCGGTCGCGTGGTCTCGCGCTTCGGCTCCGTCAAGAAGTAGCGGGCCGAACGCCATACCGGCGTACGCAACCCCGACCGTTCTGAACCCGAACTCCCGCAAGCGAAGGACGAATCACCCCCATGGCCAAGCGAATCGACGTCAGCGACCTGAACGTCTACTACGGCGCCTTCAAGGCCGTCGAAGGCGTGACGATGACCGTCGAGCCGCGCTCGGTGACCGCGTTCATCGGCCCGTCCGGCTGCGGCAAGTCCACCTTCCTGCGCACCCTCAACCGCATGCACGAGGTCATCCCCGGCGGCCGGGTCGAGGGCAAGGTCATGCTCGACGACCAGGACCTCTACGACTCGAGCGTCGACCCGGTGGCCGTGCGCCGCACGGTCGGCATGGTGTTCCAGCGGCCGAACCCGTTCCCGACGATGTCGATCTACGACAACGTCGCCGCCGGGCTGCAGCTCAACGGCGTCAAGGGCAAGAAGCGCCTCGACGAGGTCGTCGAGAAGTCGCTGCAGGGCGCCAACCTGTGGAACGAGGTCAAGGACCGGCTGGACAAGCCCGGCGCCGGCCTCTCCGGCGGCCAGCAGCAGCGCCTGTGCATCGCCCGCGCGATCGCGGTCGAGCCGCAGGTGCTGCTGATGGACGAGCCGTGCTCGGCGCTCGACCCGATCTCGACGCTGGCCATCGAGGACCTGATCGGCGAGCTGAAGAGCAAGTACACGATCGTCATCGTCACGCACAACATGCAGCAGGCGGCCCGCGTCTCCGACCGCACGGCGTTCTTCAACCTCGCGGCCACCGGCAAGCCCGGCAAGCTGATCGAGATCGACGACACCCAGCGGATCTTCAACAACCCCAGCGTCAAGGCCACCGAGGACTACATCTCCGGTCGCTTCGGCTGACCGCAGACCGGCTCAGCCGACACTCGCCGGGTCCACGGTATTCCGTCCCTTGTCGGCTCCGGCCGGCTCGGACAGCGTCAGCCGCTCGCGATGAGCGCTGCCGGGCTCACGCTGGGTGCAGGTGTGGTCCTTGCGCCGACCGACGAGTGCCCGTCGATGACCGCGCAGTCGTGTCCTACCTCGCGGCCTCGACGGCCGGCCGGTGCGGGCCCTGTTTCAACGGGCTGCCCGCGCGTGAGTCTCACCCTCGACCACCTCGCCTCCAGCTCGGGTCGCGCCCAGGACACCGAGCGCCTCCACGAGCTCGCCGGGCTGGTGGAGCGGCGAGGGGCCTGCGCGCACCCGGATGGCACGGTGCGACTGGTGCGTTCGCTCCTGGTGGCGTGTCCGGACGAGGTGGCTCGACACACGGCCGGCGGCTGCGGCTACGAGCAGGAGCACCGATGAGCACGCGCCGCGTCCGGGTGGACTGGCCGGCCTGCAGGGCTCGAGGCCTGTGCGCCGAGCTCCTGCCCGAGGCGATCGAGCTCGACGAGTGGGGCTACCCCGTCGTCACGGCGGACGTGACACCCGCGCAGGTGCACATGGCCCAGGAGGCTGTGATCTCCTGCCCGCACCTGGCCCTGCGCCTGGTCACCGTCCCCGACGCGAACTGACCCCCGGCCGGCCCCCTCGCCCTCGGGGCCGGCTCAGGTGGCAAGGCTCAGGTGGTGAGGCTCAGAGGAAGAGGTGGATGACCCAGTAGGTCAGGGCAGCCACGGAGCCCGCCCCCGGGAAGGTCAGCACCCACGCGCCGACGATGTTGCCGGCGACGCCCCACCGGACCGCGGAGAGCCGCTTGGTCGCGCCGACACCCATGATCGCGGAGGTGATCACGTGGGTCGTCGAGATGGGCGCGCCGTAGCCGATGCCCGCGACGCAGAGGATCGACGCGGCCGAGCTCTCGGCGGCGAAGCCCTGCGGCGGGTCGAGGTGGATGATCCGCCGGCCGAGGGTGCGCATGATCCGCCACCCACCGGCATACGTGCCCAGGGAGATGACCACGGCACTGATGAGCAGCACCCACAACGGGACCTCACCGTTGCCCGAGCTGTAGCCACCCACGGTCAGGGCCAGGACCACGACTCCTGCGGTCTTGGACGCGTCCTGGAAGCCGTGCCCGAAAGCCATCGACGCCGCGGAGACGGTCTGTGCGTAGCGGAAGCCACGCGACACCCGACCAGGCTGCGCCCGCCGGAACAGCCAGAGGATGGCCGCCATGAGCAGGTAGCCGAGGATGATGCCGGCGAACGGCGAGACGACCATCGGGATGACGACCTTGTGCCAGACGCCATCCCACTTCACCGTCGCACCGGCCGCCAGTGCGGCACCGACGAGCCCCCCGATCAGGGCGTGCGACGAGGACGAGGGCAGGCCGTACCACCAGGTCAGCAGGTTCCAGCCGATGGCTCCGATGAGCGCGGCAGCACAGATGGCCAGGCCCTCGCTGCCCGTCGGTGCCTCGATGATGCCCTTGCCGACCGTGGCCGCGACCTGGCCGAACATCCAGACCATGAGGCCGCCGAGCAGGTTGGCGACCGCAGCCATCGCCAGGGCGACGCGCGGGGTGAGGGCACGCGTCGAGACCGAGGTCGCGATGGCGTTAGCCGCGTCGTGGAAACCGTTGGTGTAGTTGAACCCCATCGCCAGGGCGATGACGATTCCGACCGGAAGCCAATCCATGGGTGGACTCAGGACTCCTTGACCGCGATGCTCTCGACCTTGTGCGCGACGGTCTCGAAGGCGTCGGCGGCGGCCTCGAGCTCCTCGATGACCTCCTTGAGCTTCATGATGGTGATGGCGTCGGCGCCGTACTCACCGTTGAAGAGCGCTGCGAGCAGGCCACGGTAGATCTGGTCGGCCTGGTTCTCGAGTCGGTTGATCTCGATCCAGTACTCCGAGAGGTCCTTCATCGAGCGCAGCCGCGGCATGGCCTCGGCCGTGAGCTCGGACATCCGCGACAGGACCTCGACCTGGTCGGACACGCCCGCCGGGAGGTCACCGATGCGGTAGAGCACGATCAGGTCGACCGCTGCATCCATGAGGTCCATGCAGTCGTCGAGGGTCGACGCCAGGCCGTGGATGTCCTCACGGTCGAACGGGGTGATGAACGAGCTGTTGACCTTGCGGATGATCTCGTGCGTCGCCTCGTCGGCGGCGTGCTCGATCTCGCGCATCCGCCCTGCCGACGGCCTCGCGCTCGCTGGGAGCGACCCCGAGGATCGTGGTCAGCTCGCGGGAGCCGTCGATGAGGTACGAGGCAGACTTGGCGAACAGGTCATAGAAGCTGTTCTCCTGGGGGGTGAGGCGGAAGCCCACGGTTCTCTCCGGTCCTGCGGGGGGATGGCCGGGGACGATGCTACGGGCAAGCCGGACGGATCGTGCAACCTGGCCGGCACCGGCTGTTCACCGGACGTTCAGGCGTTCTGCCGCGTCCAGGCCCGCTGCGGGTGGCTGCGGTGCGTGGCGCCGTCGCCCGGGAGCTCGCACGAGCCCGTTCGATCCCCAGTGCGTGGTCGATCTCGTCATCGGTGAGGGGACGCTCGATGGCCGAGGCGGCCACGACGAGGTCACCAACCAGCTCGATCTCGTGCTGGAGCGCATCATCGGTGAGCTCTGCACCGGCGTGCGGGTCCGTGGTCATGGCAAAACGCTAACGGAGTCCGGGGAAGACCCGGGCATTTGTTTGCGATGTCTTGACCAGCGCGAGCCACTAACCACCCATCTGGGTCACGTCCGGACCGGAATGACTAGTCACTTAGTTCGATGTCGGATGATGAATCCATGCCGCACGAGGTCGACGGCGCCCAGATGGGCGAGCCGACGGAGGTTGAGGACCGAGGTTCCTTCAGCCATGCCGTCTGCCCGACGTGCGGGTGGATCGGGCCGGGTCGGCGTTCACGGCAGGTCTCCCGGCGGGACGCCGCACAGCACGACGGCGACTGTCCGGGCACATCGCCAGCGCCGTGACCCACGGCCGGCTGCGTACCGGTCACGCCCTGCACGAGGTGTGTGCGCCGGGCCGGGAGCGCCTCACGGCACGAGGCCGCTCGTAGCGGCTTAATTTGGGACCCGGGGCTACCGCGGCCCGGCGCACACCAAACCATAACCCCGCTCCTGCCCGGACTGTTCCCCCGTTCGGCCCCTTGTGGAGAACCCCCGTCCGGGGGTGGGGGACGGGTGCCCGGCGGTATGTCGGGTGGCCGGGCGCGCCCGCGGGGCACCTCTCAGAGCAGCTCGCCGGACCGCCAGAGCGTGGCGCACACCTCGAGGTCACCCGCAGTCGAGAGCATCGACGCGGCGCGCTGCGTCTGCATCCCGGCGGCGTCACGATCCTGCACGTCCGTGGTGTGCGCGCGGTCGGCTCGGCCCGCTGCGACGACCCGGCAGAACGCCGCGGCGCGCTGCAGCGCCACCGCGAAGTCCCCGGCGAACACACCGCGCAGGATCGAGTCGGTGAGCTCGCGCAGCTCTGCGGGGCCGGGCGGCTCGGCGACACCGGCGACGACGTGGTTGACGTCGGTGAAGCGGATGCCGGCGGCGTAGTCGGAGGCAGCCTCCTGCGGCGCGCGCTGCACCCACTCGCGCAACGCGTAGAGCCGCCACAGGGCCCCGGGCAGGCTGCGAGGCGGCCGGTCGGCCCATAGCTCGGCGACGGTCGACAGACCCAGGTCGTCGACCAGCGCGACGAGGCGTGCCGTCAGCGCCGGGTCGTCGGAGGCGCGGCCCGTGCCGACGAGGACAGCGGCCGTCTCGTGGGCGATCTCGGTCACCTGCGCGGGGTCCGGGACGGTGCCGCCCCGGGACTCCATGGCGGCAGGGCTGAAGAACGCGGGACGTCGAGGGCCTGGCCGGCCGCTGGGCTCGTTTCTCATCGCCACCAGTGTCCCAGCAGCCCACGACGTCTGCTCGATCCGTGCGCGAAGGCGTCAGGTCGGAGTGTCCGGTCTGGTCGTCGGTCGGGGCGTCAGGTCGAGGCGTCGGTCGGGGCGCCCTCGACCCTGGGCGCCAGGCCGGCCCAGGCGAGATCGGTCAGGGTGGCCACGAGGGACTCCTCGCTGACGGTAGGACGGTCGAGCCACCGGTTCGTCGCGAGCTGGACCATGCCGACGATGCCGAAGGCGACGGTCTCTGCGTCGTGGGCCGGCTCGTCCTGGCGCGCGGTGAGGAGCACCCCGACGGCGCCGGCGATCGACGCCTCGACGCTGCCGACGAAGTCGCCACCGTCGCCAAGTCCGTTGTGCGCCATGGCATAGCGGTAGAGGTCGCGCTCCTCGCGTACCAGCGCGACATACGCCCCGATCGCCGCTCGCAGCAGGTCCCGGTCGTCCCCGTGGACGCGGGCGAGCTCGCGGGTGATCCGCGGGATCACCAGGCGGGTGGCCACCTGCTCGAGGACCGCTCGGTGGAGGTCGTCCTTGTCGCGGAAGTGGCGGTAGAGCACCGGCTTGGTGACCTTGGCCTGCGCACACACGTCGTCGAGGCTGATGTGCGGCCCCACGGTGCGGATCGCGGCGATCGCGGCATCGACGAACTCGCGGCGCCGTTCGGCGCGATGCGCCTTCCAGCGGTCCCGGCGACCGTCGGGCCGCACGGCGGCGCCGTCCTCCACGGGGACCTCGCTGGGCGCACCCTTGACTTCCCGAGACTTCACGCTAACCATGGTAACTGTTACTAACGGTTACACCTAGGGAGACCTCCCATGACCATCGTGAAAACCACGCTCCCCAGCTCGGCCGAGGACGCAGCAGCCCGCCTGGCGCGCATCCAGCCGCGGCACGACCGCGACACGACAGCACGTCGCCTGCTCGCGTCCGCCGCGAAGCACTCCTACGACCCGCAGGTCGACATCGACTGGTCCGAACCGCTCGAGGAGGGCCGCTACGGCCTGAGCCCCGAGTGGTCCTCGCTCTACAGCACGCCCCTGTGGGACTCGCTCGGCGAGGAGCAGCGGTACCGGCTCACCGAGCACGAGTTCTGCTCGGTCTCGGGAGTGGGGATCTGGTTCGAGATGATCCTCATGCAGATGATCCTGCGCGACGTCTACGACCAGGACCCGGCGACCCCGCACGTGCAGTTCGCCCTCACCGAGATCGCGGACGAGTGCCGTCACTCGATCATGTTCGCGAAGACCGCGGAGAAGTACGGCGCCCCGTCCTACCGTCCTGAGCACCTGTCCCACCAGCTGGGTCGGTTGTTCAAGACGCTGGCCCACGGGCCCAACCTGTTCGCCTCGATCCTCGTGGCCGAGGAGGTGCTCGACATCTTCCAGCGTGAGCTCATCGCCGACGAACGCGTGCAACCCCTGACCCGGGCGGTCAGCCGGATCCACGTGATCGAGGAGGCGCGGCACATGCGGTTCGCCCGCGAGGAGATCGCCCGCCGGGCCGCCGACATGTCCCGCGCCCAGCGCGGTCAGCAGCGGCTCGTCCTCGGCATGGTCGCCAACATCATCATCGACAACCTCGTCCACCGGGACGTGTATGCCGTCGCCGGCCTGGACCCGGACGTCGCCGTGGCGGCCGCCCGGGCCAACGACCACTACGCCGACAAGCTGCGCGCTAGCGCCGAGAACCTGACGACGTTCCTCGCCGACGCCGGCCTGATCGGTGGCCCGTCGGCCCGGTTGTGGCGGCGCGCCCGGCTCGTTTGAGGCGGCGCGCGCCGGGTCCGCGCCACGCGGCATACTCTTTGCGGCTTTCGTCCTCGTCCGTTCAGACCCATCTGCGCACCGCTCCCTCGCGATCACCTCGGGGCGGCCGATGAGGTGACAACGTTGTCACACTGGCACGAGCCATACCGACACCGAACGAGTACGAAGGGCAGGTCATGGCGGTAGCTCTCGTCGTCGAGCATGACGACGACATCAGGCACCTGGTGTCCCTCTCCGCTGCCAAGGCGGGCCTGGATCCGGTGGCTGCGGACTGCGGCGAGGCGGCCATGACGCTCATCGCCGACGGGCTCAAGCCCGACGTCGTGGTGCTCGATGTGCGGATGCCCGGGATCAGCGGCCTCGACGTGGTCCGCGCGATGCGCGCGCACCGCTACCTCGAGGCGACTCCCGTCGTCATGCTCAGCGCGATGGCGCGTCCGGAGGACCAGCAGGACGGGCTGGAGGCGGGCGCGGACGAGTACGTCCTCAAGCCGTTCAGCCCCCGCGCACTCACCATCGTCTTGCGCGACCTCGTCGCGCGCACGCGCCCGGCGTCCTGACCCCTCTCCCGCCCACACATGACCACCCGGCTGCTCCTTCTCGCCGACACCCACCTGCCCAAGCGTGCCAAGGACCTGCCGGGCGAGGTGTGGCGTGCAGTCGACGAGGCCGACCTCGTCCTCCACGCGGGCGACTGGGTCGACGTCGCGCTGCTCGATGCACTGGAGGCACGGTCCCGTCGCCTCGTCGGGGTGGCAGGCAACAACGACCACGGCGTGCTGCGCGAGCGGCTCCCTGAGCTGGCTGAGCTCGAGATCGAAGGACTGCGTTTCGGCGTCGTCCACGAGACCGGTCAGGCGACAGGGCGCGAGGTGCGTTGTGAGGCAACGTATCCCAACCTCGACGTCCTCGTCTTCGGGCACAGCCACATCCCGTGGGACACGACCTCACCGCGAGGACTGCGACTGCTCAACCCGGGCTCACCCACCGACCGACGTCGCCAGCCGTTCTGCACGTACATGACCACCTCCGTTCACGACGGCGTTCTGGGCGACGTCGAGCTGCACCAGATCACCGCGCCACCGGGGCGCTAGGGCGCGGGCGCACCGTTCGCTCGGACGGTGCTCGGAAGGTGTTGCTCGGAAGGGGCTGCGCCGTAGGTATTGCGCCGAAAGGTGCGCAATATGGCAAAGCGCTACCAAATGGGGCAGCCGCGGCTACCGTCCCCGAGGTACTCACTGGCACCACCTCAAGGACCCCGCCCTCATGAGCCGAACCCGACGCGCCCCGCGAGCGCTCGCCGCACTGACCACGACGGTCCTGAGCACCGCGCTCGGAGCCGGCGCCCTGGTCGCAGCTGCCCCGACTGCTATCACAGCACCTGAGTCGGTAGCGGTGGACGCCACCACCGCCGCGCTGGTGTCCTACGCCAGGACCGCAGCCGACACGCGCATGACGTCCGCGCTGACCTCCCGCGCGACCACCGCCCGGTTCGGGTCGAAGTTCTCCGGCGCGGTCGTTGACGCCGGTTCCAACACGGTCGTCTGGTCCAAGAACGGCTCCACGGGACTGATGCCGGCCTCGACGACAAAGTTGGTCACCGCCAGCAACGCGCTGACCGTGTTCGGTCCCGCCAAGCGGTTCAGCACGACCGTGCGCACCGGCAGCGCCAGCAACCGGGTCATCCTGGTGG
The DNA here is from genome assembly GCA_963695205.1 of uncultured Actinomycetota bacterium. GTDB lineage: Bacteria > Actinomycetota > Actinomycetes > Actinomycetales > Dermatophilaceae > Pedococcus. The sequence continues at coordinate 236,991 of CAVOGI010000003.1, read as the reverse complement.
GCGGCGGTGACCCGACGCTGTCCAGTGGCCAGCTCAACGCACTCGCGCGGGCGACCGCGGCGAAGCTCACGGCACACAAGGTCACCAGCGTGCGCGTGTACGCCGACGACTCCTTGTTCCCGGCGCCCACCCCGGCGACCGGGTGGTTGCCCTCGTACGTGCCGGACGACATCACCAGGGTGCGCGCCCTGGTCCGTGACCAGCGCGACCTGGTCGATACCACCCCCGACGCGGGCATCTACTTCCGTGACCGGCTCAAGGCGTACGGCGTCAGCGCTGGCTACCACGGACGGGCGAAGGCGACCGGGTCCTCCACGGTGCTGGCCAGCTCGGCCGGGCTGCGCCTCGACACGATCGTGGGCCGCATGCTGATGAACTCCGACAACGAGATCGCGGAGGCCGTGCACAGGCAGGTCGGTCTCGAGCTCGGCTACGGAGCCACCTGGTCCGGGACGGCCAAGGCGCAGCGTGCGCAGATGACGCGCCGCGGCTTGGCCATGACTGCCTTGTATGACGGGTCCGGGCTGTCCCGCTCGGACCGGCTCACGTCCCTGCAGCTCGCCCGCGTGGTCGACTCCGCCTTCGATGCGAAGAACACCACCAACCTGGCCTCGCTGCGCTCTGCTGCGGCGATGCCAACCGCTGGTCGGACCGGCACGCTGCGGGCTGCCTACAGCCGCTTCACCACGGCGGCGTCCAGGTGCGCAGCCGGCAAGGTGTGGGCCAAGACCGGCACCCTGGACGACGCTGTCGCGCTGGCCGGATGGACCCATGGCAAGGACGGACGCATCAAGACGTTCGCGTTCGTCGTCAACGGGAACTCGCGACTGTCCACGCAGCAGAACGTCGACATGCTCGCGGCCACCGTCAACGGTTGCTACTGACTTCAGTCAGCTCCCTACTCCAGAAAACGGGACACCTTCTCGGTGGCGGTCGTCGGCCGGTGGAGCACGCCTTCTAGTCAGCAGCCGCGCCCCGTCTGCGCCTCGCAGAATCGGGTGGTCTGTCAGCTGAACGACCACGCCGGTACCCTGTCCCCGGCGGTGAAGGCGACGTGAAGGCTCCCGAAGAAGTCGTTGGGGAGGTCCCAGCTAGAGTCCTGACCCCTGGGCCTCTAGCTCAATTGGCAGAGCTGCGGACTTTTAATCCGTAGGTTGTGGGTTCGAGTCCCACGGGGCCCACAAACACGCAGGTCAGCGACCCGAGACGCGCTGCGTGCCATCCCCTCGAGCACTACGGACCCGGGCATCACGTAGCTCGCCTCCCCACGGGAGACGACGCCGATGTTGGTGACCGTCTCCTCGCCGAGGCGTCCGAGGGCGTCGCAGCAGCGACCGCCTCGGCCGCGACCATGATGGCCTCGATGCCCTTCTGGAGCACGAAAGTGCCCCGTCCAGCGCGGCGTAGGACCTGGTCACCGCACGGCGTCGCTACCGGTCGACCACATCTCGGGCGTCACGTTCGAGAGCCGCGACATCCGCCTTGAGCTCCTTCTTCTGAAGCTTTTCCGAGCGGCGCATGGACTCTTCGATCCTCGCTTCCATGTCCATCATGCCGACGACGATGAGGCCCGCCTCGCCGTCGTCGAGGGACTCGCCGAGCTCCTTCAGATCGTCCCGGCTCATGCCGGCAGCCGCATGACCGGCCACTGCCCCCATGATCGCCCCGCCGCCGGCGGTGGCCGCGAGCAGGCCACCACCAACTGCCGCGAACGGGAAGAGTGCCACGACAAGCCCGGTCGCCAGACCCACACCTCCGCCGAGCACACCGCCGACCCGGGTCGGGGTCTCGTGCTTGCGCGTGATCTTCACCTTGCCGTCCTCACGGCGATGGATGACAGCGGCGTCATAGGCATCCATGAGGCGCGCCTTCGTGTGGAGGTCCTTCACCACGTCGTAGTCCGCCTCGGCGGACGCGAGATCCGGGTAAACGCCGGCGATAACTATGAGCGTGTCGAATGCCATCTGAGAACCTCCAGGTCCATCTTGGCCACCAATTCGCCGCGCTAAGTGAGCGTCGGTCGCTTTCAGAGACCAACCTCGCAGTCCGGCGGCAGGGCATGCCTCCTCCGATACGGATGACCTGTGCGTGACCTCCGGTGGGTAACTGTGGTCCCTCGGAGGAGAAGGCCTGGTCATGCTGCGCATCCACCAATTAGTTGGTCCTGAGGGCCAACAGCGCTGCCATCCACTGTCCTCCGCTGCTCCCGCTGGCGGCGTACCCGCCGGCCGGGGTGTTGACCCGGTAGGCGGTGGCAAGGTGGTCGGTGGTGATGCTGAGTGTGGGCAGCGCGCTCCACCCACTCGCCCACGTGGGCGCCGAGCTGGCCGACTCGACGCCGACGACGCCGAACAGGATCTCGGCGGTCTGGGTCGTGCTGACCGTCCCGGAACTGAAGGCGGATGCGGTTCCGGTCGCGCCTGCGCTCGTGTCGATCGCGGTGACGCCCGCAAACTCGTCGACGATCACATGGGTCTCCGCGGACGACGGGTAGGTCAGGGTGATGGTGGCCCCAGCAGGCAACGCCTTGGCAGCGAGCACGACGAACGTCGTGACCCGGTCACCGGCCGACCCGTCATTGACGTCACGGGCCACCGAGTACGTGTTGGCGGCCGTGTCCTTGGCCGACAGAGCCCCCGTGACGCTGGTCGAGGACAGCAGGAGCGACACCACCAGGGTGTGCCCGGCCTGAACCCCGCTGCTGCCGACCGTCACAGCAGTCGTCGTCCGTGCCGCCGACGCGGTGGCCGTCCCGACCCGCCGCACATAGCTCGCTGGCGACGCTGCTTGCGGAGTCGCGGACGCCTCGTTCGACAGCACCGAGGGACCGACCGCGTTCACCGCGGCCACCTTGTAGAAGTAGGTCGTCCCGTTGCTCAGTCCGGTGTCGGTGAAGCCCGTCCCGGTCACGTTCGACGCAACCGCCACGGTCGACTCACCGCCCGCGGTCTGTCCCCCGATACACGTTGTATCCGGTCACCGCCGATCCTCCGTTGGACGCCGGCGCAGACCAGGTCAGCACGACCGACCCGACACCCCCCGAAGCCACCAACCCCGTGGGCGGCGTCGGCACGGTCACCACGACCTGCGTAGTCGCGGACGCCTCGTTCGACTGCGGCGAGGGACCGACCGCGTTCACCGCAGCGACCTTGTAGAAGTACGTCGTCCCGTTGCTCAGCCCGGTGTCGGTGAAGCCAGTCCCGGTCACGCCCGACGCAACCGGCGCCAGAGCCTCACCACCGGCAGTCGTCCCCCGGTACACGTTGTACCCCGTCACCACCGACCCACCGTTGTGACGCCGGCGCAGACCAAGCCAGCACCACCGAGCCGTTACCCCGCAGTGCCCGTCAGCCCGGTCGGCGCCGAAGGCACGGTCACCGCCGCCGCCGGAGTCGCAGACGCCTCGTTCGACAGGCACCGACGGACCGACCGCGTTCACCGCGGCAACCTTGTAGAAGTAGGTCGTCCCGTTGCTCAGTCCGGTGTCGGTGAAGCCCGTCCCGGTCACGTTCGACGCAACCGCCACAGTCGACTCACCGCCCGCGGTCGTCCCCCGATACACGTTGTATCCGGTCACCGCCGATCCTCCGTTGGACGCCGGCGCAGACCAGGTCAGCACGACCGACCCGACACCCCCCGAAGCCACCAACGCCGTGGGCGGCGTCGGCACGGTCACCACGACCTGTGTGGTCGCGGACGCCTCGTTCGACTGCGGCGAGGGACCGACCGCGTTCACCGCAGCCACCTTGTAGAAGTACGTCGTCCCGCTGCTCAACCCGGTGTCGGTGAAACCCGTCCCACTGACGTTCGATGCAACCGGCGCCAAGGCCTCACCACCCGTGGTCGTTCCCCCGGTAGACGTTGTATCCCGTGACCACCGAACCCCCGTTGGAAGCCGGCGCAGACCAGGTCAGCACGACCGACCCGGCACCCCCCGAAGCCACCAGTCCCGTGGGTGCCGAGGGCACCGTCGACGCCGCCGCTGGGGTCGCGGACGCCTCGTTCGACTGCGCCGAGGGACCGACCGCGTTCACCGCAGCGACCTTGTAGAAGTACGTCGTCCCGTTGCTCAACCCCGTGTCGGTAAAGCCAGTCCCGGTCACGTTCGACGCAACCGGCGCCAGAGCCTCACCACCCGTGGTCGTCCCCCGGTAGACGTTGTACCCCGTCACCACCGACCCACCGTTGGAAGCCGGCGCAGACCAGGCCAGGACCACCGACCCGTTACCCGCGGCGCCCGTCAGCCCGGTCGGCGCCGAGGGCACGGTCACCGCCGCCGCTGGAGTCGCGGACGCCTCGTTCGACAGCACCGAGGGACCGACCGCGTTCACCGCAGCCACCTTGTAGAAGTACGTCGTCCCGTTGCTCAGCCCGGTGTCGGTGAAGCCCGTCCCGGTCACGTTCGACGCAACCGGCGCCAGAGCCTCACCACCCGTGGTCGTCCCCCGGTAGACGTTGTACCCCGTGACCGCCGACCCACCGTTGGACGCCGGCGCAGACCAGGCCAGCACAACCGAGCCGTTACCCGCAGTGCCCGTCAGCCCGGTCGGCGCCGAAGGCACGGTCACCGCCGCCGCCGGAGTCGCAGACGCCTCGTTCGACAGCACCGAGGGACCGACCGCGTTCACCGCAGCGACCTTGTAGAAGTACGTCGTCCCGTTGCTCAGTCCGGTGTCGGTGAAGCCAGTCCCGGTCACGTTCGACGCAACCGGCGCCAGAGCCTCACCACCCGCAGTCGTCCCCCGGTAGACGTTGTACCCCGTCACCACCGACCCCCCGTTGGAAGCCGGCGCAGACCAGGCCAGGACCACCGACCCGACACCCGCCGAAGCCACCAGCCCCGTGGGCGCCGAGGGGACGCTCGCGCTCGGGGTGGCCGTGGCCTCGTTCGACAGGGGCGACGTCCCGACCCCGTTGACCGCAGCGACCTTGTAGAAGTATGCCGTCCCGTTGCTCAACCCGGTGTCGGTGAAGCCCGTCCCACTCACGTTCGACGCAACCGGGGTCAGGGACTCACCGCCCGTGGTCGTGCCACGGTAGACGTTGTACCCGGTGATCGCGGATCCCCCGTTGGAGGCGGGCGCGGACCAGGTCAAGGCCACGGTGGCATTCGTGGCGGTGGCTGCCAGCGACTGCGGGGCCGATGGTGCTGCGGTTGCCGCCCGGGGCGTCGCCGACGCCTCGTTCGACTGCGGCGACGGGCCGACGGCATTCACCGCAGCGACCTTGTAGAAGTATGCCGTCCCGTTGCTGACCGTGCTGTCGGTGAAGGTCCTCAACGCCACATTGGTGGCGATCGGAGTCGCACCCTCACCGCCCGCGCTCGTGCCCCGGTAGACGTTGTAGCTGGTGATGCCGGACCCGCCGTCGGACGTCGGCATCTGCCAGGCGAGCGCCACCGAGCCGTCGGCCGCCGAGGCCACCAGGCCCAGGGGCGCCGAGGCCACAGTCGCCCGCGGGGTCGCCGAGACCTCACTCGACTGTGGCGACGTGCCGACCGCGTTCACCGCCGCAACCTTGTAGTAGTACGGGCTGCCGTTCACCTCACCGGTGTCCGTGAAGCTCGTACCCGGGACGTTCGTGGCGATCGGGGTCGCACTCTCTCCGCCGGGTGTCTGGCCCCGGTAGATGTTGTAGCCAGTGATGGGTGAGCCGCCGTTCGAGGTCGGCGCCGTCCAGCTCAACGCCACGGACGCGTTGCCCGCCACTGCCGCCAACCCGGTGGGCACCGCCGGAGCGGTCGGCAGGGCGGCCCGAGGCGTCGCGGAGGTCTCGTTGGATCGTGGCGACACACCGACGGCGTTCACGGCCGAGACGGTGTAGAAGTACGTCGTCCCGTTGACCCGCCCGGTGTCGGTGTAGTTGCTGGCAACGACGTTCGTCGCGATCGGCAGCGCACCCTCACCGCCCGCGCTCGTGCCCCGGTAGATGTTGTAGCCGGTGACGGCCGAGCCGCCGTCCGACGTGGGCGCCGTCCACGACAGGCTCACGGACCCGTCGGCCCCAACGGCAGCCAGGCTGCGCGGGGCCGTCGGCGTCGTGGCGGCTGCCGTCCCGATCTGCGCCCAGGGGTGCGACTCGTCCAGCCGCCCACTCACGAAGGCACCGTTGACGCAGTGGCCGGCGTCGACCCCGCCCCCGTTGAGCACCTGCCCGGAGTCCAGGTAGCTCGTCGTCGCGCCACCGATCGTGATCCGGACGTCCGGGATGGCGCCGGAGTTGACGCAGGATGCCGTGTTGCCGCCGTTGTAGGCGTTGGGCGAGAAGTCCGTCGCGTCGAAGTTGGTCGAGTTCTGCCCGCCGGTCTCGGTGAGGACGAGCGTTCCGTGCGCCTTGACGGTCGCCGAGGTGCCCCAGAAGTTGTAGGTGTGCGATCCGATGACGACCACGGGCTGGACGCCGGTGACGTCGACGCTTCCCGGGTTGTCGAGGCGGACCGCGGCTGCATCCCAGCACGTCGTGCTGTTGGGGTATGCCGGGCACGGCGATCCGACGTAGCTCGTCGGGTCGGTGTACGGCCACGGACGCGGCTGCTTGGTGCTCGACGCGGTGGAGTGCGTGTCCATGTAGCCCACGAAGACGTTCAGCGGCGTGGCGGCATACGCAGGGGTGATCGCGACGAGGACCGACTGGAGGATGACTGCGATGACCGCCGCAACCGCGGCGATTCCGCCCCGCGCGATCCATCGGCGCCGGACGTCGGAACCACCAGACCCGACGAATCGATGAAACTGGCCAAATCGCCTGTGGGAGAACGAAACTAGCATCACGCCCACCTTCCCCCGGGCATTTCTCCACCTGCTAGAAAAGGTAGCCGCGTCGGCATGAGCGGCCCTCGTCCGAAACGTCTACGCCTTTGTGCCCATCCCCCTGGGGGTCACGAATCAGCCGGGGTCAGGCGCTGCGCGGGGCGTACATGATCACCGCGACGCCGACGAGGCAGACAAGCGCGCCGACGACGTCGTACCGGTCAGGTCGGAACCCGTCGACGACCATCCCCCACAGCAGGGAGCCGGCCACGAACACGCCACCGTATGCCGCGAGGATCCGCCCGAACTGGGCGTCCGGCTGGAGGGTGGCGACGAAGCCGTACAGGCCCAGGGCGATCACACCGGCCCCCATCCAGAGCCAGCCGCGGTGCTCGCGCACGCCCTGCCACACCAGCCACGCCCCACCGATCTCGGCCACGGCCGCGAGCACGAACAGCACGATGGAGCGCAGCGTCGTCATGCCCACGATCCTCGCAGCGGAGGCCGGCCGTCGCGACGCCGGATGCCGCGACGCCGGGCGGCCAAGCCCGTCAGAGGGGTGAGCCCGCCGACCTGACCACGTCGGCAACCGCCTCCGGGTGCGGGAACACGTTGTTGTGCGAACCCACCAGCACCTGCCAGCGCCCTCCGGACCCGGCCCGGGACGCGAGCTCCTCGAGCCAGTCGGCCGGCGCGAACGAGTCAGCCTCGCCCGCCGTGGTGGTGAGGGGGACGCGGAGGTGACCCACCCGCTCCTCCGGACGGTGCCGCAGCCCTGACAGCACCATCCGCACCACGTCGGTGCGCACCCGGGCGAGGTTCTTGAGGACGACGAGCTCGGTCGGCGGATCCTTGCGCCAGGCGGACAACCCGGCCGGCACGAGGTGGCGCAGCCGCCGCTGACGCGGCACGAACGTCGGACCGGCCATGACCAGCGAGTCGATCCGACCCGACCCCTGCAACGCCAGCACGACCTCGAGGGCGACCTGCGCACCCGTCGAGTGGCCGAACACCACCACCGGACCGCCGCGACCGTGAACGCCAGCCGTCATCTCGGCGACCCACTCCTGCCCGGCACCCGACAGGCCGGGGATGGTCGGCTTGACGCGACGGCGGCGACCTCGGAAGGCGAGCGCGTCGAAGACCACCACCTCCACCCCGCCCTCGGCGAGCGTGCGGGCCAGCGGAGTCATGTAGCGGGGCAGACCGAGTCCCGGGAAGACGAGGACCCGGCCGGTGACGTGGACCCCGTCCGACGGGGAGAACCACAGCGACCGCACCGGACCGGCAGCGAGCTCGTGCCAGCGCACGCCCTCGACGACGACAGACTCCGCCTCACGTGCAGCCACCAGCCCACCCCTTTTCGCAGCTCACCCTTCCACAGGGCTCTCGGTGCAGACTGTGCGGGTGAGCAACGTCGAGTCCGCACCGCAGGAGACCGTCTGCGCCGACCGCCCGTCCACCGCGGCCGTCGAGGTCCTCGAGCCCCGGGACGTGCCCCTCGGCGGCCCTCGGGCGATGACCGTGCGCCGCACCCTGCCCCAGCGACAGCGCTCCCTCATCGGCGCGTGGTGCTTCGCCGACCACTACGGCCCCGACGACGTCGCGGCCTCCGGCGGCATGGACGTGCCGCCGCACCCGCACACCGGTCTGCAGACCGTCAGCTGGCTGTTCGCCGGTGAGGTGGAGCACCGCGACAGCCTCGGCACCCACGCGATGGTCCGTCCCGGAGAGCTCAACCTGATGACCGGCGGCCACGGCATCGCGCACTCCGAGGTCTCCACACCCGGGACGACGGTCCTGCACGGCGCCCAGCTGTGGGTCGCGCTGCCGGAGGCGGATCGCCACGCCCCCAAGAACTTCCAGCACTTCGCCCCCACCCCGGTGCGGGTCGACGGCGTCACCGTCTCCGTCTTCCTCGGCTCCCTCGCCGGCCAGACGTCACCCGTCGAGACCTTCACACCGCTGCTCGGCGCGGAGGTCGTCCTCGACGCGGGGGCGACGGTCAAGCTCGGTCTCGACGCGGCATACGAGCACGGCGTCCTGGCCGACACCGAGGGCTTCACGGTCGACGGGACGGACCTCACGCGCAGCGCCCTGGCCTTCCTCCCCACCGGGCAGTCGCAGCTGGCGCTCACCAACCGCAGCGACGCGCCCGCTCGCGCGCTGCTGCTCGGCGGGCCACCGTTCGAGGAGGAGATCCTCATGTGGTGGAACTTCGTGGGCCGCACCCACGAGGAGATCGTCGAGGCGCGGGAGCAGTGGATGGCGCACTCCGAACGGTTCGGTGCCGTGGAGGGGTATGGCGGCGCCGTCAAGCACCTGCCGGCCCCAGCCATCCCCCCTGTCCGGATCCGCCCGCGCAGCAACACTTCTCGCGCACCTCGGGACTCGTGAGACGTTCGACGTCGATCCGGCTCGACCAGGGTGCGACCACCCTGTGCGCCCTGGTCGTGCTCGCCGTGGTCGTCTTCGGGGGGTACGCGTTCGTGCCCCGCGGCACCGGGCTCTCGGGTGACTGGTCGGCACCTGCCACGGACGGCGAGGTCGTCGCGGGCCTGGTGCTGCTGAGCGGGGGCAACGCGGCCCTCGACCTGAGAACGGGCGCGTCGGTCCGGCTGGGCTCGGTCACGGCAGGACGAGCGTCCTACGTGGACGGGCGCCTCGTCGTCGTGAAGGACGGGCGCGTGGACTCGGTCCACCTCGACGGGTCAGGGCGCTGGACCTGGCACGCCGCCGTCGGCCACGAGGCGATCCCCCTGGCAGCGGCGCAGGGCAGCACCCTGGTCGCCGACTGCCCGAGCACCAGTAGTGGAACGTGCCGCCTCGTGGGGATCGGGGCGAACGGTCGCCAGGACTGGGACCGGCCCGGCGCGGCGCGTCCGACGGCGCCACCCCAGGGCGCCCTCCCCCGGCTGCACGCCGAGCCGGTGCGCGGCGGAGGGGTGCTGCTCACCGACCCCGGCAGCGGCCGGACGTCGCTCCAGCCGGGCGACGCCTTCGTCGCCGTGCCCGACGGACCGGTCGTGGTCCCGGTCGTGCAGGACGGCCAGTGCGTCGTCTCCCTGTATGCCGCACCCGACCCGCTGTGGACCCGTGTCCTCGGACCCTGCCCGGGCGGGAAGGACCCGCAGGTGCAGGTGACCGCCGGCGCCGTCGTCCTGCAGTGGCCGGGGCGGACCGAGCACCTCGCGACGACCACCGGGGCCACCCTGCCCTCGCCGCCCCCCGCCACCGTCCGGGGCGTGCTGGCTGCGGCGGGCTCGCTCGTGGCGACCCGCCGGGTCTACTCCCCGAGCGACCGGGTGCTGCTGCCCCGGCACGACAGACAGGTGCTGGAGCTCCGGGAGGCAGCGTCGGGGGAGGTCCGCGCCCGGCTCGTGACCGAGCACCCGGTCCAGCTGTTGCTGCTCGAACCCCGGGCCGTCGTCGTAAGGCAGGGCGCTCGCGTCATCCGCTACGACGTCGACGGCTGAACGACGCAGGGCCACCCATCGGTCACACTGGGGCCATGAGCCCAGCGCCCGGCGACCGCAACGCCGCCCGTCGACCGTTCCTCGTCCCGTTCGTGCTCGGCCTGTGCAGCCTGATCCTCGTCCGCGAGGGGCTGCAGAAGCTCGTCCCGAGCATCAGCTACTGGATCGTCTTCGTCGCCGGCCTGGCCGTCGGCTGGGTCGTCTTCACCGTGGCCGAACGCATCATCACCAGGCGCAACGCCACCAAGCTGGAGGAACCCAAGTGAGCACCACCCCCACCGGACCGGTCCTCATCACCGGCTGCTCGTCGGGCATCGGCGCCGCGACGGCCGACTTCCTCGTCAAGGCCGGCCACACCGTGTACGCCACCGCCCGCCGCACCGAGACGCTCGGCGAGCTCGAGCGGGCCGGCGCGCGCACCCTGGCCCTGGACGTGACGTCCGAGGACTCGATGGTGGCGGCCGTCCGCACCGTCGAGGCCGAGCACGGCCGGGTCGGCGCGCTGGTCAACAACGCCGGGTACGGCGAGTACGGCACCATCGAGGAGACCGACCTCGACCAGGTTCGGGCGATGTTCGAGGCCAACGTCTTCGGCCTCTCCCGCATGACCCAGCTCGTCCTGCCCGCCATGCGCGAGGCCCGCGCCGGCCGCATCGTCAACATCGGGTCCATGGGCGGTCGGTTCACCTGGCCCGTCGGTGGCTACTACCACGCGACCAAGTACGCCGTGGAGGCCATCACCGACGCGCTGCGCAACGAGGTCCGCCCCTTCGGCATCCACGTCAGCCTGATCGAGCCGGGCCTCATCCGCACCCGCTTCGGGGAGACGGCCCTCTCCTCCGACGCGGCCGCCACCGACGGCACCTCCCCGTATGCCGCGCTCCTCGCTTCGAGTGCGAGTGCCACGGAGAACAGCTACGCCCACCCCCGACTCTCCGCCGGCCCGGAGTCGGTCGCCAGGGCCGTGCTCAAGGCGATCGAGTCCAGCAGCCCGCGCTCGCGCTACGTCATCACCCCTGCGGCCCGCGCCATGATCGCCGCCCGCACCCTGGGCGGGGACCGGGTCTGGGACGGGATCGTGCGCCAGCAGTTCAAGGCATAACCGGCGAGCGCAGATCCGGACATCGTCAGCAGGCGCACCTAGACTTCCCGGGTGCAGTTCCTCAACGGTCTCCAGCCCCAGTTCGACCTGACGTACGACGACGTCTTCATGGTCCCGAGCCGCTCGGACGTCACGAGCCGGCTCGACGTGGACCTGTCGACGTCCGACGGCAGCGGCACGACGGTCCCGCTCGTGGTCGCCAACATGACCGCCATCGCCGGTCGTCGCATGGCCGAGACGGTCGCCCGCCGCGGTGGCCTCACGGTCATCCCCCAGGACATCCCGGTCGACGTCGTGACCGAGGTGACCTCGTGGGTCAAGAGCCGCAACCTCGTCCACGACACCCCCATCACGCTCTCGGCCCACGACACCGCGGGCGCCGCGCTGGCCCTGCTGCCCAAGCGGGCGCACGGGGCCGCGGTCGTCGTCGACGAGTCCGGCAAGCGCCCGATCGGCGTCGTGACCGAGGGTGACCTGACCGGCGTGGACCGCTTCACCCAGGTGCAGCGAGGTGATGTCGGGCAACCCCGTCCTCGTCACCGACGGCACCGACCCCGAGGAGGCGTTCAACCTCCTCGCGACCACGCACCACCACGTCGCCCCGGTCGTCGACGACGGCGGCAACCTCGTCGGCATCATCACCCGGGCCGGTGCCCTGCGTGCTCGCCTCTACTCCCCCAACACCGACGACCAGGGCCGGCTCCGCATCGCGGCCGCGGTCGGCATCAACGGAGACGTCGCCGCCAAGGCCACCGCGCTGCTCGACGCCGGGGTGGACCTGCTCGTCATGGACACCGCCCACGGCCACCAGGAGAAGATGCTCGACGCGCTCAAGGCCGTCCGCGCCCTCGACCCGCAGGTGCCGATCGCGGCCGGCAACGTCGTCTCCGCGGCGGGTGCCCGCGACCTCATCGAAGCCGGTGCCGACATCGTCAAGGTCGGCGTCGGCCCCGGCGCGATGTGCACGACCCGGATGATGACCGCGGTCGGCCGCCCGCAGTTCTCCGCAGTGATCGAGTGCGCGGCCGAGGCCCGCAACCACGGCAAGCACGTGTGGGCCGACGGCGGCGTGCGGCACCCCCGTGACGTCGCCCTGGCCCTGGCAGCCGGCGCCTCCAACGTCATGGTCGGGTCGTGGTTCGCCGGCACCCTGGAGAGCCCCGGCGACCTCTACACCGACGAGCACGGCCGCCGCTACAAGGAGTCCTTCGGCATGGCGTCGAGCCGGGCGGTCCGCAACCGGACGGCCACGGACACGCCGTACGAGCGCGCCCGCAAGGCCATGTTCGAGGAGGGCATCTCCTCCGCGCGGATGTTCATCGACCCGGCCCGGCCGAGCGTCGAGGACGTCATCGACCAGATCGTGGCGGGGGTGCGTTCGAGCTTCACGTATGCCGGCGCACGGACCCTCGACGAGTACGCCGAGCGCGCGATCATCGGGCTCCAGAGCACCGCGGGGTTCGCCGAGGGCCGACCGCTGCACACGTCCTGGTGAGCAGGGGATCCACCCGTGGTTGCCACCGTCACCCCGCTCTCCTCCCCTGTCGAGCCCGACGAGGCGCTGCGACGCATCGCGTTCCTGCTGGAGCGGGAGCGGGCGGGCTCCTACCGTGTCGAGGCGTTCCGCAAGGCCGTCGTCACGGTGCGCGAGACGCCTGAGGAGGAGCTCGCCGCCCGTGCCGGGGCCGGCACGCTGCAGGACCTCCCGGGCATCGGCAAGTCCACCGCCGGCGTCATCGCCGAAGCCATCGCCGGTGAGCTGCCTGCATACCTGAACACGTTGCAGGACAAGGCGAAACCCTTGGTGACCGGTGGTGAGGACCTGTTCGCCTCGCTCCGCGGCGACTGCCACTCGCACTCGGACTGGTCCGACGGCGGGAGCCCGATCGAGGAGATGGTGCTGACCGCGGTCGAGCTCGGCCACGAGTGGCTCGTCCTCACCGACCACTCGCCGCAGCTGCGCATCGCGAACGGCCTGACCGTCGAGCGCCTGACCAAGCAGCTCAAGGTCGTGGACGCCGTCAACGCCTCGCTCGGCGACGGGTTCCGCCTGCTCAAGGGCATCGAGGTCGACATCCTCGACGACGGCGACCTCGACCAGACCGAGGCGATGCTGGGCCGGCTCGACCTGGTGACGGCCAGCGTCCACTCGAAGCTGCGGATGAACGCCGCACCCATGACCAGACGCATGGTCGCCGCCGTCTCCAACCCCCGGGTCAACGTCCTCGGCCACTGCACCGGGCGACTCGTCGAGGGTGGGCGCGGCACGAGGCCACAGTCCGACTTCGACGCCCGGGCGGTCTTCGAGGCCTGCGCCGAGCACGGCACCGCCGTGGAGATCAACAGCCGCCCCGAGCGCCAGGACCCGCCCGACGACCTGCTCCTGCTCGCCCTCGAGATCGGCTGCCTGTTCGCCGTCGACTCCGACGCGCACGCACCCGGGCAGCTCGAGATGAAGGCCTACGGATGCGAGCGGGCCGAGCGCCTGGGGGTGCCGCCCGACCGGATCGTCACCACCTGGGACGCCGAACGCCTGCTCGCGTGGACGCGAGGAGAGCAGTGAGCTCCCCCCGGATCACCGTGGACGAGTCGACGGGCGTGGCGCCGTTCGAGCAGGTGCGCGACCAGTTCGCCGACCTCATCGCCTCCGGGTCCCTCGCCGAGGGCGACAAGCTCCCCACGGTGCGGGGCCTGGCGAGCGACCTCCAGCTCGCCCCCGGCACCGTGGCCCGGGCCTACAAGGAGCTCGAGGCCCAGGGGCTGGTCACGACCCGCAGCCGCGCCGGCACCGTCGTCGCCCCCAGCGCCCAGGCCGCCGAGATCGCCCTGCGCCACCTTGCGGACGCCCTCGTCGAGCGCGCTGTCGACGCCGGTGTGGATGAGGCGACGGTGCTCGCGATCGTGCGCCAGGCCCTGGGTGAACGCGTGGCTGAACGGCGTCGCTGAGCACGAATCCCGTCCCGTTGGGGCCCGTTTTGGAGTTCACGCCGATCAACCCCTATGCTTTCCGAGTCCTCGACGGATCCGAGCTGCTGCTCGCTAGCGGCGAGGGACCGTTCGTTCGGTCCCCATCGTCTAGCGGCCCAGGACCCCGCCCTTTCACGGCGGTAGCACGGGTTCGAATCCCGTTGGGGATACGCACCACAGCACCACCAAGGCCCCGTAGCGCAGTTGGTTAGCGCGCCGCCCTGTCACGGCGGAGGTCGCCGGTTCGAGCCCGGTCGGGGTCGCTCGAGAAACAAGAAGGCCCACACGAGAGTGTGGGCCTTCTTGCGTTCCCGGTCAGGTCAGCTGTCGGGTCAGCTGCTGACCTCGATGATGACCTTGCCGCGGACGTGGCCACCGGCGCTGACGGTGAACGCGTCGGCCGTCTGCGCGAGCGGGAAGACGTCGGCGACCGGGACGGTGAGCTTGCCCGCGTCGGCGAGCTCGGCGAGCGCCGCAAGGTCGTCGGTGTTCGGGCGCACCCAGAGGTAGAGGCCACCCTCCTCCTGCACCTCGGCCTCGACGACCGAGCCGTGGCGACCGCCGTCGGCGAGAACGGCCTTCGTGGAGTCGAGCACGCCACCCACGAAGTCGGCGACGACGTCGACCCCGTCCGGGGCCAGCTCGCGCACGCGCTCGGCCAGCCCGTCGCCATACGTCACGGGCTCGGCACCGAGCTCGCGCAGGAACTCGTGGTTCTTCTCCGAGGCGGTGCCGATCACGCGCGCCCCGAGGGACTTCGCGACCTGGACGGCGAGGATGCCGACGCCGCCGGCAGCCGCGTGGACGAGCACGGTGTCACCGGACTTCGTGCCGAGCCGGGTGAGCAGCTGGTATGCCGTGAGGCCGGCGAGCGGGAGTCCCGCGGCCTGGTGCCAGTCCAGGGCCTTCGGCTTCTTGGCGACGGTGCGCGCAGGAGCGGCGACGAGCTCGGCATAGGTGCCGCCCTTGACCCAGTCCTTGCGGGCGTAGGCGATGACCTCGTCGCCGACCTCGAACTCGGGGGTGTCGAAGCCGACCTTCTCCACGACGCCCGAGACGTCCCAGCCGGGGATGGCGGGGAGCTCGACGTTCATCATCGGGTCGAGGTAGCCCGCGACGACCTTCCAGTCGACCGGGTTGACGGACGCGCTGCGCACCCGGATCAGGACCTCTCCCGGGCCGACCTTGGGGTCGGGGACGTCGGAGAGGGTGAGGACGCTGGGGTCGCCGTACTCGGCGTAGGTGATGGCCTTCATGCCTTGGTCAACCTGCCTCCGGAAGCCCCCATTCCGCCGCGGCGCCTCGATGTGAGGAGCATCGCCCGGATCGGCTATCATCGTGCCGTCGCGACGGTCCGCCACGGGCTCAGGCCCCAGGATCGCCGCGAACTGCATGTCCAGCACCGCTGCACGACCCAGCACCACCCAGGCCAGGTAGCTCAGTTGGTACGAGCGTCCGACTGAAAATCGGAAGGTCGGCGGTTCGACCCCGCCCCTGGCCACCTCCACCGCAGAAGCCGCTGTCACCCGCAGGGTGACGGCGGCTTCGTCGTCCCGCGGGCGGGCCTCACCGGCCGGACAGGTGCAGCAGGTCGGCTGCGGGTCCACGCGGGCGCTGGTTGGGGTTCCACACGGCACGCAGGGTCCGCGGCATGGCGAGGTCGCGCACCGGGATGCGGACCAGCCGCCCGCTGGCGAGGTCACTCTCGACGGCGAGCGTGGACAAGATGGTGGGCACGCTCATCGTCCGGACGGCATCACGCACGGCGGCGGTGGAGGGCAGCGTGTGCAGCGGCGGGGCGTGACCCGGCATGGCCTCCTCCACGTGGGTGCGGGTGCCGGAGCCGTCCTCGCGCAGGACCAGTCGGGTGGAGGACAGCTCCGTCCGGTCGATGCCACGGCGCCGACGCGCCCAGGGGTGGTCGGGTGGGGTGACGACGACGAGCTCGTCCCGGGCCACGGCCTTGGAGCGCAGCCCGCGCGGGATGTGCGGCGTCTCGACGTAGCCCAGGTCCACCTCCCCCTTGGCGACCGCGTCCAGCACTGTCCGGGAGTTGCCCAGGACCACCTCCAACGTGACGTCAGGGTGCAGCCGACGGAGCTGGCTGGCCCACGTCGGCAGCAGCGCCTCGGACACGGTGTTGCTCGCTGCCACGACGACGGTGCGCCCACCGGCCCGCAGGCCCTCGACCCCGTCCTCCAGCTCGCGCGCGGCGTCGATGACCTGCTGGGCCCAGGTGAGGACCAGCTGACCCTGACCGGTGGGCCGGACGCCGCTCGTCGACCGCTCGAGCACCACCACGCCGAGCAGCCGCTCGGCTGCGGTGATTCGGGCGCTCACCGCTTGCTGGCTGATCTCCAGACGTCGGGCGGCCACTCCCATGCTGCCCTGGGCGGCCGCCGTCGTGAGGGCCAGCAGCTGGTCCACGGAGGGGACTCGCAACAGGGACGGCACGCTGGGCAGCATACGTGGTCACAATGGTTCGTTGTGGGTTGACACGGCCGGGGCCGGTACCGGCCGCAGGCAGCAGCCGGGAGGCTGGAGCCATGACCGCCAGCCAGGCCACCGCGCCCTTGCGCACCGCAGCGCCCAGCACGCCCACGACGTCGCTGCCACCCGTCGGGCCGGCGTGGTTCGCCTCGGTGATGGGCACGGGGATCCTGGCCACGCTGCTGGGCCGCGAGGCCTCCGGCACCCCGGTGCTGCTCGTCCCTGCGACAGCCCTGCTCGCCGTCGGCGCCCTGCTGCTGCTCGGCCTGTCGGCGGGGTTCGCGGCGCGCGTCGCCGCGGACCGGGCGGCGTTCACCACGACCCTGCGCGACCTGTCCGTCCTCCCGACCTGGGGCACCGTGTCGATGGGGATCCTCTCGATCGGGTCAGCCGCCCTGACGGTCCTGCCCCAGCTCGGCGCCCGCGCCGGGGCCGGTGGTCCCGCGAGCTGGGTGGTCGGGTTCGACGCCGGGTGCTGGGTCGTCGGCACGGCCCTGGGCATCGTCACGGCCCTGGGGTTCGCCGCGGTCGTCCTGGGCCGCGACGTCGGTCGCCCACTCCCCGCCTGGGGCCTGCCGGTCGTGCCCCCGATGGTGTCGGCGACCACCGGCGCCGCCCTGGTGCCCCAGCTGCACACCCCCGTCGCCCAGCTGGCCCTGCTCACCGCCACGGTCGCCTGCTTCTTCCTCTCCCTCTTCCTCGGGGGCCTGGTCTTCGCGGCCAGCTACCACCACCACTGGCGGGTCGCACCGCTACCGGTCGCGGCCTCGGCCTCGGCCTGGATCCCGCTGGGTGTGGTCGGCCAGTCGATGGCCGCCGCTCAGGTCATCGCCGCGCAGAGCGCGCCGCTGCTCTCCCCCACGACGGCCGCAGCCGCGAGGACGCTCGCCGACACCTACGGCTACGTCATGCTCGCCCTCAGCCTGCCCGTCGTCGCGTATGCCGTGTCGATGACGGTCCGCGGGTTCCGTGCGGGCATGGCGTTCTCTCCGGGCTGGTGGGCCCTGACCTTCCCGATCGGGACCCTGGCGCTCGGCACGCGGATGCTGGGCGGCTCCACGGGTGATGCCTTCATCAGCACCATCGGCTTGGCGGCCATCGCGACGCTGTGCGGCACCTGGCTGCTGTGCGCCACCGCCTCGGTACGGGCTGTGGCAGCGGTGGCGGCGGGGAGCCGGGGCTGAGCGTCCCGGCGACGACCGTCAGTGCGGACCGGCGGCGACTGCTCTGACGGCCCGGCTTCAGGAGGTTTCGGGCTGCAGCTCGGCGCGCAGGGCGACCAGGTCGTCGCGCAGCGAGGCGGGCGCGGATGACGCCGCCTCGAGCGAGCCCTCGAGGGTCAGCTCGATCTGGCGGGCGATCCGCGACGCCTCGGCGTAGCCGAACGTCCCAGCCGCCCCGGCGACCGAGTGGGCGACGGCACGCCCCGCGTCGACGACGTCACGGTCGGCACCGTCGGCCAGCGCCGGCTCGATCTGGTCGGTGCGCGCCAGGTTGGTGGCACGTGCTCGCTCGCGCATCTTGGCGAACATCTCGTTCTCGTCGATCATGCTCGGGGCTCCTGCCCGGTCACGCGGTCCACCCGAGCATGAGGCTCAGCTGGGCCGGCAGGGTCATGGGGTCGAACGGCTTGGCCAGCACCCCGACGACGGGCAGTCCCGACTTCTGGGCGTCCTCGGCGGCCTGGGCCTTCGCCGTGAGCAGCACGACGGGGATGTGGCTGATCGCCGGGTCCTGGGAGATGAGGACCGCAGCCGTCGACCCGTCCATGCCCGGCATCATCACATCCATCACCACGGCGTCGGGCAGGTCCCTCGCGCAACGGTCCAGCGCCTCCTGCCCGCCAGTGGCTGTCGTGACCTCCCAGCCACCCACCATGGACAGGCTCATCTCGGCCACCTCGAGGATCAGCTCGTCGTCGTCGACGACCAGAACCCGCCGCGGGCCACCGGAGGGCAACCCGGGGGTCATGAGAGGCGAGGGAGCAATCCCTCGGTTCGGCGCGTCATGGGCACATAGTGCATCAACCCAAGGCCTCTGGGGGCACCCGCACGCAAGATCCTGTCCATTGGGCCGATCCACGACTCCGCCCAATGGGCCGATCCGGGCGATGAACGCTGCCCAAACAGGACAGGGAGGACACTTCGTCTCGCTACCCTCACCGTGGTGGTGGCATGCCACGGAGGGCAGACCCACACAAGGGGAGTGACATGGCGTCAGGTGAGGGCCCCTTCACCGAGTGGTCCGAGCGCCCCGTGCTCGTCCACCCCGAGGGCCAGGCCCTCGCCCACCGCCTCGGCGTGGCCGTCTACGTCGCCGAGCCCGGTCCCGACGGCCGCTGGCTGCACGCGAGTCCGGCGGTCAGCGCCATGATCGGACTGACCTCCGAGGACCTCGTCGCAGACCCCGACCTGTGGTTGCGGCACCTGCACCCCGACGACCGCGACGAGGTGCTGGCCCGCGAGTCCCGCCTCCAGGCCGACGGCCGCGTGCGCTCGGAGTACCGCATGATCAGGCCCGACGGGCAGATCGTGTGGCTCGTCGACGACGCGGCCATGGCCCGCACCCCGGACGGCCGACTCGTCCAGGACGGCTTCCTCGTCGACATCACGGAGCAGAAGCGCGCGCAGCTGATGTTCGCGACACAGGCCGAGCTGGTCGAGGCCGTGTCCGGCCCCACCGACCTCAGCGACGTCCTCGCGAACCTCGCCCGCGGCGTCATGGGTATGGCGTCCGCGCAGCGGTGCGTGATCGCCGTGCAGGGCCTCGCCCTCGGGGCCTTCCCCGACACCGAGGCCTCCGACGCCTCCGAGGGCCCGGACGACAGCAGCACGACGCACACGGCGCCGGTCACGGCGCCCGACGGCGCGCACCTCGGCTGCGTCACGCTCCACTACGCCCGTCGGACCCGGCCGTCGACCGCCGAGCTCGACGCTGGCCGACTGGGCCGCCCACCTGGCCGCGCTCGCCGTCACCCGCGCCGGCGAACGTGAGCGTGCCGTCACCTCTCGGGCCTTGTTGGCAGCCACGCTCGAGTCCACCGTCGACGGGATCCTCGTCGTCGACCGGGACGGCCACATCGTCGGCCACAACGAGCGGTTCGCGTCGATGTGGCGGATCGACCGGGAGCTGATGAGGTCCGGGGACGACGCCACGGTCATGGCGTCCGTCCTCGAGCAGCTCGTCGACCCCGACGGCTTCGTGGCCCAGGTGCGCGACCTCTACGAGAACCCCGACCAGACCAGCTTCGACGAGCTGGCCTTCCTCGACGGCCGGACCTACGAGCGCTACTCCCAGCCCCAGCGGGTCGACGGCACGACGATGGGGCGCGTCTGGAGCTTCCGGGACGTCTCCGACGAGCGACGCCTCCAGGCCGACCTCCGGCACAGCGAGGCCAACCTCGACATGCTCGTCGCCCAGGTGCGCGACTACGCCATCATCAACCTCGACCAGCACGGCCACGTCATCACGTGGACCGCCGGGGCGGAACGGATCAACGGCTTCACCGACGACCAGATCCTCGGTCGGTCCCACGCAGCTTTCTACCCGCCCGAGTCGCTCGCGGCCGGCGAGCCGCAGCGCCTGCTCGAACAGGCCAGGCGCGAAGGCAGCGCGGCAGACGAGGGCTGGCGGGTGCGCCACGACGGCTCGCGGTTCTGGGCCAGCGTCGTCCTGACCGCGCTGCACGACGAGGGCGGTGTCCTGCGCGGTTTCGGCAAGGTCACCCAGGACATCACCGAGCGACGGGACGCGGAGCTCGCCCTGGCCCGCCAGGCCCGCACCCTCGAGCTGCTCGGTACCGTGGCCACCGCGTCCAACGCGGCCTCAGGGGTGGAGGACGCGCTGCGGGCCACGCTCCAGTCGTTCTGCGACTACGGCGGCTGGCAGCTGGCCCACGCCTACCTCGCCGACCACGACACCGGCATCCTGCAGCACTCGGCGTGGCACTCCACCGAGCCGGGGTCCTGCTCCGAGTTCCGGGCCCGGACCGAGGCGCTGCCCGTGACCGAGCTGGGCCTGCCGCGCACCGTCTTCGAGCAGGCCAAGCCCGAATGGATCGACCGTCTCGACGAGCGCGCCCAGATGGGGCGAGCCGTGCAGGGCACCAACGCAGGCCTCCTCTCGGGCTGCGCCTTCCCGCTGATGATCCGCGAGGAGCCGGTGGGGGTGCTGGAGTTCTTCAGCACCGACCTCCGTGAGCTGGACAGCGCGACGATCCAGATCATGCGCCACCTCGGCACCCAGCTCGGGCGGGTCGTCGAGCGCGCCAGGGCCGAGCACCACCTGGGGCGCCACGCCCTGGAGCTGCGCCGCCTGTCCAAGCGGCTCGAGACCGTCCTGAACTCCGCCGGTGAGGGGATCTACGGCCTCGATGACGCCGACCGCGTGACCTTCATCAACGAGGCGGGGGCCGCCCTCGTCGGCCGCCGCCGCGACGAGATCGTCGGGCAGCCCGTGCACGCGGTGCTGCCGGCGGAGGTGGACAGCACCCCCCGCCGGCTGCCGGCGGGCACCCAGCCCGGCGCCATACGACCTGCGCAGCCGGGCCAAGCCCCCGAGGGCGGCCCCGTGCCCCTGGCCACGCGCGTCATGGGTCGGCACACCCGCGCCGACGGCACGTCGTTCGACTCCGAGTGGATCTCCGCACCCATCGTCACCGAGGGGGTCGAGAGCGGTGCCGTCGTGGTGTTCCGCGACGTCAGCGAACAACGCGCGGTCGAGCGCATGAAGGACCAGTTCCTCGCGGTGGTCAGCCACGAGCTGCGTACGCCGCTCACCTCCATCCGCGGCGCGCTCGGCCTGCTGGGCGGAGGGGCCGCCGGCGAGCTGCCCGTCGCGGCCGGACGCATGGTCGACCTCGCCACGGTGAGCACCAACCGGCTCATCCGCCTGGTGACCGACATCCTCGACATCGAGCGCCTCGCGGCGGGCCAGATGACGCTGTACCCGCAGCAGGTGGAGACGAGCACGCTGGTCGCGGCGAGCCTGCAGGACACTGCGGCCTTCGTGGCCGAGCGCCGGGTCCGCATCGACGTCGAGGGCCGGCCCGCCCGCGTGCTGGCCGACCCCGACCGGGCCATCCAGGTGCTGACCAACCTCATCACCAACGCGGTGAAGTTCTCCGAACCCGACTCGGTCGTGCAGGTCACCACCCGCGAGTCGGGGGGCCAGCTGTGCTTCGAGGTGCGCGACCACGGTCCGGGGATGCCCACCGACCAGCTCGACCTCATCTTCGAACCCTTCAGGCAGGCCGACGCCTCCGACACCCGTCGTCATGGCGGCACCGGGCTGGGGCTGGCCATCTGTCGCGGACTCGTGGAGCAGCACGGCGGACGGATCTGGGGCGAGAACCACGCCGAGGGGGGCGCCCAGTTCTGCTTCACGCTGCCGCTGGCACCAGCCGAAGGGACGATCTCCAGCGTTTAGGCGCGCTTGGCTCGCGTTGATGCAGCAAGATCCCTGGTGTGGACAACGACGGCCTCGCCGACACCGAGCTCGGCGACCTGAGCCGCTGGCTCGTGCAGGCCTCCCCGGACGGCCTGTGGGTGTTCGACGAGCACGGGACGACGGTCTTCGCCAACGCGCGGCTCGCGGAAATGCTCAGGCGGACCCCGGAGCAGATGCACCGGCTCTCGGTCTTCGACTGCATGGACGAGCAGGGCAAGGTGGACCTCGGTCGACACCTCGCCCAGCTCGCCACGACCGCCCACCCGGGCACCAACCTCGAGTGCCGCTTCCTGTGCGGGGACGGTTCCGAGATCTGGGCCCTGGTCAGCCACACCCCCATCAGCAACGACGACGGTGAGCACGTCGGGTGGCTGCACCGCGTCACCGAGTACAGCGAGCAGCGTCGCCTCCTGGACACCCTGCAGCACCGCGAGCAACAGCTGGGCGAGGCGCAGCGCATCGCCCACATCGGCAGCTGGGAATGGGACGTCGTGCAGGACCAGGTGACCTGGTCCGATGAGCTCTACCGGCTCTACGGGCTCAACCCGTCCACCCAGGGCCAGCTCACCGCGCAGTCCTTCGTCGACCTCCTGCACCCGGACGACCGGGAGCACGTGCACCAGGCCGTCATGGGCGTCACCGTCGCGGACGACGAGTTCGAGTTCGACGCGCGCACCATCCGCCCCGACGGCGTTCTCGTCTGGGTGCGCGGCCGCGGGCGGGTGGTCTTCGCGACGCGACGGCAGCGTGCTGCGGATGGGGGGCACGTCCCAGGACATCACCTCGACGAAGGACGCCGAGCAGGCCCTCGGCCTGCTGTCCGCCATGGCCACCACCGCCAACGAGGCCTCGCGCCTGGTCGACGTCGTCCCCAGCATCATCGCCGATGTCGCCACCCACACCGGCTGGCGTCCCGTGGCGGCGTGGATGGTCGAGCAGGACGGGCGGCTCGACCCCGTGGACGGGGACGTGCGGCAGGTCCTCGCGCCCGACCAGGCCGAGGCACTGCGGCTCGCGAGGCAGGCCGTCCAGACGCGCGATCCGGCCGTCGGCACGACCTCCGAGGGCACCACGCTGGTGGCCGCCCCGATCGTTGCCGAGGGCCGCGCGGCCTGCGTCATCGTCATGGACAGCCGGGTCAACACGCCACCGACCGAGAGCGACTCGGCGACCGTCGGCCAGGCCACCGCCCTCTTCGCCCGGGTCGCGGAACGCGAGTGGACCGGGGAGCGGCTCGCCGCCGCCCGCGACGACGCCATGGCCGCCTCGGTGGCCAAGTCGGAGTTCCTCGCGACGATGAGCCACGAGATCCGCACCCCCCTCAACGGCGTCATCGGTCTCTCCGAGCTGCTCAGTCGCACCGAGCTCACCGAACGCCAGCGGCGGCTGGCCGACGGCATCGACAACGCCGGTCGACAGCTGCTCGCCCTCGTCAACGACATCCTCGACCTGTCCAAGATCGAGGCCGGACGGCTCGAGCTCGAACAGGTCGACTTCGACCCGCGGTCGGTCATCGAGCAGAGCAGCACCATCGTGGCCGAGCAGGCCAGGCGCAAGGCCCTCGAGCTCGTCGTCTCCTGCCAACCCGACCTGCCGACCGCCGTCTGCGGCGACCCCGTGCGGTTCGGCCAGGTCATCGCCAACCTCACCGCCAACGCCGTCAAGTTCACCTCCAGCGGCGAGGTCGTGGTCCGCGCCTCCCTCGAGCCAGCGGCGCAGGACGACACCGTGGTACTGCGTGTCGAGGTGACCGACACGGGGTCCGGCATGACGCCCGAGGTGCAGGCCCGCCTGTTCACGGCCTTCTCGCAGGGTGACACCTCGACGACGCGCGAGTTCGGCGGCACCGGCCTCGGTCTGGCGATCAGCCGTCAGATCGTCAGCGCCATGGGCGGCGAGATCGGGGTCACCAGCACCCGCGGTCGTGGCAGCACGTTCTGGTTCACGGCGCCGTTCGCCCCCGCGGCCGACCTGCCCGTGCCGGCCTCGTCGGGCACGGCCATCGTGTCCGGCCTGCGCGTCCTGGTGGTCGACGACAACGACACCAACCGGTTCATCCTCGAGGAGCAGCTCGCTTCCTGGAAGGTCGACACCTCCGTCGCGGGGTCGGGCGTCGAGGGCCTGAGCCTGCTCGACGAGGCGCACCGGCGCGGCGCACCCTTCGACATCGTCCTGCTCGACTACCTCATGCCGGGTGTCAACGGCGAACAGTTCGCCCGCATGGTGCGCGGTGACGGCCGCTTCGCCGACACCCGGATCATCCTGCTCAGCTCGTCGATGGACCTGCACGCGTCCACCCTGAACGAGGCCGGCATCGACCTCGCCCTGACGAAGCCGGTGTTCGCCTCGAGCCTGTTCGACAGCCTGGCCACCGTGGCCGCGTCGGCCCCGGCGACGACGGGCCAGTCCTCGCGCCGTGGGTCAGAGGTCACCGGGCCGACGCCCGGGGGCCCGCCGGGGGCCCATGGCCGGGTGCTCGTGGTGGAGGACAACGCGGTCAACCAGATGGTCGCCGTGGGCATCCTCGAGAGCCTCGGGTATGCAGCGTCAGTCGCCGAGAACGGCGCTGTGGGGGTGGCCACCTTCGTGGCGGACCCGACCGGCGTCGACGTCATCCTCATGGACTGCCAGATGCCCCAGATGGACGGCTACGCGGCGACGCGCGCCATCAGGGCGCAGGAGGCGCCCGGCACGAGGGTGCCCATCATCGCGATGACCGCGGCAGCCATCGCCGGCGAGCGCGAGCGGTGCCTGCTGGCCGGCATGGACGACTTCCTGACCAAGCCCGTCGACGTTGGCCTCCTGCGCTCGACGTTGGGCCGCTGGGTGCCCACGCGGCAGCCTGAGGCCGACGCCCCGGGGGCGGTCGGCCGATGTCGGCGGACTCGTCACGGAGGTCGACCCGGAGGTCCTCGACCACCGGCGCCTCGTGGAGCTGCTCGAGCTCGACCCGGGCGACCCGACCATGCTGTTGCGCTTCATCGACCGGTTCGGGACCAGCTCCGGTCAGGCGATGGGAACGCTGGTGCAGGCCCGCGACAGCGGCGACGTCGCCGGGATGGGGCGCGCCGCCCACGGGCTCAAGGGCAGCGCGGCCAACCTGGGCGCGACCGCCCTGGCGGCACTGTGCAAGGAGGTCGAGGACCTCGGCGACGAGGGCACCCTGGCCGACGACCGCGTGCTCGACCGCCTGACGCGCGAGCGCGAGCGGGCCGTCTCGGCCCTCGAGGGGGTAGCCGAAACCCTCCGTCAGTCGGCCTGAGGAGACTCAGGCCTGTCGACGGAGGGCAGGTGGTTCGGTCAGACGGACTCGACGTCCCAGCGCTCGACGGGAGCCGCGAGGTAGCCACCCGTGCGGGCACCGAGAGCCAACCGCCGGCGGACCTCGCCCATGAGCTCGTCGTTCGAGGCGAGCAGCAACGTCTCTGCGGGGCTCATCGGGGTCATCACGTTCAGGCCGCAGCCCTCGGCCGCGCGCAGGACGACCTCACGCACCGGCACCGAGAAGACGTGGGCGAGGGCGCGGATGTCGTCGGTGTCGGGCGAGCCGGCCAGGACGTGGGAGTCGAGGATCGTCGCGAGCATCCACTCGTCGATGCCCGTGCGCTCGGACAGGACCGCACGGCTCAACCCGAGCAGGTCCATCTGGTCCTGGACAAAGACGCCGAGGCTGTTGATCACTGCGGTCTCCCTAGAAATCACGTGCGTAAGTTAAGTCCTCATGGAACACGGTGGGGGGATGCTGCCGGTATGGACTTTGCCAATACTTGAACAGGATGTCGTCCGTTCGGCCCAGCGCTCCTAGTCCGTACTCGTCGAGCGTGTCGCCCGAAGCGGTCCGTCCGAGGCGTCCTGGGCCTCTGGGCCGCTGCCGCCACGGCCCGGGGTGCGCGAGAACCGGGGGA
This sequence comes from uncultured Actinomycetota bacterium, assembly GCA_963695205.1. GTDB lineage: Bacteria > Actinomycetota > Actinomycetes > Actinomycetales > Dermatophilaceae > Pedococcus. The sequence goes on along the minus strand of CAVOGI010000003.1, from coordinate 210,854 downwards.
CCACCGCAGGCTGGACCGGCACCTCGTCCCGGTCGCCATAGGTGCGTCGCGTCGCCAGGTGGGGGTCGGCACGCGCCTCCTCGAGGGTGAGCACCGGGGCGACGCAAGCGTCGAGGTCCGCGAAGACCTCCACCCACTCGGCCCTCGTCCGGCACGAGAACTCCGCCGCGAACAGGTCACTCGTCTGCGCCCACCCGGCGGGATCCATCTGGGCCCGGACGTGCTGGGGGCGGTCCTGGACACCGAGCCCTCGCAGGAGCCGGTCGTAGAAGACGGGCTCGATCGCCCCGACCGCGACCCAGCGGTCGTCGCTGGTGCGGTAGCAGCGGTAGAACGGCGCCCCGCCGTCGAACAGGTTGTGTCCGCGCGGCTGCGACCACGCCCCCGAGGCCAGCATCGCCTGCTGCATCGCGGTCATCGACGCCACGCCGTCGACGATCGCCGCATCGACCACCTGGCCCTCGCCCGTGGCGCGGGCGTGCAGCACGCCCGCCAGCACCCCGAAGGCCAGCAGGGCGCCGCCCCCACCGAAGTCGCCCAGGAGGTTGAGCGGCGGCACCGGACGGCCACCCTCCCCCACGAACGCGTCGAGGACACCGCTGATCGCCAGGTAGGTGATGTCGTGCCCGGCCAGCGCTGCATACGGACCGTCCTGCCCCCAACCGGTCATCCGGCCGTAGACGAGGCGCGGGTTGCGCGACAGCGCGACGTCCGGGCCGAAGCCCAGGCGTTCGGCGACACCGGGCCGGAAGCCCTCGAGGAGCACGTCGCTGGCCTCGACGAGGCGCAGCACCTCGACGCACCCGGCGTCTGACTTGAGGTCGAGGACCACCGAGCTGCGCCCGCGCAGGAGGACGGCGTGGGTGCCGCTGAGGTCCTCCCCCGGGCGGTCGATGCGCACGACCTGGGCACCGAGGTCGGCCAACAACATGGCGGCGAACGGCACCGGGCCGATCCCCCCGACCTCGAGCACGCTCACCCCGGTGAGCGGACCACGTCGCCCGCTGGACAGCTCCTGGTCGGCCATGACCGCAACGTACCGTCGCGACGGGGCCGCCGGAGCCGACTGGGCCATACCTGGCCCGAGTCCGGGCAGCCCCGGACGGCGCCACCCCTCGGGGCGGCGGAGACCTCACCCCGAGGGGTGAGCGGTGCTGGTCGAGCGGCTGCCTGCCGGCGCCCGGGCCCTGCCCCCGGAGGCCGGTCGGCAGCTCAGATCACGTCGGTGAGAAGGGCGCGAACCTCGGCCTCTCGGTAACGGCGGTGACCGCCGAGCGTGCGGATCGAGTTGAGCTTCCCCGCCTTGGCCCAGCGGGTGACGGTCTTGGGATCCACGCGGAACAGTGATGCCACTTCCGCGGGGGTGAGCAACTTCTCGACCTCGGTGGTGCGAGTAACCATGACTTTCTCCTCGTGCAGGGGACGTCTCTCCATAATCGGACAACCCGACTCCTTTGGGAACATTCCATACGGGTCATCCAGCATGGCCCGTTAGGACTAGTCACCCGACCACAGGGTGGTCAGGAATACGCTGTGGGGGTCGCGAGACCCGCGCCGCCCCCTCCCCATCCAGCGCCTCACCGAGCTCCAGGAGTCACCACCGTGACCACGTCCTCGTCGCCGTCCAGCCCGATGCCCACCTCGCCGGGGAGTCCCACGACCCCCATGTCCGAGCACGAGCAGGTCGTGTTCTGCCACGACCGCACGACCGGTCTGCGCGCGATCATCGGCATCTACAGCACCGCCCTCGGCCCGGCCCTCGGCGGGACACGGTTCTACCCGTACGCCTCCGAGGAGGCCGCGCTCGCCGACGTGCTGCGCCTGTCGCGCGGCATGGCCTACAAGAACGCCGTGGCCGGTCTCGACCTCGGCGGCGGCAAGGCGGTCATCATCGGCGACCCCGCGACGGACAAGACGCCGGAGCTGCTGCGCGCCTACGGCCGCTTCGTGGAGAGCCTCGGCGGCCGCTACGTCACCGCCTGCGACGTGGGCACGTATGTCGCGGACATGGACGTCGTGAGCGAGACCACCCGCTTCGCCACCGGCCGCTCCGAGGCCAACGGCGGTGCGGGCGACTCCTCCGTGCTCACCGCGTACGGCGTGTTCCAGGGCCAGCGGGCCTGCGCCCAGCACCTGTGGGGCGAGCCCACCCTCAAGGGCCGCACCGTCGGCATCGCCGGCGTCGGCAAGGTCGGGCGCATCCTCACCGGTCACCTGCTCGAGGACGGCGCCCACGTGGTCGTGACCGACGTCAACGAACAGGCGGTCGCCGCCCTCAAGGCGGCGCACCCGCAGATCGACGTGGTCGCCGACACCGACGCGCTGGTCCGCGCCGACCTCGACGTCTACGCCCCGTGCGCCCTCGGCGGCGCCCTCGACGAGCAGACCGTCGCGGCCCTCACGCGCCACCGTCGTCTGCGGCGGGGCCAACAACCAGCTCGTCACCGAGGGCGAGGGCGGCACCGCCGACCAGCTCAAGGCGCGCGGCATCACCTACGCGCCCGACTTCCTGGTCAACGCCGGCGGCGTCATCCAGGTCAGCGACGAGCTGCACGGCTTCGACTTCGAGCGGGCCAAGAAGGGCGCGACCGCGATCTTCGACCACACCCTCGAGGTGCTGGAGACCGCGACCGCCCGCGACATCACCCCGGCAGCAGCCGCCGACCGCATCGCCGAGGAGCGGATGGCGGCCAGGGCGGCCGCCGGGATCTGGCTGCCCGCCCGCTGAACTCCTCCGCCGGGAGGGCGTCCTGCCGCCAAACTTGCCACCGCTCATGTAGCGTTGGCCCCACGACAAACACACGATTCCCGGGACCGCTCCGCGGAGTCGAGCCGTCACTTCGACGACTCGTACCCAGCGATGCCGTCCCGCCAGACGCATGAGGGGGTCACGCCATGGGGCGCGGCCGGGCCAAAGCCAAGCAGACCAAGGTTGCCCGGGAGCTGAAGTACTTCTCTCCCAACACCGACCTGAGTGCGCTTGAGCAAGAACTGCACGGGTCTTCCTACGCGGAGCCGGACCGAAAGTCCGAGCCCTCCGTCAGCGAGGACGAGTACGACGAGTACGGGAAGTGGGCCTCGGGTCAAGCTTGACCCGACAGCCTGACTGACCACACCACCTCATGCGCGGGCCACTGGCTCGTGTGTCATCACCGCCGCACCACGGCACGCCGTCATGGCGTCGTGCCGTGGCGCATGAGTGGTGCGGTCCGTCAGGGCCTACGCTCGCGCCATGAGCACTGACACGCGCGAGCAGACGCGCCGTCTCGGGGTCGAGACCACCGGCATCGAGATCATCGACGAGGCCGAGCGCACCGCCCGGCCCTCCGACCTGTTCTGGCCGTGGTTCGCGGCCAACGTGTCGGTGTTCGGCCTGTCCTACGCGGGGTTCGTCCTCGGGTTCGGGATCTCGTTCTGGCAGGCGGTCGTCGTCACCGTCGTCGGGGTCATCGTGTCGTTCGCGCTCTGCGGCGTCATCGCCATCGCCGGCAAGCGCGGCTCCGCACCGACCATGGTGCTGTCGCGGGCTGCCTTCGGCGTGACCGGCCAGAAGGTGCCCGGCGTCGTGTCCTGGCTGACCTCGATCGGCTGGGAGACCTTCCTCGTCATCACGGCCACCCTGGCGACCGCCACCATCTTCACCCAGCTCGGGTGGAGCGGCGGCACCGCCACCAAGATCGTGGCCAGCCTCCTGACGGCAGCCCTCGTCGTCGCCGCGTCCGTGGCCGGCTACCACGTGATCATGCGCCTGCAGTCGTGGCTGACCTGGATCACCGGCGCCGTGAGCGTGGTCTACATCGCCCTCACCGTGGGACACATCCACTGGTCCACGGTCGCCGCCCTGCCGTCGGGCTCACCCCAGCAGGTGGTCGGCGCCCTGGTCCTGGTGATGACCGGCTTCGGACTGGGCTGGATCAACATCGCCGCCGACTGGTCCCGCTACCAGCGTCGGGATGCTTCCGGCGCCTCGATCGTCGCGTGGAACACCTTCGGCGGCGCCCTCGCGCCGGTCCTGCTGGTGACCTTCGGCCTGGCGCTGGCCGGGTCCGACAAGGAGCTCCTCAAGGGCATCGGCTCAGACCCCGTGGGCACCCTCGCCACCATCCTGCCGACGTGGTTCCTCGTGCCGTTCCTGCTCGCGGCCATCCTGGCCCTGGTCAGCGGTGCCGTCCTCGGCATCTACTCCTCGGGGCTGACCCTGCTCTCGCTCGGCGTGCGCATCTCGCGCCCGAAGGCCGCCTTCGTCGACGGGGTCATCCTCACCCTCGGCACCATCTACGTCGTCTTCTTCGCCGACAGCTTCATCAACCCGTTCCAGTCGTTCCTCATCACCCTCGGCGTCCCGCTCGCCTCGTGGGCGGGGATCATGATCGCCGACATCGTGCTCCGCAAGCGCGACTACGACGAGGAGGCGCTGTTCGACCCCGCCGGCCGGTACGGCGCGTGGGACTGGGCCTCGATCGGCACCATGGTGGTGACGTCGGTCCTCGGCTGGGGCCTGGTCGTCAACAACTTCGCCGCCGATGCGTCGTGGAACAACTGGCAGGGCTACCTCCTCGAGCCGCTCGGTCTCGGACACTTCGTCAACGACCCCGCCGGCGCCTACTGGGAGGGCAACTGGCCCTACGCCAACCTCGGCGTGCTGCTCGCCCTGGTGCTGTCGTTCGCCGCGACCCTCGTCCTGCGCCGCGCCAAGGTCCGCCGCCAGGAGCAGACCGCCGGGTCCCGCGCGTGAGTCCTTCCCCCTGGCTGGTCGGCATCGACTTCCAGCGCGTCTTCGGCGACCCGTCGAGCGCCTGGTGCGCTCCTGCGTATGCCGCGGCCGCGAGCTCCGCGCGGCGGCTCGCCGCGGCATACGCAGGGCGGACGGTGCTCACCCGGTTCGTCGCGCCGACGGACCCACAGGGTGCGTGGGGGCCGTACTACGTGGAGTTCCCGTGGGCCCTGGTCGGTGACGCCGACCCGCTCTACGCGCTCACCGACGAGGTCTCGGTCCTGCCGGCGACGGTCGTGACGGCCCCGACGTTCGGGAAGTGGGACGTGCTGCGACCGGTCGTCGGCGAGCACCCGCACCTCGTGGTGGCGGGCGTCGCGACGGACTGCTGCGTCATCTCGACGGTGCTGGCAGCCGCCGACGCCGGAGCGTCGGTGACCGTGGTGACGGACGCCTGCGCGGGGTCGACCGACGAGAGTCACGCCAAGGCGCTGGACGTCATGGCCCTCTACGGACCACTCGTCCGCCTCGCGACGACCGACGAGGTCCTTGCCGGCGCAGCGCCCGCACGGGCCTAGCTGCCGCCGCTGGTGCCCCAGGTGTTGACCGCCTGGCCGTGGCCGTACGCGAAGGCCTTGGCCGCCGCGGCGGGGTCGCCGCGGTCCACCTGGTGCGCTCCCCCGTGGTCCACCCCGGTGTCTGCGGGCGCCGGGTCGGCGCCGTCCCACGCGGCATACCCGCCCAGGAGGCCGAAGGCCGCCTCCGACGCCAGCACGGCGTCGGCCAGCGCATGCCGCGCCGCCGGCGGACAGGCCGACAGGAAGGTGCCCGGGGCACGCCGCTCGCCCACGGTCACGAGACGGGCAAGCGGCCCGATGTCGGTCGGCCTCAGCCGCTGCCCGGCGACCAGCGCGTCCTGGACGGTGGTCAGCACCGCTGCCCGGACCTCGTCGGGCAGTGCAGCCAGCGCCTCGACGTGCGCGGCCTCGAGCGCGTCGGCGGGCGCGGTCCGCAGCAGGTAGCGGTACTGCCGCTCCACCGGGTCCTCCGCCGGCGCCACTGGCTCAGCCTGGTCTCGTTCGCCCTGTCCCCCGAAGATCTGCATGGCCGAGGGTAGGACCAGTTCGCGGGCCGGCGCCAGAGATCTGGGACAACCCGGACGCACCGCCGGACCCGCGAGCAGGTCCTGGCCGGACCGGGTGCCCAGCTGCCTCATGGGCACTCGGCGGGCCGGTGAGCCCGACTCAGAACGGCCTCAACCCGAGCCCCAGGGACAGCACGACGACTCCCGCGCCGAGGCCGAGGAGGCCGGTCGTCACCCCGGCGAGCCACCGCGGGATGAGGCCCTCCTCGGCGCCGGCCACCACCCAGCCGCCACCCCAGGACACGGCCAGGCAGAGGACGACGGCGAGTCCCGTCACGCGGACGATCGGCCCGGTGTCGAGCGGGTGCTCGGTGGTCACCGCGCCCACGATCGTGCCGACCGCCCCGAACACCGCGGTCACCGCCATCCCCGCGAAGACCAGGATCGTGGCCCCGAGCGTCCCGATCGCGGCCGACCAGCACACGGTGGTCGTCGACCGGGAGTGAAGGGCCATGTCGCTCAGTGTGGCCGTCCGCCGGATCGCGCGACAGAGGTTCTCCACTCAGGCGTGAGGGTGCTCGCCGACGACCTGCACCGACCCGCCGTCGACGCCCTTGGCGCCGTGGACGACCTCGACGCCGCTCTCGACGGGTGCGCCCTCCAGGCTGCTCACCTCGCCGATGGCCCACGCCGGTATGCCGCGCGCGGCCAGCTCGCGCGTCGCCGCGTCGACCTGGTCGGCGGGGAGCATGGCGACGAAGCCGACGCCCATGTTGAGGGTGCGTTCGAGGTCCGCCCGAGGCACCGCGCCGAGCGAGCCGATGGTCGAGAAGACCGCAGGAGGAGTCCACGTGGAGCGGTCCAGACGGGCGAAGACACCTCGGGGCAGGACGCGGGCGAGGTTGGCCGCCAGACCTCCACCGGTGACGTGCGACAGGGCGTGCACGTCGATGCCGTCGGTGCGGATCAGGTCCAGGAGGTCGGCCGAGTAGACGCGCGTCGGGGTGAGCAGCTCCTCCCCGAGGGTCTGTCCGAACTCCTCGACGTGCCGGTCGAGCTGCCAGCCGGCGGCGCCGACCACCTTGCGCACCAGGGAGTACCCGTTGGAGTGCAGACCACTCGAGCCCAGGGCCAGCACCACGTCTCCGGGTGCCACCCGGTCGGGACCCAGCACGTCGGCGTGCTCGACGACCCCGGTGGCGGCACCGGCCACGTCGTACTCGTCGGGCGCGAGCAACCCGGGGTGCTCGGCCGTCTCGCCACCCACGAGGGCGACCCGCGCCTGCTCGCACGCAGCCGCGATACCGGACACGATGGCCGCGATCCGCTCGGGCACCACTCGCCCGGTGGCGATGTAGTCGGTCATGAACAGCGGCTCGGCACCGCAGACGACGATGTCGTCGACGACCATGCCGACGAGGTCGAACCCGATGGTGTCGTGACGGTCCATCGCCTGGGCGATCGCGACCTTGGTGCCGACCCCGTCGGTGCTCGTCGCCAGGACGGGACGGGTCATCCCCACGAGGGCGCTGGCGTCGAACATGCCGGCGAAGCCCCCGAGCCCACCGAGCACCTCGGGCCGGGTGGCCCGGCGGACCGAGGCCTTCATCAGCTCGACGGCCCGGTCACCCGCCTCGACGTCGACACCGGCGGAGGCATAGGTGATCGGTTCGCTCACGTGGTCAGCCTAGCCGCCACCCCAGCCTCGACCCTCCCCTCCCCGGTTCGAGGTATTCGCCTACCGGGATCCGGTAGACGAATACCTCGATCGGGGAAGGAGCCTCCGTCCACAACGGGTCGCGCGCCGCCGAGCCGTCCACAGCTCGTCGGCGGGCAACCACTCCGCAACGGTTCCACGAGCCACCGTCGTCGCATGACCACGACAGAGGTCCCGACGGCGCGGACGACCGCCTGGCGGCGTGCGGCTGCCGCACAGCTGCACGAGGCCGTCGACGGCGTGCTGTCCCGCGACCTGCTGGCCGGGGTCGGCGTCGACGACCGCATGATCCGTCGCGAGGTGTCGGCCGGGCGCTGGCGACTGCACGGGAGGCAGACCGTCGCCCTGCACACCGGCCCGCTGGACCACGACGCCCGGCTGCGACGTGCCGTGTGGGAGGTGGGTGTCGGCATCGCTGCTCTCGACGGGGTGAGCGCACTGCAGGCGGCCGGGCTCACCGGCTTCGAGGACGATGTGGTCCACGTGTCGGTCAAGCACACGGCAGCACTCCATCCGGTCGACGGCGTGCGCGTGCACAAGCTCGCCCGGCGTCTGGACGCCGAGCTCGCCACGACCGGCATCCTCCGCACGCGACCGGCTCTCGCCGCCGTCAGGGCCGCCAGGTGGGCGACGAGCGACCGCCAGGCGGCCCTCCTCATGGTGATGCCCGTGCAGCAGCGCCTCTGCACCGGCACCCAGCTGCTCGAGGCGGCCGAGACGACCCGCGGTCGCACGCGTCGGCGGCTCATTCCGATGCTGGCGCGTGACATCGCCCTCGGGGCACAGTCCCTGGGGGAGCTCGACTTCACCCGGCTCTGCCGCGGCCGCGGCCTGCCGGAGCCAACCAGACAGGTCCTGCGCCACGGCATGCGCGGACGGGTGTACCTCGACGTGGCGTGGGAGGCCATCGGTCTCGCCGTGGAGATCGACGGAGCCGGGCACCAGATGGGGCTGGCCGTCACGGACGACCACCTGCGCCAGAACGAGCTCGTCCTGACCGATCACACCGTCCTGCGCATGAACCTCGTCGGGCTGCGGCTCGAGGAACGGCGCTTCATGGACCAGGTGGTCACCGCCCACGCCCGACTGACCGCCCGCCACCTGCCTCGTTCGAGGTATTCAGCCACCGGATCCCGGTAGGCGAATACCTCGAACCGATGGCGGGGAGGTCAGGGGCGGGTGAGGGCGTCCTGGGCGCCGCCGCCGACGCCGAGCGTGACCCCGTCGACGTCCAGGGGCAGGGTCTCGAACAGGTTCTTGCCCAGACGGCTGGAGTCGGGGAGCTCGAGCGGGTACTTCCCCGAGAAGCACGCCGTGCAGAGCTGCTCGGCAGGCTGCTCGGTGGCGGCGACCATGCCCTCTTCGCTGATGTAGCCGAGCGAGTCCGCCCCGATGGAGGTGCAGACCTCCTCCACCCCGATGCCGGTGGCGATCAGCTCGGCGCGGGTCGCGAAGTCGATGCCGTAGAAGCAGGGCCAGCGCACCGGCGGGCTCGAGATCCGCACGTGCACCTCGGCGGCCCCGGCCTCGCGCAGCATCCGCACGAGGGCTCGCTGGGTGTTGCCGCGCACGATCGAGTCGTCGACGACGACCAGGCGCTTGCCCTTGATGACCTCGCGCAACGGGTTGAGCTTGAGCCGGATACCGAGCTGGCGGATCGTCTGCGAGGGGGCGATGAACGTGCGCCCCACGTAGGAGTTCTTGACCAGGCCCTGGCCGTAGGGGATGCCGGACTCCTGCGCGTAGCCGATGGCTGCTGGAGTTCCGGACTCGGGCGTCGGCATGACCAGGTCGGCCTCGACCGGGTGCTCGCGCGCGAGCGTCCGGCCCATCTCGACGCGGGACTCGTGGACACCGCGGCCGTTGATCGTCGTGTCGGGGCGGGCGAGGTAGACGTACTCGAAGACGCAGCCCTTGCGGTCGGTCTCGGCGAACCGCTGCGAGCGCAGGCCGTCCTCGTCGATGGCGATGAGCTCACCGGGCTCGACCTCACGGATGAGGGAGGCGCCGACGATGTCGAGGGCGGCGGTCTCGGAGGCGACCACCCAGCCACGGTCGAGGCGACCGAGGACCAGGGGACGGATCCCCTGCGGGTCGCGGGCGGCATACAGGGTGTGCTCGTCCATGAAGACGAAGCAGAAGGCGCCCTGCAGCTTGGGCAGGATGTCCATCGCCGCGGCCTCGAGCGAACGGTCCGGGTCGTCCGCGAGCAGCGCCGTGACCAGCGCGGTGTCCGTGGTGTTGCCCCGGACGAGCTCGCCACCGCCGTGGGCGAAGCCCTCCTGCGTGCGGGAGGCGACGAGGTCGCGCAGCTCGGCGGAGTTGATGAGGTTGCCGTTGTGCGCCAGTGCCACCGTCGACTCGGCGTGACCGCCGAGGGTCGGCTGGGCGTTCTCCCAGGTGGAGCCACCGGTGGTGGAGTAGCGGCAGTGGCCGACGGCGAGGTGTCCGCGGAGGGAGGCGAGCGACCGCTCGTCGAAGACCTGGGAGACCAGACCCATGTCCTTGTAGACGAGGATGCTGCGCCCGTCGGAGGTCGCGATGCCAGCGGACTCCTGCCCGCGGTGCTGCAGCGCGTAGAGGCCGTAGTAGGTGAGCTTGGCGACCTCCTCGCCGGGGGCCCAGACCCCGAAGACCCCGCAGGCGTCCTGCGGGCCCTTCTCGTTCGGAAGGAGGTCGTGCGTCAGCTGTCCGTCGCCACGTGCCACGTGGCTCAGTCTCCCACAGGGGGAAGGGCGTCAGTTGCGGCGTTCCAGAAGGACGGCGACGACGGCCGCGATGAGGCCGAACACGCAGGCGCCGAGCACCCCGAGGAACAGGATCGACGAGCTCGCGCTGTAGGTGCGGCCGTACTCCGTCGTGTTGCTCCCGCCGTAGTACGCGAACGCCGACCCGATGACGAAGCCGAGGATCACCCCTGTGGAGATGAAGGCGACGAAGTTGGGGTAGCGACGGGTGGGAGGCACGACGTCAACGCTACCTCCCCCGTCCGGACCCTTCACGGGCCCTGCGGACCGCAGCGCCCGCGGACCCTCGGCACCGGCCGCACTACCCATCCGTCGACCGTGCGGGTACGAATGGAGGTCATGGAACCCACGTCGAAGACCCAGAGCCTGAGGTATGCCGTCAGCGGCCTGCTCGCGGCACTCACCGGGATGGCCGTGGGTCACCTCGTCGCGGCCCTCGTGAACCCGGCCGCCTCCCCCGTCCTGGCGGTGGGCTCAACGGTCATCGACGCCACGCCCACCCCGGTCAAGGAATGGGCGATCCAGCACTTCGGCACCAACGACAAGCCTGTCCTCCTCGGCAGCGTGGGCCTGGTGACTGCCCTCGTCGCCATGGGCATCGGCCTCGTGGCCCGCAGGCGTCCGAGCCTCGCCGGGGTCCTGCTCGTGCTGCTCGCCGGCCTGGCCGGGCTCGCGGCGATGCTGCGCCCGACGGCGGGACCGGCCGACATCTTGCCCGCCTTCGCGGCTGCCCTCGTCGGCGTCGGCGTCCTCTTCGGGTTGTTGCGCCTGCTCAACGGCCGCGCCGGGGAGGGCACGGCGGCAGTCGAGTCGCCGCTCGACCACACCGCACAGGCGCCGGGCACCCCGACGGCGACGGGGCGACGCAACTTCCTCATCGGTGCCGCCGGCGCAACGGTCGGAGCCGTCGCCGTCGGGAGCATGGCCCAGAAGCTCGCCGCCCCGCCGACCCTGCCCGCCTCGGTGAGGCTGCCGGCGCCGCAGAGCACCGAAGCCGCCCTGCCCGCCGGGCTCGAGACCAAGATCAAGGGCATCACCCCGTTCAGCACCCCGCCGAACGACTTCTACCGCGTCGACACCGCCCTGGTGATCCCGCGCGTGGACGTGGAGTCGTGGAAGCTCGAGATCGCCGGCGACGTCGACAAGCCCTACTCGATCACCTTCGACGAGCTGCTCAAGATGCCGATGGTCGAGAAGCGCATCACCCTCAACTGCGTCAGCAACGAGGTCGGCGGCCCGTACATCTCCTCGACGCTCTGGCAGGGCGTGCGCATCAAGGACCTGCTGCAGCGCGCCGGGGTGAAGGGCAACGTCGACCAGATCCTCAGCGAGTCCACCGACGGCATGACCATCTCGACGCCGATCGAGGCGCTCACCGACGACCGCGACGCGATCATCGCCGTCGCCATGGACGGCCAGCCGCTGCCCGCGCGCCACGGCTTCCCCGCCCGCATGGTGACCCCGGGTCTGTACGGCTTCGTCGGCGCGACCAAGTGGGTCACCAGGCTCACCGCCACGACCTACGCCAAGGACAAGGCGTACTGGACCCAGCGCGACTGGCTCACCGACGGCACGGTCAAGACCCAAGCCCGCATCGACACCCCTCACGGCCTCGCGACGTACCAGCCCGGCAAGATCGCGATCGGTGGCGTCGCCTGGGCCCAGGGTCGGGGCATCAAGGAGGTCGAGGTCCGCGTGGACAACGGCCCGTGGCAGAAGGCCACGCTGGGACCCGACGGTGGCACCGACTACTGGCGCCAGTGGTTCCTGGAGTGGGACGCCAGGACCGGCCGCCACGACCTGACCGTTCGCGCCACCGACGGCACCGGCGCCGTGCAGACCCAGGAGAGGGCCGACCCGTTCCCCGGTGGGGCCTCCGGCTACCACTCGATCGTGGTCCTCATCTCCTGACCGATCGCCTACTGGCGCAACGTCTTCGACCGAGCCAGCGGTCAGAGCCCCTGTCGAGCCACCTGGTTCGGCAGGGCTTTGTCGTTGCGCCCCAAGGGTTTTGGTCACTGCTGGCGAAGTCGCCGAGAAATCTTTCGAGCAGATCCAATCCGCATGGCGACGGGAACCGAATGCCAGGTGTCAGAACGTCAATGCAACAAGGAGCCACATCATGCGACTCGCCCGCCGTAGCACCATCGCCGTCCTCGGCCTCGCCCTCCCCCTGAGCCTCGCCGCCTGTGGCAACTCTGGCTCGGACACCGCCGCATCCTCGTCCTCGTCCTCCTCGCCCATGTCGAGCAGCTCGAGCTCCTCCTCCTCCAGCACCACCGACGCCATGATGGCCAAGCCGTTCGGCTCCGGCTGCTCGGCCGTCCCCACCTCGGGCAAGGGCTCGTTCAGTGGCATGGCCACCGACCCGGTCGCCACCGCTGCGAGCAACAACCCGGCGCTGTCCACCCTGGTCACCGCCGTCGGCGAGGCCGGCCTGGGCCAGACCCTGAACTCGGCCAAGGACATCACCGTCTTCGCCCCGAGCAACGACGCGTTCAAGGCCGTCCCGAAGGCCACGATGGACGCCGCGATGAAGGACCCGAAGGGCCTGCTCACCAAGGTGCTCACCAACCACGTCGTCGAGGGTCGCCTGACCCCGGAGACGCTGGCCGGCGAGCACAAGACCCTCGGCGGCGGCACCATCACCGTCACCGGTTCCGGCGAGGCCTTCAAGGTCGGCGAGGCCAACGTGATCTGTGGCAACGTCCAGACCGCGAACGCCACCGTCTACATCATCGACGGCGTCCTGCTCCCCAAGTAAGCCCAGATCAGCGATGATGGTGTCCATGGCAGCCACTTCCTCCGGTCCCAACCCGACCTGGGGAGGTCCTGTCATGGCACCGGACCTCGGAGAGCTGTTGCGGATGTGTTCCCTCGGGGACGAGTCCGCCTTTGCCAAGCTGTATGACGCGGTGTCCTCCCGGATCTACGGGTTGGTCCTTCGGGTCGTGCGGGATCCGGCACAGTCCGAAGAGGTCGCCCAGGAAGCCTTGCTCGACATCTGGCGCACCAGCGCCCGGTTCGACCCCGAGCGTGGGAGCCCGGTGAGCTGGATGCTCACCATCGCCCACCGCAAGGCGGTCGACCGGGTGCGGTCCGCCCAGGCGTCCACCGATCGTGAGGACAGCTACGGTTCGCGCAACCAGGAGCGGTCCTTCGACCAGACGGTGGAGGCGGTGGAGCGCAGCCTGGACGCCCAGCGGGTGCGCAACGCGATGGACTCCCTCACGGAGACCCAGCGCAAGGCGGTCGAGCTGGCCTACTTCGGTGGCTACACCCATACCGAGGTTGCTTCCCTCCTCGACGTCCCCCTGGGGACGGCGAAGACCCGAATACGTGACGGCTTGATCCGTCTGCGAGACACCTTGGGGGTGCAGCTATGAGTGCCGACGTCCACAGCCTGGTGGGTGCGTATGCCGTCGACGCCGTCGACGAGCAGGAGCGCGCCGCCTTCGAGCTGCACCTCGCCGAGTGCCCCGAGTGCACGGACGAGGTGCAGAGCCTCCGGGCGGCAGCCTCGAGCCTGTCCCTCGTCAGCGAGGTCGCCCCTCCCGCCTCGATGCGTGCCTCGGTCCTTGCCGGGATCCGCACGGTCCGTCCGCTGCCCCCTCTCGAGCACACCGGCGAGGCCCGCACCGTAGCCACCGTCACCCCCGGCGGTCCGACCGGTGCCCCTCTGGTGAGCCTTCCGGTCGTCGACGGCGCCGAGCCTGCCGCGGACACCCAGCCCGCCGGCACCCAGCCTGCCGCGGGCACCCAGGCCGCCGCACTGCCGGCCAACGTCGTCCCGATGCGTCGTCGTCGCCCCGTCGCCGAGTGGCTCGTCGGCGCCGCGGCTGCGGTCGCCCTGATCGCCGGTGGCATCGCCTGGAGCCCTTGGGACAACGGTCAGGGCACCCAGATCTCGGCCTCCGAGCGCGTTCTCGAGGCTTCTGATGCCCAGCGCGTCGTCCAGACCGTCGACGGCGCCAAGGTGACCATCGTCCGCAGCCCCTCGCTGGGCAAGGCCGTGATCATCGCCGACAACATGCCGGCGGCGCCCGACGGCAAGGACTTCCAGGTGTGGTTCAACCAGCCCAACAGGGGCATGGTCAGCGCCGGGGTCATGCCGCACGGCGCGGCGTCGACGATGGCCGTGCTGCTCGACGGCGACGCCAAGAGCGCCCTGGCTGCCGGGATCACCCTCGAGCCCGCTGGCGGGTCGAAGTCGCCGACGACCGCCCCGCTGGCGCTCTTCGCCTTCAGCTGACCCGGACCGCCTTCGCGTTCAGCTGACCTGGCCGCGCAGCTCGTCGAGCCGGTCGGCGACCTGATCCAGCACCGCCTCGGAGCCCGCGTAGGGCGAGCCGGCGCGCGGCCAGTGGGTCACGACGTCGGTGAAGCCCAGGTCGGCGGCGCGACCGACCATCTCCTCGAAGACGCCGACGCTCTCCAGGGAGAACTGCGGCGACCCGTCGAGCGAGAGGTAGCGGTCGAGGGGTTCAGTGCGCTCCGCGCCGGCCTCGGCCTCGTCGAGCAGTCCGCCGAGGGCGCGGACCCCGTCCCACCACTGGTCCAAGGTGTCGCCACCGCGACCGTAGGTGACCCAGCCCTGCCCGAGGCGCGCAGCGAGCCGCAGCGAGCGGGGTCCGTTCGCTGCGACGAGGAACGGCAGGCGCGGCCGCTGCACCGCTCCGGGAAGGGTGCGCGCGTCGACGGTGCGGAAGTGCTTGCCGTCGTGGTCGACGTGGTCCTCGTGCATCAGCCGGTCCAGGACCTCCACGAACTCGTGGAACCGGTCGACCCGCTCCTTGAGAGGTCGTTCCTCCCCAAGGATCCGTGAGTCGAGGTCGCCGCCGGTGCCCAGACCACAGATCAAGCGACCGCCGGAGATGTCGTCGACCGCGAGCAGGTCGCGCAGGAACGTGTAGGGGTGCCGGTAGTTCGGCGAGCTGACGAAGGTGCCGAGCCGGATCGTCGAGGTGACCGTGGCTGCCGCGGTGAGCGTCGGCAGCGCCCCGAACCACGGGGAGTCCTGCAGCCCGCTCCAGACCAGGTGGTCGTAGGTCCAGGCGTGGTCGAAGCCGTACTCCTCGGCTCGCCGCCACAGCGGCGCAGCCTCGGACCAGGAGTGCTCGGGCAGGATGGTGATTCCGACGCGCATCCCGAGACTGTATGCCGCCGCGGACCGCCGGTGCCCGCGTGGGAGGCTGGGTCCCATGAAGGCCACGATCCTGCACGCGCCCGGCGACATCCGTCTCGACGAGGTCCCTGACCCCGTCCTGGTCGAGCCCACCGACGCGCTGGTGCGCGTCACCGCGTCCTGCGTCTGCGGCAGCGACCTGTGGCCCTACCGCGGCGTCAACGAGGTCACCGAGCCGACCCGCATCGGCCACGAGTTCGTCGGCATCGTGGAGGAGGTCGGGGCCGGGGTCCGCAGCCTGCGACCGGGCGACTTCGTCATCGCGCCGTTCATGTACTCCGACAACACCTGCCCGCACTGCCGCGTCGGCATCCAGTCCAGGTGCTCGCACGGTGGCTTCTGGGGCGGCCCGGACCGCGACGGCGTCATGGCTGACGGCGGCCAGGGCGAGTACGTCCGCGTGCCGCTGGCCGACGGGACCCTCGTCTCGACCCGCGAGGTGCCGGACGACTCGATGATCCCCTCCCTGCTCACCCTCTCGGACGTCATGGGCACGGGCTGGCACGCGGGGGTGGCCGCACGGGTCTCCGAGGGTGACACGGTCGTCGTCGTGGGCGACGGGGCCGTCGGCCTGAGTGGCGTCCTGGCCGCAGCGCGGATGGGGGCCGAGCGGATCATCGCCATGTCCCGCCACGCCTCGCGGCAGGCCGTCGCCCGCGACTTCGGGGCCACCGACGTCGTCGAGGTGCGCGGCGACGACGCCGTGGCCGCCGTCAAGGAGCTCACCGACGGCGTCGGTGCCGACGCCGTCCTGGAGTGCGTCGGCACCAACGAGTCGATGCACACCGCGATCGCCGCGGCCCGTCCCGGCGCGACCGTGGGCTACGTGGGGGTGCCGCACGGCATCGAGTACCCCGTCCGTGACATGTTCGCCCGCAACGTCGGCATCGCCGGCGGCATCGCCCCGGCCCGGCAGTACCTCCCGCAGCTGCGTGACGACGTCCTTGCCGGGACGATCAGCCCGGGCGCGGTGTTCGACCTCGAGCTGCCGCTGGCCGAGGTCGCCGAGGCGTATGCCGCGATGGACGAGCGCCGCGCGATCAAGTCGCTGCTGCGTCCCTGACGATGCCTCGTCGGGACCGCGGGCCGGAGAGGTCGTCCGTCGAGTTCGTCGTCGACGAGACGGGGGGCACGGTCGTGATGATCGACGGCCACCCGCAGTCCTACGTCGACGTGGACGACCCCGGGCTCGCTCGTCTTCGAGTACGTCCAGTTCCTCGCCGCCGTCGTCGACGCCCTTCCCGAGGGTGCTGTCGCGGCGACGCACGTGGGCGGGGCCGGGCTGACCCTGCCCCGCTATGTCGCGCACACCAGGCCCGGGTCGCCGCAGATCGTCCTCGAGCCCGCCGACGCCGTGACGCAGGCGGTGCGCCAGACCCTTCCTCTACCGCGCGGCCACCGGATCCGGGTGCGTCCCGTCGACGGCCGCAGCGGCCTGCGTCAGCTCGCCGACGACAGCGCCGACCTCGTCGTCGTCGACGCGTTTGCCGCCGGGCGCGTGCCCGCCGAGCTCACCTCCACGCAGTGGTTCACCGACGTGGCGCGGGTGCTGCGTCCCGGAGGGCTGCTCGCGATGAACACCGCCGACGAACCGAACCGGCGCCACCTCGCCCGGTTGCATGCCGGCATCGCCTCGGTCCTGCCGCACACCGCCGCGATCGCCACGTCGGAGGTCCGCAAAGGTCGTCGCTTCGGCAACACCGTCGTCGTCGCGAGCGCCCAGCCGCTGCCCCTGGCTGCCCTGACCCGCCGGGTCGCCATGACCGCCTTCTCCGCCACGCTGCTGCACGGCCCGTCCCTGGCCAAGGCGCTCGGCTCCGCGCAGCCCTTCACCGACGCTGACGCCGAGGCCTCCCCCGAGCCGCCGGGGGTCGAGGGCTGGCGGGTGCGCTGAGGCGACCGCGCCGCCCGACCGCGACCCGCGCCATACCGGGCCGCACGCGGCAGGATGGAACCCATGTCCCCTCCCCTCCTGCTGCCCGCACCGCGAGTCCCCGACCCCCGGTCCGCGCCGGTGCTGCGCTGGGGGGTGATCGCCCCCGGTGGCATCGCCCGCACCTTCGGGCGGGCGCTGCGCGCGCGGACCAACCAGGAGATCAGGGCGGTCGCGTCCCGCAGCCTCGAACGGGCGCAGGCCTACCGTGACGAGTTCGGGGTCGAGGTCGCCTACGGCTCCTACGAGGAGCTCGTGACCGACCCGCACGTCGACGCCGTGTATGTCGCGTCGCCGCACTCCGAGCACCTCGCCCACGCCCAGCTCGCCCTCGAGGCGGGCAAGCCGGTGCTCGTGGAGAAGGCGTTCACCCGCAACGGCGCCGAGGCCAGGGCCGTCCTCGACACCGCGAGCCGGGCGAACCTCTTCGCGATGGAGGCCATGTGGACGCGGTTCCTGCCCCACGTGGACGTCGTGCGTCAGGTGCTCGAGCAGGGCCTGCTCGGCCGGGTGCAGATGGTCACGGCCGACCACGGCCAGCAGCTCTACCCCGGAGGCCCGCAACGCCTGAGCGACCCGGCGCTGGCCGGGGGCGCGCTGCTCGACCTGTGCGTCTACCCGATCTCGTTCGCGTCATTGGTGCTCGGTGAGTTCGACTCCCTGCAGGCCACCGGGACCCTCACCCCCGAAGGGGTCGACGCGCAGGAGGCGGTCGTCGTGCAGAACGCCGCCGGGGCCCTGGGCGTGCTCAGCGCCAGCATGGTGTCGAGCACCCCGACCACGGCGTCGATCTCCGGCACGCGGGCCCGGCTGGAGCTCAGCGGCGCGTTCTACGGCCAGTCGACGCTCACCCTCCTGTCGCCCGACGGCGAGGTGCTCGACGTCCTGGAGCCCAGCGACCGCGAGCACGGTCTGCACCACGAGATCGTCGAGGTGGCCGCGTGCGTCGATGCCCGGCTCCTCGAGTCACCGCTCCTCCCGTGGGCGGAGACGCTGCGGGTGATGGACGCGATGGACACCGTCCGCGAGCAGATCGGGTTCCGCCTGCCCGGGGAGTGAGCCCTGCCCGGTCAGACCAGCGGCAGGTATGCCGTGAGGTCGGCCCGGTGGCCGCTGACCCGCAGGCTCCCGGCGTCCCACGCGCCGTCCCAGCTCAGGGCGCCGGTGGCCACCTTCAGCCAGGTCTGCGCGTCGGTCTCGACGACGTTGGGTGGTGTGCCCCGCGTATGGGTCGTGCCGGCCACGCACTGGACCGCACCGAACGGCGGGACACGCACCTCGACGCTGCGTCCGGGCGCCACCGTCGCGAGCTCCTCGAGGGCGTAGCGCACGGCGGTGGCGAGGTCCTCCCGAGCCGCCTCGTCGCCGGCCCGGCGCCAGCGCTCGACCGCGGCCCGCCCGGAGGTGACAGGGACTCGGCGGCGCGGCGGCATACCGTCCATCGTAGGCAGCCGGCGCACGCGCCCGCGCGGCGGGACCGAGCCGGTCGGGAGCAAGCCGGTCGGGAGCAAAGAATGGGTAGTTCTACCCATCGACGCTCGTCGGTGCCCGGGCCTACTGTTCACACCAGGGGACACCACAGGGGACGAGGGGCCCGGCCACGCAGGGGGAAGCGTGACCGGGCCCCTCGCTGTGTGCGGGTACCGCGCCCAGGGCAGCTCTCGGTTCCCCGCGGCCGCTGTCGTGCGCCGGCAGTCCTAGGCGTGAGCGCCGTCCGGGAAGGACACCCAGACACTGGCCCCGCCGAGCTCGGCCGCATCGGCGATGCCGATGCGGCCGCCGTGCGACTGCACGATGCGGCGACACGTGCTCAGGCCGATGCCCAGACCCTCGACGTCCTGCTTGTCGTCGCCGCGGGCCAGCAGCTCGAAGACGCGGTCACGGTCCTGCTCAGGGACGCCGGGACCGTTGTCGTCCACCGTCACCCGCCAGCCACCGGTGATCTGCTCGGCCCCGACCCGGACGACTGGCCGCTGGCCGTCGGCGGCGGCACTGAACTTGACCGCGTTGGCGATGAGGTTCTGGAGGAGAGCACGCAGCAGGGTGGGGTCGCCGGAGACCTTGGGCAGGCCGTCGACCTGCACGTCGGCACCTGCCTCGACGATCTGGGCGGACAGGTCCTCTAGAACGGCGCCGGCCTCGCCCTGGAGGTCGACCAGGGCGGTCCGACCGCCACCGCCGATCCGCGCGAAGTCGAGCAGGTCACCGATCATGGCGGTCATCCGCGCGGCCGAGGACTCGGCACGGGCCAGCAGCTCGGCGGCGTCCGGGGCGTCCGCCAGCTCAGGGCTGTCGGCGGCCAGCTCGAGGAACCCCGTCAACGCCGCCAACGGGTTGCGCAGGTCGTGGCTGACCTGACCGGCGAAATGGGTCAGCTGCTCGTTGGAGCGCGCGAGCTCCCGGGTGAGGCGCCTCAGCTCGAGGACGTCGACCACCTGTGCCGCCAGCACGCCCAGGGCCTTGCTCGCGGCCTCGGACATGCCTCGCGGCTCGTCGTCGAACACGCAGAGGGTGCCGATGGGGACGCCCGCGGGGGTGACCAAGGGGCTCGAGGCGTAGAACCGGACGTTCGCGATGACCCCGGTGACGAAGGGGTTGTCCTTGAACCGGTCGTCGAGGCGGGCGTCGGGCACCGCCACGAGCTTCGGGTCCTCGATCACCCGCGCGCACATGGAGTCCTCGCGCGAGCAGACGCTGGCCGTCAGGCCGATCGCCGCGATCTGGTGCTGCTCGCGGTCGTCGATGATGTTGATGACGGCGGTCGGCACGTCGCAGACGGCTGCTGCGAGCTCGACGAGCCGCACGAGGTCCGGCTCGGCCGGGCGGCCGAGCACCTCGTAGTCCTCGATCGCCTCACGGCGGGCGAGGTCCTGGACTGAGCTCACGGGGCTCCTCTGCTGAGCGGGTCGACGACGGTGTCGACCAGCTGACGGGTCCGGCTCAGCCGGCAAAGACCTCACGCAGCGTACGCGTGTGGGCCTGGGTCATCGTGGACAGACCCACCGTGAAATGCCCCTGCACGTCAAGGCCGTCGGTCTCGTCGTCGACCACTCCGATGCGCGCGTGGACCTGGCCCCGTGCGGTGCACATGTCGGTGAACCGCACCTCCTCCGAGCGCGGGACGCTGACGACGACGCGGGCGGTCGACTCGCTGAACAGCGCGGTGAACGCGTCGATGCCGTCGCGCTCGCACACCTCGTCCAGCCAGATCCGCGCCCCGACGCCGTACCGCATCGTCGCCTCGGCGAGCGCGACGGCCAGGCCGCCGTCGGACAGGTCGTGGGCCGCGTCGACGAGGCCGTCACGGCTGGCGTTGACGAGGATGTCCGCGAGCAGCTGCTCCGCGCCGAGGTCGACCTTCGGCGGCAGCCCACCGAGGTGCCCGTGGACGACGTGCGCCCACTCGCCACCGTCGAGCTCGTCGTGGGTGGTGCCGAGCAGGTAGATGACCTGGCCCGGTGCCTTCCACCCCGAGGGCGTGCGGCGAGCGACGTCGTCCATGACGCCGAGCACGCCGATGACCGGGGTCGGGTGGATGGCCGTCTCGCCGGTCTGGTTGTAGAAGCTGACGTTGCCACCGGTCACCGGGATGCCGAGGGTCTTGCAGCCCTCGGCGATGCCCTTGACCGACTCACGGAACTGCCACATGACGCCCGGGTCCTCCGGGGAGCCGAAGTTGAGGCAGTCGGTGACGGCGATCGGGACGGCCCCGGCCGTGGCGACGTTGCGGAACGACTCGGCCAGCGCGAGCTGGGCCCCGGTGTAGGGGTCGAGCTTGGCGAACCGGCTGTTGCAGTCGGTCGAGATCGCGACCCCGCGGCCGGTCTCCTCGTCGACGCGGACCACTCCGGCGTCGTCGGGCATCGCGAGCGCGGTGTTGCCGAGGACGTAGCGGTCGTACTGGTCGGTGATCCACGACTTGTCGCACAGGTTGGGCGAGGCGAGCAGGGTGAGCAGGTCGGACTTCAGCCCGTCACCGTCGACCGGCTTGGGGAGCGTCGCGGTCCCGTTGGCCTGCAACACGTCCAGGTAGTCGGGACGGGCCAGCGGGCGGTGGTAGGTCGGCCCCTCGTGGGCGACCGAGCGCGGCGGCACGTCGACGATGACCTCGCCGTGCCAGGTGATGACGAGGTGGTCGCCGTCGGTGACCTCGCCGAGGACGGTGGCCTCGACGTCCCAGCGGTCGGTGATGGCCATGAACTCGTCGAGGTGCTCAGGGGCCACGACAGCCATCATCCGCTCCTGGCTCTCCGACATGAGGATCTCCTCAGGCCGGAGGGAGGCGTCGCGCAGCGGCACGCGGTCGAGCTCGATCTGCATCCCGCCGTCACCGTTGGAGGCGAGCTCGCTGGTGGCGCAGGACAGGCCCGCACCGCCGAGGTCCTGGATGCCGTCCACGACGTGCGCGGCATACAGGTCCAGGCAGCACTCGATGAGCACCTTCTCGGCGAACGGGTCGCCGACCTGGACCGCGGGGCGCTTGGTGGGGCCGCCCTCGTCGAAGGTCTCCGACGCGAGGACCGAGACCCCGCCGATGCCGTCGCCGCCGGTCCTGGCACCGAAGAGGATCACCTTGTTGCCGACGCCCGAGGCCTTGGCGAGGTGGATGTCCTCGACGCGCATGGCGCCGACGCACAGGGCGTTGACGAGCGGGTTCCCTTGGTAGCAGTCGTCGAAGACGACTTCGCCGCCGATGTTCGGCAGGCCGATGCAGTTGCCGTAGCCACCGACGCCCGCGACGACTCCGGGGAGCACCCGCTGGGTGTCGGGGTGGTGGAGGTTGCCGAACCGCAGCGGGTCCATGATCGCGATCGGGCGGGCGCCCATCGACATGATGTCGCGGATGATGCCGCCGACCCCCGTGGCCGCACCCTGGTAGGGCTCGACGTAGGACGGGTGGTTGTGCGACTCGACCTTGAAGGTCACCGCCCAGCCGTCGCCGATGTCGACGACGCCGGCGTTCTCACCGATGCCGACGAGGAGCTTCTCGCGCATCTCGTCGGTGGTGTTCTCGCCCCAGAGCGAGAAGTGCACCTTGGACGACTTGTAGGAGCAGTGCTCGCTCCACATGACCGAGTACATCGCGAGCTCGGCGCTGGTGGGACGGCGACCGACGATCTGGCGGATCTCGGCGTACTCGTCGGGCTTGAGCCCGAGCTCGCTCCACGGCTGCTCGGTGTCGGGCGTGGTCGCCGCGTGCGAGACCGTGTCGAGCGTCGGACGGTCGACCTGGGCCGTCATGCTGAAACCACCTGTCGCAGAACAGAAGTGAAGAAGGGGAGCCCGTCGGTCGAGGGGCCGTAGCCCTCCTCGACGCAGTGCTCCGGGTGGGGCATGAGGCCCACGATGTTGCCGCGGTCGTTGCTGATGCCCGCGATGGCGCGGTAGGAGCCGTTGGGGTTGTCACCGGCATACCGGAAGACCACGCGGCCCTCGCCCTCGAGCTCGTCGAGCGTGCGCTCGTCGGCGACGAACCCGCCCTCGCCGTTCTTGAGGACGATCTCGATCTCCTGGCCGGCCTCGAAGTCGGAGGTCCAGGCGGTCGACGCGTTCTCGACGACGAGGCGCTGGTCGACGCAGTTGAACTTGCGGTGGTCGTTGCGGATCAGCGCACCGGGCAGCAGGTGGCTCTCGCAGAGCACCTGGAACCCGTTGCAGATGCCGAGGACCGGCAACCCGCTCTGAGCGGCCGGGATGAGGGCGTCCATGACCGGCGCGAAGCGGGCGATCGCACCGCACCGCAGGTAGTCGCCGTACGAGAACCCACCCGGGAGGATGACCGCGTCGACGCCCTTGAGGTCCGCGTCGCCGTGCCACAGGCTGACGGCTTCGGCGCCGACGGCGCGCACCGCACGGGCGGCGTCCCGGTCGTCGAGCGAGCCCGGGAACGTGACGACCCCGACCTTCACTGGCCGGGGTCCTTGGTGTCGGGGGTGGCGCCGTCCTGCTGCGCCCGGACAGACACGACGTCCTCGATGACGGGGTTGGAGAGCAGCTTCTCGGCCGCCTCCCGCGCCGCCGCGAGCACCTCGTCGGTGACCTCTCCGTCCACGGTGAGGACGAAGCGCTTGCCCTGCCTCACATCCGTGAACTGTTCGAAGCCGAGCCGGGGGAGTGCCCCGTTCACGGCCTGACCCTGGGGGTCGAGGATCTCTGGCTTCAGCATGACGTCAATGACGACGTGGCCCATTCGGGTGTCTCCTGGGTTCAGCACGGGACTAGCGCGGGGGATGGAAGCGACCGCAGTCTATCCGGGCGACGGAGCAGGTATGCCGCGTGGTCACCTCCCGGACGCCGGGTGGTCTGCCCTCAGCCCTCGCGCCGGGTACCGGTTCGATCCCGAAGGACGTCGCGCAGCAGCACCCCGAGGGCGAAGGCGCAGACCGCCAGGATCACGGCGGCCCCGAGGCTCGCACCTTCGCGGTCGAGCCGCTGGACGAGGAACACCACCCGGGACACGAGGAAGACGAGGACGACGAACTCGACGGCGTTGAGGTGCCACCCCCGCGCCCGCCCCTTGGCTCGCAAGGACCCCAGCCACTGCATCGCGTCAGTGTGCCGCACGCCACCGCCCACCGAAGCAGGATCGCCGAGACCCGTCGCCGCCGGGGACGGTGGTTGACACCTCGCCGCGGGGCGAGGAACGTCCGCAGGAGAGCGGCTTGGAGGCGCCATGAACCCCGTGATGAAGACCCTGATGCGGACCGCCAACAAGGCGGCTGTCGCCGTCTACAAGGTCACCGGCGGACGGGTCGGCGGCAAGGCCTCGGGCGGCGTACCGGTGCTTCTGCTCACCGTCACCGGCCGCAAGTCGGGCCAGCCCCGCACGACCCCCGTCGGGTACTTCGAGCACGAGGGCGGCTACCTCGTGGTGGGCTCGGCCGGAGGCCTCCCCCAGGACCCGCAGTGGTTCCGGAACCTGCGCGCCGCCAGCCGCGCCGAGGTCCAGCGTGGGCGGCAGTCGGACTCCGTCACGGTCCGGGAGCTCACCGACGAGGAGCGCGACGCGGCCTGGAAGGACGTCGTCCTCGTCCGGTGCCCACCGTTCGGCAAGTACGAGCAGAAGACGTCGCGGACCATCCCCCTCGCGCTGCTGACCCCGGTCCGCGCCTAGGAGGCACCCTCAGCTGCGCGCGGACGCGAGGGCCTTCAGGACCGCAGCCGCCGAACGGTCGACGTCGTCCGCGGTGGTCATCCACCCCGACACCGAGATGCGCATCACCGCGCTCCCCTGCCAGGTGCTGCCGCCGAGCCACGCCTCGCCGCCGTCCTGCACACCCGTGATGACCGCGTGCGTCACGTCGTCGGAGTCGTCGAACCGGACGAGCACCTGGTTGAGGACGACGTCGTTGAGCACCTCGACCCCGGGATCCGCGTCCGCGAGGGCGGAGGCGAAACGCATCGCATGCCCCCAGGACCGGTCCACGAGGTCCGCGACCCCGTCCCTGCCGAGCTGCGACAGAGCCGCCCAGACGGCGAACCCCCTGGCCCGCCGGGAGGCCTCGGGGACGTAGCGGTAGGGGTCGCGGCCGGCGCCGGGCACGACGTAGGGCGCCTCCCACGACATCGCTGCGACGTGGGCCACGGGATCACGGGTGGCGACGAAGGCGCAGTCGTAGGGCACGTTGAGCCACTTGTGGCAGTCGGTGGCCCAGGAGTCCGCGCGCTCCACCCCACGGACCAGGGGCCGCAGCCGGTCGCTCGCGCCGGCCCACAGGCCGAAGGCACCATCCACGTGCAGCCAGGCGCCGACCGACCCGCACAGGTCCGCGATGTCGGGAAACGGGTCGAACGCACCGGTGTTGACGTTGCCCGCCTGGGCGCAGACGATCACCGGTCCCCCGTCGCGGCGCAACACCCGGTCGAGCGCCTCCGGACGCATCCGCCCCTGGTCGTCGCTGTCGGCGACATCGGGCCGGCTGCCGAGCCCGGCCAACCGCAGGGCCTGCGGCACCGTCGCGTGCACCTGGCCGCCGACGACGACCTGGATGCGTGGCGCCCCCTGCAGGCCGTCGGCCTCGACGTCCCAACCGGCCTGGGCGAGCACTGCGTGGCGGGCGGTGGCGAGCGCCGTGAAGTTGGCCATCTGCGCGCCCGTCGGGAACCCGAACGACGCGTCCTGCGGCAGTCCGAGCAGGTCCAGCAGCCAGCCGCCCGCGACCTCCTCGACCGCGGCGGCAGCCGGCGACATCACCTCGAGGCCGGCGACCTGGTCCCAGGCGACGGCCAACCAGTCGGCGGCCATCGCCGCCTCGAGGGTGCCGCCGACGACGTACCCGAAGTAGCGGGGCCCGCTGGAGGCGACCAGGCCCGGCCCGGCCGCGGCGACGAGCCGTTCGATGACCTCTGCCGGGTCGGTCCCGTGGGGCGGCACCGGGCCGCCGAGCGAGGCCCGAAGCTGTTCGCCGCTGACGTCGGCGGGCGCCCCGACGCGCCGCTCACGCAGCCCGTCGAGGTGGGCTCGGGCAGCGAGGCTCGCCGCTGCCAGGGCCGGGTGACCCTCCAGGTCCTCCACGTCGGCAGGCTACGCCCGCGGGCGGGTCAGGAGAAGGTGCGACCGGTGAGGCGCTCGTAGGCCTCGACGTACTTGGCCCGGGTCTGGGCCACGACGTCCTCGGGGAGGTCCGGCGGGGCCTCGCCCGACGCCTTGTCCCACCCGCTGGCCGACGACGTCAGCCAGTCGCGGACGTACTGCTTGTCGTAGGAGGGCTGCGGGTGGCCCGGCTCCCACAGCTCGGCCGGCCAGAACCGCGAGGAGTCCGGGGTGAGCACCTCATCGGCGAGGACGACGTCGTCGCCATCGAGACCGAACTCGACCTTGGTGTCGGCGATGAGGATGCCGCGCTCGGCGGCGATCTCGTTGCCCCGCGCAAGGATCGCGGTGGTCAGGTCGCGGACCCGGGCCGCGAGGGGAGAGCCGATCTCGGCCTCCACGGCGGCATACGGCATGGGCTGGTCGTGCTCACCCAGGGGCGCCTTGGTGGACGGGGTGAACACCGGCTCGGGCAGGCGCGAGCCGTCGACGAGGCCGTCGGGGAGGGCGACGCCGGAGACGTGGCCGTCCGCGCGGTACTCGGTGAGGCCGCCACCGGTGAGGTAGGCGCGGGCGACGCACTCGACGGGGAGCATGGCGAGCCGCTTGACCAGCACCGCGCGGCCGGCGACGACGTCGGGCACGTCGGCCGACACGACGTGGTTGGGCACGAGGTCCTGGAGCCGCTCGAACCACCACAGCGACAGCTGCGTCAGGACCGCGCCCTTGTCGGGGATGGGGGTGTCGAGGACGAAGTCGTAGGCCGACATCCGGTCGCTCGCGACGAGGAGCAGCTGGTCGTTGCGCGGGGCGCCGGAGTCGTCGAGCGGGGCGTAGAGGTCACGGACCTTGCCCGAGTAGACGTGGGCGTAGCCGGGCACCGTGAGCGGCTGGGAGGACGTCATGGCCGACATCCTCCCAGCCCGTCACCGCACGGCCTCGAGGAGGGCGACGGCAGCGGCGTCCGACCAGCCCGGCAGGACCTGCCGGGCCGAGGGGCCCGACGGCGCCGGGTGAGAGAAGCTCCTGACCAGGAGGCGTCGCGGACCAGTGTCCGTGCCGTTGCCGTGGACGAGCCACAGCACCCGCTTCTCGTCACCATCGAGCCAGCTGTGCACCTCGGCCCTGCCGCTGAAGGGGAGCTGCACGGTGCGGACCTGTCCCGGGTCACCGGTCGCGTCGCCGAAGACGCCGCCATACCGGTCGACGTCCTCACCCACGCTCAACGTCACCTGGCCCAGGTCCGTGCCACCGATGGACGCGAGCTGGGAGTACCCCTGCCAGTCGTTCCCCCCGGGGACCCTGACGAAGCGCTGCCAGTCCTCGACGACGATCGTCTGGTCGAGGTAGCGGCGGGCCCAGGTGGACCACATCGAGAGCGTGCACTTGTCCTGGTCGAGAGAGCACCCCACGCTCCGCAGCTGCCCCGCCACGCCCTGCTCCACCGACGGCTGGGCGACCGCGACCGCATCGGTGCCGTAGATGCGGGTGACGAGGTCGCCGACACTGGCCGGCGTCCACCACGTCGGCGTCCAGCTCGTCGGCGTCCGCACGTCGCGAGCAGCCGTGGCGGACGGCCCCCCGCCCGGGGCCCCGCCGGTGACGTCCACCTGCACCCCGACGGACCTCGCGAAGTCGCCCTTCGGGACGGTGAACCGGTCGAAGGCGCTGCCCTTGCGCTGGACCGTCCAGCGATCGACCGCGACGGGCAGACCCGGCAGGCGCACGAGGTTCCTCACCCGGTCGACCGCGGCCTCGTCCAGCGACGCGGTCGAGGACGGGGAGATGACCACCCGGATGTCGACGGGTTCTCCTCCGGGAGCGGCGCCGACCTGTTGCGTCAGCACCCGGGTCCCCTCCTGGTACTTCGCGGCCGACACCGTCCGCACGGCCGCCACGGAGCCGGCCACCTCCCGGGACCAGGCCGCCACGACCGCGGCGCAGGTGTCCGGCTGAGTGGCGCAGCCGGGGTAGGTGGTGGGCCCGGTGGTCCTCGCCGGCTGGACGGGCCGGTGGTCGGCCGACGCACCGCCCCACACGCTCGTGGCGCCGACCCCGACCACGGCCGCGGCGGCGACAGCGGCGCCGATCGCCCCGGCGGCCCGGCGGCGCTGTCGCCGTCGACCACCGGACACGACGTCGTCGACGGTGAACGGTGCCGGGCCGAGGTCCTCGGCATAGAGCGAACGCAGGCCCTCGGGCGCGCGATCCATCATGTCCGTGGCCATCACTGCTTCCCTTCGCTCGTCACCGGTGCCAACACCGCGCGGAGCGCGCGCAGCCCGTCGCTGGTCGTGCTCTTGACGGTGCCCTCGGAGCAGGCCATCAGCACCGCCACCTCTCCCACCGAGAGGTCCTCGAGGTGGCGCAGGACCACCGCCATCCGCTGACGTGGAGGCAACGAGCCGAGGGCGGCCCGCAGGTCGAGCCGGTCGTCGAGGTGATCTGCGGCCGCGACCTCGCGCTCCCCGGCGTCCGCCGTCGAGTGCTCACGGGTCCACCAGTGCCGGCGCTGCTCGGAGATCAGGGTCCGGACCAGCACGGTGCGCGCGTAGGCGTGCGGATCCTCCATCTCGTGCACCCTCGGCCACACGCCGTACATCTTCTCCAGGGTGGTCTGCACGAGGTCGTCGGCCCGGTGCGGGTCACGGCACAGGGCCACTGCCATCCGTCGCAACCGCGGGATCGCCACCCCGGCGAACTCCCTGAACTGCTCCTCGAGCACGCCTCGCACGGACACCTCCCCTCGTCACCCCACCAACACGTCACCCACCAGAACGCGTCGTCCCCCCGGTCCGGTTGGGTCACCCTGCCACACGGTTCTCCGGGGCCGGCGAGGTCGCCCTTGACTTGAAGTCCACTTCATCTTTGAGGATGGCGCACATGCCCAGCACCACGGCGACCAACCGTCACGACAGCCGTCCCCCGAGCCTGTTGACCCGCGACCACCTTCCCTTCGCCGTGGGGGCGGTCGCCCTGGTGACGCTGGGTGCCTTCGAGAACCGCGCGACGATGACGGTGCTGCCCACCGTGGCCAAGGACCTCGACGGCCTGTGGTTGTTCGGGGCCGCGAGCGCGGCGCCGCTCATCTCGTTCGTCCTCGCCACGGTCGTCGCCGGCGCCTGGGCGGACCACCGAGGACCGGTGCGTCCCCTGCAGGCCGGTATGGCCGTCTTCGTCGCCTCCCAGGTCGCTCATGGCCCTCTCCCCGGGTATGGCGCTGTTCACCCTCGGGCGGCTCGGCTCCGGTGTCGCCGAGGCACTCATGGACGTGTCCCTGACCGTCCTGCTCGCGCGGGCCCTGCCGGAGGCGTTGCGGGCCAAGGTGTTCGCAGCGTTCGCTGCCGCGTGGGTGCTCCCCTCGCTGCTGGGGCCGCCGATCGCCGGGGTGATGGCCGAGGTCTGGTCGTGGCGTTCGGTCTTCGCGATCGGCGTCGCCCTGCTGGTGCCGGCCTGGCTGCTGCTGCGCCCGTCGATGCGGGCCTCGACCGCGCAGACCGGCCCGCCCACCCGGTGGACGGCTCAGGAGCACCGCGCCGTCCGGGCAGCGGCCCTCGCCGCCGTCGGGCTCGGCGCCCTCACGGCCGGTGGGTCGATGCTCGGCCGGACGGGCACCACCCGCCTGCTCGGGGTCGCGCTCGTGGTCGCCGGGCTGGTCCTCACCGCGCCCGCCGTCCGCACGGTGCTGCCGGCCGGGACGCTGCGGCTCGCCCGCGGCATACCGGCCCTGGTGGCCCTGCGTGGCCTCGTGGCCGCAGCGTTCGGCACGGCGGGGAGCCTGCTGCCGCTCATGCTCAGCACCATCCACGGCTTCGGTCCGGCCGCCGCTGGAGCGAGCCTCACGGTGACCGGGCTGTGCTGGGCGGCCGGCTCGCAGCTGCACGGGCTCGACGTCGTCCAGCGTCGGGTGGCGGCGGTCCGCCGCCTCCAGATCGGCTACGCACTCATCACCGTCGGGATCCTCGGGCCGGCGCTGACCAGCCTGGAGCTCCTGCCGGTCGTCCCGGCCATGGCCCTGTGGGGTGTAGCCGGGATCGGGATGGGGATCGTGTCGCCGACGCTGTCCACGCAGCTGTTGCGGCTCGCGCCGGTCGCCGACCAGGGCCGCATCACCGCGGCCTCGAGCCTCACCGCCTCCGTCGCCCAGGCGGTGGCCCTGGCGGCCGCCGGCGCCCTCATCGCCTGGCAGGCGCCGATGCTGCCGGGCTGGTTGTTCGCCGGCGTGATGGTGGCCAGCGCCGGGGTCGGCGCGACCGGATGGGCTGCCGCCCGCCGGGCGGCCTGACGGGCGCGACCGGGGCAGGGTCAGCCGACGTGCAGCTCGTCGCGCTCGGCGGCCAGGGCGATGTCGGTGCGGTGGTGGGACCCGTCGAGCTCGATCGAGGACACCCCTTCGTAGACGCGCTCACGCGCCTGGCTCAGGCTCTCCCCGAGGGCCACGACGGACAGCACCCGGCCACCGGCCGACACGAGGGTGCCGTCGTCGGCGCGGCCCGTGCCGGCGTGCAGGACGTAGGCCGTCGCCACCTCGCCGGCGTCCTCGATCCCCATGATCGGGTCACCGGTGCGCGGGGTGTCGGGGTAGTTGTGGGACGCGACGACGACGGTGACCGCGTGCTGTGACGACCAGTGCAGCGGCCCGACCTCGGCCAGGCGGCCGGTGGCCGCCGACAGCAGCAGCCCGCCGAGCGGGGTCCGGAGCCGGGCGAGCACCACCTGTGTCTCGGGGTCCCCGAAGCGCGCGTTGAACTCGATGACGCGGGGGCCGCGGGAGGTCAGGGCGAGCCCGATGAACAGCACACCGGTGAACGGGGTCCCCCGACGACGCATCTCGTCCACCGTCGGCTGCGCCACCCGGGTGACGAGCTCGTCGACCATCGTGGCCGGGGCCCAGTCGAGGGGCGAGTAGGCGCCCATGCCACCGGTGTTGGGGCCGCGGTCACCGTCGAAGACCCGCTTGAAGTCCTGGGCGGGAGCCAGCGGCACGACGGTCTCGCCGTCGCAGAGCACGAACAACGACACCTCCGGCCCGTCGAGGAACTCCTCGATGACGACGCGGCCGTCGTCCTTGGCCAGGCAGCCACGCGCGTGCGCGAGCGCCGCGTCGCGGTCGTCGGTGACGACGACGCCCTTGCCCGCGGCGAGCCCGTCGTCCTTGACCACGTAGGGAGCGCCCATCGCGTCGAGCGCATCGGCCACCTCCTCCAGCGTCGTGCACACCCGGGCCAGGGCCGTCGGTACCTCGGCGGCGGCCATGATCTCCTTGGCGAACGCCTTGCTGCCTTCGAGCCGGGCGGCCTCGGCCGACGGACCGAAGACGGCGAAGCCTGCGTCGCGCACCATGTCGGCCACCCCAGCCACCAACGGTGCCTCCGGGCCGATGACGACGAGGTCGACGCCGTGGCGGCGGGCGAGGTCGGCCACACCGTCACCGTCGAGCAGGCCCCCTGGAAGCGCCTCGCACAGGGCGATCGCGTCCATGCCCGGGTTGCCCGGGGCCACCACGACCGCGTCCACGTCCGGGTCGGCGCCCAGCGCCTTGACGATGGCGTGCTCACGAGCACCGGACCCGACGACGAGAACCTTCACGGTGCCAGCGTAGAGAACCGCCGGGGAGATGAGTGCGCGGCGTCCCGGGGAGGCAGGGGGGACATTCTCCCTGGGACGCCGCGCAGCCGACGTGCGGTCGCCTGGCGGGGGAACCTGCGAACCGGGCACGTGGGTCGACAAGGTCGACTCACACCAGAGTGGACCATGACCGGTTCGCAGGTAAAGCCCAGAGATGGCGGACTTGCGCCATTGACGGGATCTCGCCAGCCCAGCAGCATGGGGTGGTGTCGACAGCGTGGGTGGTGTCGACCACCGTGACGACCGGGATGACGACCCGGCCCGGACCGAGGAGCACCGCATGGACGTGACGCCATGAGCGACGCCGCAGCCGGTCTCGGACTCGAGAGCCCGGACGGCGACGAGGACGGCGCGGTGACGAGGGTCTACCTCGCCGTCCTCCAGCACCCGGAGCCGACCAGGTCGCTCCTCGTGGCCCAGGGCATGAAGGCGCCCCTCATCGACCACTCCCTCAAGGTGCTGCAGGCAGCGTGGCCTCATCCGGCTGCGTCCCGGTGGCGTCATCGAGGTCGGCCCCACCGGACATCTCGCTGCCCACCCTGGCCCTCAGCTACGAACGCCGGGCCCGCGAGACGCGCTCGGCAGCCCACGAGCTCGCCCAGGTGTTCTTCCAGGCCCGGGCGCAGTCCGCGGACTCCCGGACGTGGGCACCATACGCATCCTCAACTCCCTGGACGAGATGGGCGCGGTGACGGCCGAGGCCATCGCCGCCGGCACCCAGATCGTGCGGGTGTTCCGGGCGCCGTCCCCGCGGACCGATGCCATCTTCGACAGCCCGATGCACAGCCACGAGGAGCCCAGCAGGGGTGCCGGGGGCATCGTCCTCGACATGGCGACGGTCTACGACACCCGCATCCTCGACATCCCCGACGCGCTCACGATCCTCGAGGGCCGCGAGCGCGGTGGCGAGCGCTTCCGGCTGACCACCAGCGTCCCGTTCTCGTGCGTCATCGTCGACGAGGCCGCCGCGATCGTGGACGTGAGCGCGTTCGACCCGACGGGTTTCGGGTCGGCCCTGGTCCGGGGGCCGGCGATGGTCCTCGCGCTGATCTCGCTGTTCGACCACCTCTGGACCCTGGGTTCGCCCCTGCACCGAGCGGGTTCGGGCGGTGCCGCCGAGCAGCGCGACCAGCTCATCCTCTCCCTGCTCGCCGCCGGCGCGCCCGACGCCACGATCGCCCGCCAGACGGGGGTCTCGCAACGCACCGTGGAGCGCCGCGTCCGCGCCCTCATGGACCAGCTCGGTGCGGGCACGCGGTTCCAGGCCGGGGTCCAGGCCGGGCGGCGCGGACTCGATCTGAACGGTCCGGTATGGAGCCGCCGGCGCCGATCCGCCGGTGGTCCGGCGTCGAGTGCATGGGATGCCGGCATGGACCCGCGGAGGCGAGGCTAGACTCGTGCGCTCTCTGCGGGACGAGCAGGCCGTTCGACAAGAAAGTCACCACCGTGACGACTCCGGATCATCAGTCCACCACCTCCAACAAGGCGACCACCGCCGAGGTGGCGCGTGAGATCGCCGTCGAACAGACGCACGTGGACCTCGTCTACGCCGAGCTGGCCAAGGCCAAGCTGCGGGCCGGGCTGGTCGAGACCGACGGCCTCGCGCGCGGCCGGACCGACCGCACGGGTGACGTCCGTGACGAGGAGCTGACCGGGCTGTTCGAGCGCGACGCCCTGGTCTTCAACGCGGCGCGTCGGCGCTCGACGCTCGACACGCAGTTCGAGGGGCTCGTCTTCGGTCGGCTCGACCTCGACCACGCCCTGTCCCGCGAAGGCCTCGAGCGTGACCGCGAGACGCGCTACATCGGTCGTCTCGGGGTCCGCGACGACGACTACGAGCCGCTCGTCGTGGACTGGCGCGCGCCTGCTGCCGCGGCGTTCTACCGGGCCACCCCGGTGGAGCCGATGGACGTGCTGCGCCGAAGGGTGCTGCGCTGCAAGGGACCTGACGTCGTCGGGGTCGAGGACGACCTCATGGTGGCCGAAGCGCCCGACGACCTCGTGGTCGTCGGCGACGGCGCCCTGCTCGCCGCCCTCACCCGCAGCCGTGGTGCCCAGATGCGCGACATCGTGGCGACCATCCAGCGCCACCAGGACGAGGCGATCCGTGCCTCCGCCCGCGGCATCACCGAGATCACCGGCGGACCCGGCACCGGCAAGACGGTGGTGGCCCTGCACCGCGCCGCCTACCTGCTCTACTCCGACCGCCGGCGCTTCGAGAACGGCGGGATCCTCGTCGTCGGCCCGTCCTCGGCGTACACCGCATACATCGAGCGGGTGCTGCCCTCCCTCGGCGAGGAGTCGGTGACGCTGCGCTCGCTCGGTGACGTCGTCGACGGCGTCACCGCGGTGCGGTTCGACTCGCCCGAGGTCGCGGCCGTCAAGGGGTCGCTGCGGGTGCGCCGCCTCCTGGCCCGGGCCTCGGCCGACAGCCCCCCGGGGGCGCCCGCGCAGTTCCGCGCATTCGTGAATGGCAAGGCGGTCCGCCTCGACACCCCTGCGCTCGACCGGATCCGCGCCCAGGTCCTGCGCGGTCACCAGCGCAACCTCGCCGCCAAGGCCATCCGCCACCAGCTGGCCGAGGCCGCCTGGAACTCCGTCCGCGAGGGCGACCGCAACGAGTTCATGGACCACTTCGAGGACCACCTCGAGGTGGACGCCTTCCTCGAGGGCTGGTGGCCCCAGGTCGACCCGCGCGAGGTCCTGCTCTGGCTGGCCGACGACGAGCTCGTCAAGCGACACGGGAGCGGCGTGCTGACGACGCAGGAGGCGGAGGTGTTCGCCGCGTCGATGCGCGACGCCCTGGCGACCGGGACCTGGTCGGTGGCCGACGCGGCGCTGGTCGACGACCTCGCGGCACGGATGGGCCCGGTCCAGGCCGGCCCGGTCGAGGAGCGCGAGTTCTACGAGATCGAGGAGCTCGACGACGTCTCGCAGTTCGGCGTCGCCGAGGTGCGGGCGAGCCGGCAGCAGGGCTCGGGCACGCCGACCGGGCTCTCCCGGATCGCGGCGACCGACCCGCGAGAGCGGCTGCTCCACGGTCAGGTCGACGGCCCGGGCGAGTACGCCCACGTCCTCGTCGACGAGGCCCAGGACCTGTCGCCCATGCAGTGGCGCATGCTCGGGCGTCGCGGCCGCTACTCGTCGTGGACGGTCGTCGGCGACGCGGCGCAGGCCTCGTGGCCCGACGCAGAGGAGTCCGGCCGGGCGCGCGAGGAGGCCTTCGGCACCCAGGAGCGCCGGCTGTTCCACATGGACACCAACTACCGCAACGCCCGCGAGATCTTCGACTACGCGGCCGAGGTCGTCAGGGCCCAGGTGCCCGACGCCGACATCCCGCAGGCGGTCCGCGAGACCGGTGCGTTCCCCGTCGACCTCACCGTGATCGACGGCGAGTGGGCGGCCGTGGCGACCGAGGCGGTCGAGGCTCTGCTCGGCGAGGTCGAGGGCTCGATCGCCGTCATCACCCCGCGGCGACACCGCGAGGCGCTCACTCCTGTCGGCGGCCTCGGCGACCGGGTCGTGGTCATCGACCCGATGTCGACCAAGGGCCTGGAGTACGACGCGACCGTCGTCGTCGACCCGGACGCCATCACTGCCGAGTCGCCCGGCGGCGTCCGCGTCCTCTACGTCGCGCTGACCCGAGCCGCCCACCGGATGACGGTGCTGCGCCCGGCCTGACCTGCCCCGCGCGCGCTGCTGTCCTGCAGCAACCTCTGCTAGCAGGGGTTGCTGCCGTGGGGACAGGTTGCTACCTCCCCGCACGGCAGCAACCTCTGCTGGGTCAGCAACCTCTGCTGGGTCAGTCGCGTCGCGGGGTCAGCCGTGTCGTGGGGTCAGTCGCCGAGCAGGGAGTGACGGCTGATGATCTCGTCGCGGCCGGGGCCGACGCCGATGGCCGAGACCCGGGCGCCGATGAGCTCCTCGAGGCGCAGCACGTAGGCCTGGGCGTTCGCCGGCAGGTCCTCGAACGTGCGGCACTCGGTGATGTCCTCCCACCAGCCCGGCAGCTCTTCGTAGATCGGCTTCGCGTGGTGGAAGTCGGTCTGGTTGACCGGCATCTCATCGTGGCGGACGCCGTCGACGTCGTAGGCCACGCAGACCGGCACGGTGTCGAGGCCGGTGAGCACGTCGAGCTTGGTGATGACGAAGTCCGTGGTGCCGTTGATGCGGGTGGAGTAGCGCCCGACGACCGTGTCGACCCAGCCGCAGCGGCGCGGGCGTCCGGTCGTCGTGCCGAACTCGGCACCGGTCTTGCGCAGGAACTCACCGTTCGCGTCGAACAGCTCGGTCGGGAACGGCCCCTCGCCGACGCGGGTCGAGTAGGCCTTGAGGATCGCGATGACCCGGTCGACGCGGGTCGGCGGGATGCCTGAGCCGGTGCACGCGCCACCAGCCGTCGCGTTGGACGACGTGACGAACGGGTAGGTGCCGTGGTCGACGTCGAGCAGCGTGGCCTGACCGGCCTCGAGAAGCACGGTCTTGCCCTCGTTGAGCGCCTTCTCGAGGACCAGGGAGGTGTCGGCGACCATGGGACGCAACCGCTCGGCATACCCGAGCAGCTCGTCCATCACCTCGTCGACCTCGACGGCGCGACGGTTGTAGATCTTGGCGAGGATCTGGTTCTTGAAGGCCAGTGCGGCCTCGACCTTCTGCCGCAGGATCTTCTCGTCGAACAGGTCCTGCACGCGGATGCCGTTGCGGGACATCTTGTCGGCGTACGTCGGGCCGATGCCACGGCCGGTGGTGCCGATCTTGCGCGACCCGAGGAAGCGCTCGGTCACCTTGTCGAGCACCCGGTTGTACGGCGCGATGATGTGCGCGCTCGCGCTGACCAGGAGGCGGGACGTGTCGACGCCGCGGGCCTCGAGGCCGTCGAGCTCCTCGAAGAGGACGGCGAGGTCGACGACGACGCCGTTGCCGATGATCGGCGTGCAGGTCGGGGTGAGGATGCCGGAGGGCAGCAGGTGCAGCGCGTACTTCTCGCGCTTGCCGTCCTTCTCGATGACGATGGTGTGGCCGGCGTTGTTGCCACCGTTGAACTTCACGACGTAGTCGACGTCGCTGCCCAGGAGGTCGGTCGCCTTGCCCTTGCCCTCGTCGCCCCACTGCGCGCCCACGAGCACGATTGCCGGCATACCAGCACCTCTTCCAGTCACAACGGTTGTCCTGCGGTCATGCAGCGAGCCCCTGGCGTACTGCGCGGGGCTCGTACCGGTGAAGGCTACCGGTCCCTGGGGTGGTCGAGGTCGACGAGCCCAGCCCTCGCGACGGCGACCCCGAGCTGGAACCGGGTCTGCACGCCGTAGCTGTCCATGAGCTGGGCCATCCGGCGCCGTACGGTGCGCAGGCTGCAGCCGAGGTAGCGGGCGATGGACTCGTCCTTGAGCCCGAGCTCCAGCAGGCGCACGAGCTCGGCGTCGTCGGCGCCTCCGGGGCTCTCGTGGGTGATCGGCAGGGCGCGGGCGAAGCAGCGGTCGAACAACGTCGTGAAGGCGGCGATGACCATGGGGTCGCGGATGAGGACGTAGTCGGCGGCGGGGTTGCCCCACTCGGCGACCGCCACGACGGCCTGGTCGTCGAAGATGGCGAACTCGCTCGGGGGCACCAGGCTGACCCGCTGCTCCTCACCGGCGTCCGCCCACGAGCGGACCCACGCCCGTCCCGCCTCGCCCTCGAGGAGGTCCATCGGGTAGATCGTCTGCTGGCGGTAGGCGCCCTTGCGGATGCTGTCCTGGGCGTTGCGGATGTTGTCCATGTCGGTGCCCGAACCGACGTCGATGCTCAGCGCGCAGTTGCGCGCCATCGTCGTCGTGGTGTCGATGAGGTGGCGCAGCAGGGGCGGCGCCAGGTCTGCGGGGAGGGCCTCGAGGACGACCTGCCCCCGCGGCGGGGAGGCGTGGGGGTGCGTCGACAGCTCGTACAGGGCGTACCGCACCTCGTCGAGCTCGGCGCGTCGCTGCTCGAGGTGCCGCTCTCCCGATTCGAGGATCCGGTGCATGCGCTCGAGGGGCTCGGTGAACCAGGCCTCCAGCTGGTGTGTAGGCACGTCCTTGCTGGTCACAGCCCTCTCCTCACCCAACTCGTCATCATCTGGCCAATGTCACCATAGTGCCAGCCACGCGGTGCACTCACGGTGCACAATGAGTTCGCCGCCTCGTCGACTCGGCAGGGGACGAACAGACGGAGCGGACCATGCAGGGCCTTCGGACCTGCCTGCAGGGGGGCGACGCCGGGGGGTGGGATCCAATGGATCCCACCCCCCGGCTTCACTGTGTGCCGGCTTCACTGTGTGCCGGGCTTCAGGTGTGCGGGCTCGTCGGGCCACCACCCAACCTGAGGGCGTCCTGAGACGTCGGTCAGGGTGAGGGGGGCGTCTGCCCAGCCGTCACACGACAGGGGAGCTCGATGACCAGCCCGCGCACGTCCAGCCCGCGCACGTCCAGCCCGCGCACGTCCAGCCGGCGGATGTCCACCGTCCTGACCGCCGCCGCCGGCGTGCTCGTCGTGGGGGTCCTCGGCGCCTGCGGCAGCTCCGGCTCGACGACCGGCTCAGGGGCTTCAGACGCGATGTCGACGACCACCAGCGCGACCCCGCCCCCCGCGACCGTCACGGTGACCACGACCGTGACTGCGACCCCGACCCCGACCGCGACGACCCGGACACCGCACATCGACCCGTCGCCCACGACGCCCCCTCCTGCCAAGGACGCTCCGGCCATCCCGCGCTCGGCGCAGGACTACAGCACGGCCTTCGTCAAGGCCTGGGTCGACGGCGACCGCACCCGGGCCACCCAGCTGGGCACCGAGGCGGCCGTCAAGGCGGCCTTCGCCAGCCGGGTCGACACCATGCCGCGCTTCGTCCGCTGCGACGGGGCTGCGGGGTCGAGCTACTGCACGTGGCAGGGCGACGAGTACACGATGCAGCTCCGGCTGCGCAACGACCTGGCCTCAGTGGGGCAGCCGCACGCGGTCATCGAGGTCGCCTTCGCGCACTGAGTGACGACAGGACAGCCGGCACCCCCGAGGGGAGGGCCGGCTGTCGCGCTGTCGGTGGCCGCCACCGCGTGGCGGGCCGGTCCGCCACCGCGTGGCGGCCCGGTGACCTAGAGGCCGAGCTCGCGCGCCCCGCTGGTGGAGGAGTCGCGCAGGAACTCGGTGCACCGGCGTTCCTCGTCGGTCTCGCCGATGGCGCCGGCGGCCTTGGCCAGCGCAGCGAGCGCCCGCAGGAACCCGCGGTTCGGCTCGTGCTCCCACGGGACCGGACCCTGGCCGCGCCAGCCGTTCTTGCGCAACGAGTCCAGCGCCCGGTGGTAGCCGGTGCGGGCGTAGGCGTAGCCCTCCACCGTGCGACCGTCGGCGAGCGCGTCCTCCGCGAGGGTGGCCCAGGCCAGCGACGAGGTGGGGTGTGCCGCGGCCACCTGGTCGGCGGCGACTCCGTCGTCCAGCAAGCGGGCTGCGGGGTCGACGGGCAGGCGGGTCTCGGGGATGCCGAGGAGGTTCTCGCTCATGCGTGCGTCCCTGCGCTGCGCAGGTGCTGGCAGGCCTCGACGACGCGGGCAGCCATGCCCGCCTCGGCCTCCTTGCCCCAGGCGCGCGGGTCGTACTGCTTCTTGTTGCCGACCTCGCCGTCGATCTTGAAGACCCCCTCGTAGTTGGTCAGCATGTAGCCGGCCACCGGACGGGTGAAGGCGTACTGGGTGTCCGTGTCGATGTTCATCTTCACGACGCCGTAGTCGACGGCCGCGGCGATGTCCTCCGCGGACGAGCCGGACCCGCCGTGGAAGACGAGGTGGAACGGCTTGGCGTCCGGCGTGCCGAACTCCTCGTGCACGGCGTCCTGAGCGGCCTTGAGGACCTCGGGCCTGAGCTTGACGTTGCCCGGCTTGTAGACGCCGTGCACGTTGCCGAAGGTCAGCGCCGTCATGAAGTAACCGTTCTCGCCGGTGCCGAGGGCCTTGGCCGTGGCGATGGCGTCCTCCGGAGTGGAGTACAGCTTGTCGTTGATCTCGTTGGCGACACCGTCCTCCTCGCCACCGACGACGCCGACCTCGATCTCGAGGATGACGTGGGCGGCCTTGCAGGCGTCGAGCAGCTCGCGGGCGATCTGGAGGTTCTCGTCGAGCGGCACGGCCGAGCCGTCCCACATGTGCGACTGGAACCACGGGGCGCCGCCGGCCTTGACCCGCTCGGCCGACGCGGCGAGCAGCGGCCGGACGAACCCGTCGAGCTTGTCCTTGGGGCAGTGGTCGGTGTGCAGAGCGATGTTGACGTCGTAGTTCTTGGCGACCTCGTGCGCGTAGGCGGCGAGCGCCAGCGAGCCGGCGACCATGTCCTTGACCGTCGGGCCGGACAGGTACTCCGCGCCGCCGGTCGAGACCTGGACGATGCCGTCGCTCCCGGCCTCGGCGAAGCCGCGCATCGCGGCGTTCAGCGTCTGCGAGGACGACACGTTGATGGCGGGGTACGCGAAGGAGCCGGCCTTCGCGCGGTCCAGCATGTCGGCATACACCTCAGGGGTGGCGATGGGCATGGACTCTCTCCTTCGAAAGGCATGGCAGGCGAGCTCGGCGTGGCCTCGCGTCGTCGCCGATCCTTCCACGTCCATCGGTGCCAGCGACACCCACGTCTCAGCCGGGCGCGGCGTCCAGCGCGGTGCGGCGCCGCTCGAGCAGGGACCGCTCGGCGTCGTTGGCGCACCGTGAGATCGCGAGTGCGTATGCCGCGTGCGCCCCTTGGGTGTCCCCCACGCGGCTGAGCAGCTCGGCCCGCACCGCGGGCAGCCGGTGGCTGTGCGGGAGCTGGTCGTCGAGGTCGTCGAGCAGGGCCAGGCCCGCGCGCGGCCCGTGCGCCTCGGCCACCGCGACGGCGCGGGCGAGCTGGGCGCTGGGCGTGGGCGCGAGGGCGAGCAGGGTGTCGTAGTGGGCGACGACGTGGTCCCAGCGCGTCGACGCAGCATCCGGCGCGGTCGCGTGCTCCGCCGCGATCCGGGCCTGCACGGCGTACCCGGCCGTCTGGACGGTGACCGGTCCGGTCAGCACCGGCGATGCGAGCAGGGCCAGCGCCTCGTCGACCTCGTCGCGGTGCCACAAGCTGCGGTCCTGGTCGGGGAGCAGGACGATCGCGCCGGTGTCGTCGACGCGCGCGTCGCGCCGTGAGTGCTGCAGCAGCATCAGGGCGAGCAGCGCGGTGAGCACCGGCTCACCGGGCCGCAGCCCCAGCACCACCCTCACCAGCCGCACCGCCTCCCCGGCGAGCTCGGTGCGGACGGCTCCGGGACCGCTGCCGGGGGCGTACCCGGCGGTGAAGGCGAGGTAGGCGGTCTGGGCGACGACGTCGAGGCGTTCGGGCAGCTCCCCGGCCGACGGCACGGCGAACGGGATGCCGGCGGCGACGATCTTCTTCTTCGCCCGGGTGATCCGGGCCGCCATCGTGGGCTCGGGCACGAGGAAGAGCCGGGCGACGTCGGCCGTGCCGACACCCAGCACGAGCCGCAGCGTCAGCGCGCTGCCGGCCGCCGGGTCCAGGGCCGGGTGGCTGCACATGAGCACCAGCCGGAGCAGGTCGTCCTCGACGAGGTCACCTGGGTCGGCCCGCACCCCACCGACGCGTTCGGCGGTGCCCTCACCCTCGACGACGAGCAGCGGCACCTTGCGCTGGGCCATCGCCTCGGCCCGGAACCGGTCGAGGATCCGGCGCCGCGCGGCGGTGTGCAGCCAGCCGGCCGGGTTGTCCGGCACACCGTCGCGGGGCCAACGCCGGGCGGCGGTCTCCACGGCGTCGGCCAGGGCGTCCTCGACGAGGTCGAGCCGGCGGAACCGCGCGAGCAGCAGCGACACGAGGCGCCCCCACTCCTCGCGCACGACCCGGGCGAGCAGGTCGCCCGGGTCGTGCGGGTCGTGCGACCCGGGCGGCGCCGGCACGGTCACAGGCCCTCGTACCCCTCGATCCGCACGGTCGGCCGGACCTCGACGGTGTACGACCTCGGCAGCAGCTTCGCGGCGGCGATCGCCGTGTCGAGGTCGGGCAGCTCGACGTCGTAGTAGCCACCCAGCTGCTCGGTCAGCTCGACGAACGGACCATCCGTGACCACCGGGCCCTCCGCGCCGTGGCGGATGGTGGTGGC
Source organism: uncultured Actinomycetota bacterium (assembly GCA_963695205.1). Classification (GTDB taxonomy): domain Bacteria; phylum Actinomycetota; class Actinomycetes; order Actinomycetales; family Dermatophilaceae; genus Pedococcus. Next base: position 169,187 of record CAVOGI010000003.1, on the reverse strand, counting down.
CGTGTCGGCGTCGGCGAGAGCTGCGCTCTCGAGGCGGCGCCCGCGTTCGTCGACGAACCGCTCGAAGGCGTGGTGGGCGTCGAAGACCTCCTGCCGCGCCTGCTCGTCGGTGGCATCCCACTCGCCGGGGTCGTAGGCGATGAGGACGACGTACCTCACGACGGACGGTCCTCGGGCTTGACGACCCGCCGGACCTCGATCCCGTCCCCTAGTGCGGCGATGATCTGGCAGCAGTCCACCAGGTCGTCGAGGTTGTCGGTCTCCACCTGGTAGAAGCCGCCGACCTGTTCCGTGACCTCGGCGAACGGCCCGTCGGTCGGGGTGCCCCCACCGGCGGGGATGCTCCGCGCCTCACCCGAGGCGTGCAGCTCGGCGCCGCCGGTGATCTTGTGGCCCCGCTGGGTGAGCTCCGCGCCGAACCGCTCGTACTCGGCATACCCGGCGGTGCGCTGCTCGACGCTCATGGTGGTCCACCAGCGGTCGGCGTTCCCCACGATCAACACGACGTACTCGGTCACTGGTCGCTCCTCACATCTGCACGGTCGGGCGGATCTCGACCGCCGGGTGGAATGGCGTCGAGAGGAGCCGGCCGCACACGCGTGCCAGGTCCTCGACGTCGTCGGACTCGACCAGGTAGTAGCCGCCCACCTGCTCGGCGCTCTCGGCGAAGGGCCCGTCGGTCAGCGTGACCTCGTCGAGGGCGGTGCCGCGCACGAGCTTGGCCGCGGGCGACGGCGTCAGCTGCGCGCCCCCGGTCATCTTGTGCCCGCGCTCGGCGAGGAGCTGGACGAACTCGGTGTGGGCGGTGTGCAGGTCCTGCTTCTCCTGGTCGGTCGCGGTCGCGTAGCGGGCCTCGGGACTCGGCAGCAGCACGAGGTACTCGGTCATGGCTGTTCCTCTCATCGATGGGGTGCTTGCACCCTGATGACGCACGAGCTCCGCGCTATTCGACAGCCTGCCCGAAAACATGTCGCCTGACCCAGGCATGCATCGCCACGGCGGCGGCGGCGCCCGCGTTGATCGACCGCGTCGAGCCGAACTGCTCGATGTGCAGCACGACCTCGCACGCCTCGCGCATCCCGGTCGACAGCCCGGGCCCCTCCTGGCCGAAGACGAGGACGCACTCCCGGGGCAGGTCGTGGGTCTCCAGCGGCACCGAGCCGGGGAGGTTGTCGATGCCGATGAGCGGTATGACGCGTGGCGCACCCTGCTCGTCGCGGCCCGCCGTGGCGGCCCAGGCGAGGAGGTCCTCGACGGTGGGGTGGTGGTGCTCGTGCTGGTAGCGGTCGGTGACCATCGCGCCCCGGCGGTTCCACCGGCGCTTGCCGACGATGTGGAACGCCTTGGCGTTGAAAGCGTTCGCGGTCCGGATGACCGAGCCGATGTTGAAGTCGTGGCCCCAGTTCTCGACGGCGACGTGGAAGTCGTGCCGGTGGGTGTCGAGGTCGGCGACGATCGCGTCGTGCCGCCAGTAGCGGTACCCGTCGACGACGTTGCGCCGGTCACCCTCGCGCAACAGCTCGGGATCCCAGTGGCTCCCGGACGGCAGCTCGCCCACCCAGGGCCCGACGCCGATCTCCTGGTCCGGGGTCTGCTCACTCACGCGGCCACCCTAGGCGCGCGATGAAGGTCGTACCGGAACAGCGCTGGTTGCGCGGGATACCTCGGCCTGTCATCCCGTGGAAAGCCTCGCTACGCGGCAGCCCTCGACGGCGCCTTCAGCGTTCGTACAGGAAGGACACCCTCCCGACCCGTACCCTTGGGTCCATGCACTCACTCAGCACCAACTGGATGGACCCCCAGTGGCTCCTCGACCACTTCGGATCGCAGTTCTTCTGGGTGAGCGTGGCCATCGTCTTCATCGAGTGCGGGCTGCTCTTCCCGATCCTGCCGGGTGACTCGCTGCTGTTCGCGATCGGGCTGTTCATCAGCACCGGCGACCTCAGCATGAACCTCTTCGTGGCACTCCTGCTGCTGAGCGTCGCCGCCTTCGCCGGCAACGTCGTCGGCTACGAGATCGGCCGGGCCGTGGGCCGACCGTTGTACGAGCGGGACGGCCGGATCCTCAAGAAGAAGTACTTCGACGACAGCCACGCCTTCTTCGAGAAGCACGGCGCCAAGGCCCTGGTCATCGGCCGTTTCGTGCCGGTCGTGCGCACCTTCATCACCGTGGTCGCCGGCGTCAGCCGGATGGACCGTCGCCACTTCTTCGTGTGGAGCGGCGTCGGCGCCGTGCTGTGGGTCTGGGTCGTCACCCTGCTCGGCTACTTCCTGGGCAACGCGTTCCCCGCCCTGAAGGACCACCTCGAGCTCGCGATCCTCGCGATCGTCGCCGTCTCGGTCATCCCCATGGTCGTCGAGGTCGTGCGGGCACGGCGCGGCGAGACCGGCCCCGAGGCCGTCGTCGAAGAGGCCGGCGAGGCCTTCGAGGACCTGCGCGACGAGCGCCGCTGACGCTCGCGGGTCAGAGCTCGCGGGTCAGAGCCCGCGGGTCAGAGCTCGATCAGGCCGGCGCGCAGGGCCGCCGTCACCGCCGCCGTGCGGTCGGCGACGCCGAGCTTCTCGAAGGCCCGGAGCAGGTGCGTCTTCACCGTCGCCTCGCCGATGTGCAGCTCGCGACCGATGGCGGCGTTGGACAGCCCTCGCGCCACGCACCGCAGGACGTCGGTCTCGCGCTCGGTCAGGGACGGGCCGGCGGGTGCCCGCATCCGGCTGGCCAGCCGCGCCACGACGGGCGGCGCCAGCACGGTCTCCCCGCGAGCGGCTCGCCGGATCGCGTCGGCGAGGACCTCGCGGGGCGAGTCCTTGAGCAGGTAGCCGTTGGCTCCGGCCTCGACGGCACGGACGATGTCGGCGTCGGTGTCGTAGGTCGTGAGGACGAGCACCGCCGGTGCGTCAGCCTTCGCGCGGAGCCGGGCGGTGGCGGCCGCCCCGTCCAGGACAGGCATCCGCAGGTCCATGAGGACCACGTCGGGGGCCAGCCGGTCGGCGACGACGAGCGCCTCCGCACCGTCCGCAGCCTCACCGACCACCTCGAAGTCGGCGTGCTCGGACAGCATCGCCACGAGCCCCATCCGCACGACGGGGTGGTCGTCGACGACCAGCAGCCGCAGAGTCCGGGTCGTCCCGTGCACCGGCGCGCTCACCCGGGGACCTCCATCCGCAGACGGGTGCCAGAGCCCGGCGAGCTGTGCACCTCGAACCGGCCGCCGACCTCGCCGGCCCGGGCCGTCGCCCCGTCCAGGCCGTAGCCGCGGCCGGGGGTGTCGGGGGTGAACCCGACCCCGTCGTCAACGACCTCGAGCGACACGGGCTCGTCGGCGGCATACGTCAGGCGCACCTCGAAGCTGCCCGCGCGGGCATGCCGGCGGACGTTGGCCAGGCCCTCCTGGGCGGTCCGAAGGAGCACCACCTCGGAGTTGGCCGGGAGCACCGTCGGCTCGCCCTCCACGACCAGCCTCCCCCGCATGCCGGACTCGGCGGCGACGGCGTCGACGAGGCGCCCGAGGGCCTCGGAGAGCGTGCGCGACTGGAGGTGCCCCGGCGTCATCTCGGCGACGATGAGGCGCGCCTCGGAGAGGTTGTCGGCGGCGGTCTGCTCGATGAGGCGGATGCGTTCGCGCACCACCTCGAGGTCGCCGCGGTCGAGGGCCGCCTCGGTGGCGCGGGCCAGCGTGACCAGGGACGTGAACCCCTGGGCGAGGGTGTCGTGGATCTCGCGCGACATGCGCTCGCGCTCGCCGGCAACGCCTTGCGCGCGTTCGGCGGCAGCGAGCTGCGCCTGGGTGCGCCGCAGCTCGTCGATCGTGCGGGCGCGCGCGTCGGCCTCCCCGATGATCTTGTGGATGAACAGGCCCATGACGAGCGACAACGTCAGCGTGATGAGCGTGCTGATCGCGATGCCCAGCACGTCGTCACCGGTGCGCGGCGCCTGCCAGAGCCGGACGCCGCCGATCGCCAGGACCGCCGCGACCACGACCACCGCGGCGTGGTTGCGCCGCAACATGGCCCACGTCTGCGGGAAGAGCCCGAACGTCAGGACCCAGGCCGTGCCCGACCCGTCGATGGCCATGAGCCCCACGAGCGCCAGCCACGCCACGGCGACGTAGCGGATCCCGGAGGTGCCCTCGTCGTCGCCGATCCCCCGCCGGCCCCAGACGAGGTATGCCGCCGCGATCAGCGCGACGCCGAGCAGGGACCACCCGAGGTGGTCGGCCTTCTCCGCGACCAGGACGCCCGCCGTCGTGGCGAGGAGGACGGCGAAGAACACGTGCCACCACACGAGCTGGCGGCGCCACATCTCGTCGAGCTCGCCGGACGACGTCCCCGGCAGCGGGCGACAGTCCGCTGGCTGGTCGGCGCTCATCTCACCATCATGTCGTGCCGCGCTTGGTCCAGCGGAAGGTCCGGGCGCAGACCACCAGGCCGGCGAGGAGCCACGCCCCGAGGACGAGCGCGGTGCGGCCGTGCTCCCACGTGCCGGCCATCTCCTGGGCCTGCCAGTCGTCGGGGAAGAAGACCGACCGCATGCCCTGGGCGATCCACTTCAGCGGGAAGACCGAGGCCACCTGCTTGAGCCAGTCGGGCAGGTCCCCGAAGGCGAAGTAGACGCCCGAGATGAACTGCAGGATCAAGGTGGGTGCGATGACGATCGCCCCCACCGAGCGTGAAGAGGAGGCCAAGGAGGAGTACGCGATCCCCAACACGGTGCCGGTCGCGACCCCGAGCAGGAACACCCAGCCGAACGTGGCCCAGCTGGCGGCGCTGGTGGGCAGCTGCACCCCGAACCCCACCTTCGCCACGAGGATGAGCAGGACGAACTGCGCGAGCGAGGTGCTGGCGACGAGCCCGATCTTGCCGAGGAAGTAGGCGACCGGCGGCATCGGCGTCGACCGCAGCCGCTTGAGGGTCCCGTCGTCACGCTCGACCGCCACGCTCAGGGCGATCGACTGGAAGCTCGTCAGCATGACGCCGGCGGCCACCATCCCGGGCAGGAAGAACCGCGCGGCGTTGACCCCTGCATCCGCGGCGTCGCCCTTGGCGAACTGGTCGCCGAAGATCGTGGCGAACATCGAGAGCATGAGGATCGGGAAGACGAAGGAGAAGAAGACCGCCTCCTTCTCGCGGAAGTACATCTTCAGCTCCAGGACCGTGCGGTCCCAGCCGATCACCGTGGCGTTCATGCCGACACCGCCACGAGCTCGGCCTCGGCGTCGTGGTGCGGGGCGATCAGTGACAGGTAGGTGTCCTCGAGCGACGGCCGCGTGACGGTCAGCCCGGGCACCTCACCTCCGAGACGTGCGGCCAGGGCCGTGACGTACTGCGTGGGCAGGCTGGTCCTCTCGCTGCGGCGCATGCCGCCCTCCTCCCAGGAGACGGTCGCCTCCGAGGATGCGCGGCCGCCGAGGTTGGCGGGGGTGTCGAGGGCGAGCATCCGCCCAGCGGCGATGACCCCGACCCGGTCGGCAAGGTGCTCCGCCTCGTCGAGGTAGTGGGTGGTGAGCAGGATCGTCGTCCCGCCGTCGGCGAGGGACCGGATGAGGTCCCAGAAGTCGCGCCGCGCCTGCGGGTCGAACCCCGTGGTGGGTTCGTCGAGGAACAGCAGCTCGGGTCGTCCGACGATGCCCAGGCCGACGTCGAGGCGTCGGCGCTGGCCCCCGCTGAGCTTGCCGATGCGGTCGTCGGCCTTGTCCACGAGGCCCACCGCGGCAATCACCTCGTCGACGTCGCGCGGCGTGCGGTAGACCTTGGCGTTGCTGGCGATCGCCTCGCGCGGGGTGAGCAGGTCCATGCCGGTGGAGGACTGCAGGACGATGCCGATCCGGTTGCGCCAGGCGAGGTCGGCGTCCTCGGGGTCGAGGCCGAGGACCGACACGTCTCCACCGTCGCGGCGCCGGAACCCCTCGAGGATCTCGACGGCAGTGGTCTTCCCGGCGCCGTTGGGACCGAGGAGGGCGAAGACCTCGCCGGCCTCGATCGTCAGGTCGATGCCGTCGACGGCCTCGCGTGATCCGTAGGTCTTGCGCAGTCCGGTGACGGTGATGGGTGCGTCCATGGGACCACCCTCCCGCGTCGGGACCCGTCCGCGGCAGCGTCAGCCGGTTGATCCGGCGTCCACCGACCGGTGGACGCTCAGGACTGGGTCGGGGACGTCAGGACTGGGTCGGGGACCCGGGGGCGGAGTCGGTCGGGGGCATGGTGTCGGACGGGGTCTGGGGCGCGGCCACGGGCGGAGCGGCGGGGACACCGGCCTCGGTGCCGGCGGCATACCCGCTCGGTGGGGGGATCGTCGCGTCGCGCTGGCCGAAGTCGACCTTGACCGCGTCGCGCTCGGCACCCTCTGCCTCGAAGTACTCCTCGCGGCCGATCTTGAACATCCCCGCGACGACGTTGCTCGGCACGGTCTCGACCTTGGTGTTGAGCTCGCGGACGTTGGCGTTGTAGTAGCGCCGGGCCGAGGCGATGCGGTCCTCGGTCGAGGTGAGCTCTTGCTGCAGGGCGAGGAAGTTCTGGTTGGCCTTGAGGTCGGGGTAGGCCTCGGCGACGGCGATGAGGCGGCCGAGGGCCTGGCTGAGCATGCCCTCGCTCTGTGCCTGCTGGGCCGGGGACTGGCCGCCGGCCATCGCGGCGGACCGCGCCTTCATGACGTCCTCGAGGGTCCCGCGCTCGTGGGCGGCGTAGCCCTTGACCGTCTCGACGAGGTTGCCGATGAGGTCGTGGCGTCGCTTGAGCTCGACGTCGATCTGGCGCCAGGCCTCCTGCACGAGGTTGCGCAGCTTGATCAGGCCGTTGTAGACGCTGACGGCCCACAGGACCAGCAGCACGACGATGACGGCGACGATGATCCAGACGATCATGGGACTCCCCTTGGTGGTGCGCGGTGCAGGTCTGCAGGCGTAGCCCGAGCCTAGGCCAGCCCGAGCTCCTCCAGACCGTAGACGTGGCGGTACTCGAACCCGGCGTCGGCGAAGACCTGCGCCGCCCCGGTGGCCCGGTCGGCGATGGTGGCCACGGCGACGACCTCGGCGCCCGCCTCACGGGCGGCGTTCGCGGCATCGAGGGGGGAGGCACCGGTGGTCGAGGTGTCCTCGACGACGACGACGCGGCGGCCCTTGATCGACGGGCCCTCGATGCGCTGCTGGAGGCCGTGGGCCTTGCCCGACTTGCGGACGACGAAGGCGTCCTTGCGGTCCCCGGCTGCAGCGCTGGCGTGCAGGATCGCGGTGGCGACCGGGTCGGCCCCCAGGGTCAGGCCTCCGACGGCGTCGTAGTCCAGGTCGCTGATCAGGTCACGCATGACGATCCCGACCAGGGGCGACGCCTCGCCGTCGAGGGTGATCCGGCGCAGGTCGACGTAGTAGTCGGCCTCCTTGCCGGAGGACAGGGTGACGCGGCCGTGGACGATGGCCTTGTCCTTGATGATCTCGAGCAGGCGGGCGCGGGCGGCAGAGGTGTCGGTCACGGCTCAGCAGCCTAGCGAGCGGAGCCCCGGGGACGGGGCGCGGCGCCATACCTCGTCAGCGGCTGCCCTTCGACCCGTCCTTGGGGCGGTGCACGGTCCGGGCCCGCGAGCGCACCAGGGCGCGGGGCACCACGCGCAGGCCGGCCACGATGGCCTTGTACTGCGGACCCGGCACGGAGACGACCTTGCCCTTGCCCACGTCGTCGAGGCAGTCGCGCACGAGGCGGCGGGGATCGAGCCACATGAACTTGGGGACGCCCGACATGTTGACGCCGGCGCGGTCGTGGAACTCGGTGTGGGTGAACCCCGGGCACAGCGCCGTCGCCGTGACGCCGGAGCCGGCGAGCTCACCGGACAGGCCCTCGGTGAAGACCGTGACGAAGGACTTCTCCGCGGAGTAGGTGCCGGAGGTGATGAAGCCGGCCACCGAGGAGACGTTGACGATGGCTCCGTTGCCGCGCTCCCGCATCGCGCGTGCCGCCGCGTGGGAGAGCACGAGGACCGCCCGGCAGAGCACGTCGAACAGGGCCTCCTCCTCGTTGATGTCGTTGTCGAGGAAGCGCTTCTTCAACGAGTACCCGGCGTTGTTGACCAGCAGGTCCACCGGTCGTGCGCTGTCGGCGAGGCGCTCGGCGACCTTGCCCGTGTCGGTGCGCTCGGACAGGTCGGCGACGAGGATCTCGGTGCCGACGTCGTACTTCGCGCGCAGCTCGTCGGACAGGTTCTCCAGCCGCACCCGGTCGCGCGCCACGAGGACGACGTCGTGCCCGCGCTCAGCGAGCTGGTGGGCGAAGGACAGACCGATGCCGGCGGTCGCGCCGGTGACGAGGGCGGTGCTCATGGAGCCCACTCTAGGTGCGCCCCCTAGGGTTGGCATCGTGCGAATTGCGACGTGGAACGTCAACTCCATCCGGTCCCGGATCGACCGCGTCGAGGCGTGGCTGCAGCGCAGCGACGTCGACGTCCTGGCGATCCAGGAGACCAAGGCGACGGACGCGCAGTTCCCGTTCGACCGGCTCCAGGCGCTCGGCTACGAGGTGGCCCACCACGGCCTCAACCACTGGAACGGTGTGGCCATCGTGTCCCGGGTCGGCCTCACCGACGTGGTGCCGTCCTTCGCCGACGCACCCGCCTGGGGCGACCCGGAAGTGGTCGAGGCGCGCGCGCTGACCGCGACCTGTGGCGGGGTCAAGGTGACCTCGGTGTACGTCCCCAACGGGCGCCAGATCGAGGACCCGCACATGGTCTACAAGCTGTCGTGGCTGGCCAGGCTCCGGAACCAGGCGGCGCAGTCCGCCGCTGCCGGTGAGACCGCCGCCATCATGGGCGACTGGAACATCGCGCCGCAGGACGAGGACGTCTGGTCGATGGAGTACTACCTCGACAAGAGCCACGTCTCCGCGCCCGAGCGGGCGGCGTTCCAGGCCGTGCTCGACGCCGGGTTCGTCGACGTCGTCCGCCCCCACACCTCCGAGCCGGGCACCTTCACCTACTGGGACTACACGCGGCTCTCGTTCCAGAAGCGACGCGGCATGCGGATCGACTTCATCCTGGGCACGCAGCCGTTCGCCGACCGGGTCCTCGGGGCCGCGATCGACCGCGAGGAGCGCAAGGGCAAGGGCGCCTCCGACCACGCGCCGGTCGTCGTCGAGCTGGCCGACTGAGGTGCCGACCCCCTCGATCCTGAACGTCGCCGCCCCGGACGGCGTCCGCCTGCGCGTGCAGGTGTATGGCGCCCGGTCGCCCGCCGCGGGCGGGTCGCCCGCCGCAGGCTCGCCTGGCACCACAGGGTCGCCCACCGTGGTGCTGGCCCACGGGTGGACCCTCACCCATGCCTCGTGGCTGCCGGTCGTCGAACGGCTGACCGAGCAGGGCCTGCGCGTCGTGACGTGGGACCAGCGTGGTCACGGCCGCTCCGGACCGTTGCGCGGCCCGGCGTCGGTGCGGGTCCTCGGTGACGACCTGGCGGCGGTGCTCGCCGTCGTCGCGCCCGACGGACCGCTCGTCCTGGGCGGCCACTCGATGGGCGGCATGACCGTGATGGCGTATGCAGGGCTGCACCCCGACGGCGTTCAGCTCGCGCGTGACCGGGGTGGTCCTCGTCGCGACGATGGCCGAGCCGCTCGACCGCCCCGTGCCGATCCGGCAGCGCCGGGCGATGTGCCTGATCGCCCGGCTCCCGCGGATCCGGGCCGGACGGTTCGTCACGCTCGACGGCCAGCGACGACTGCTGTTCGGGCCGGCGGCCGAGGACGAGCACGTCGCGCTGACCCGCGACCAGGTCGCCGCCACGACCCTGCCGACGATGGGCCGGTTCTACCGAGCCATCCAGCAGCACGACGAGGCGGAGGCCCTGAGCCACTTCGACGGCATACCGACCGTGGTCCTGGTCGGCGAACGCGACCGGCTGACTCCCCCGCGCCAGTCCGAACGCATCGCCGAGCTCGCGCCCCATGCCGACCTGCGCATCCTGCCCGGGCTCGGCCACATGCTCGCCTACGAGGCCACCGACGACGTCGTCGCCGCGTTCACCAAGGTCCTGGCCACCCCGACCTGAGCCTTCCAGGCCGCTGTCGCGACACGGCAAAGCGGGTGTTGTTCGGCGATACCAGCACCTACAAGACCCGTGTTGCCGAAGGACACCCGCTTTGCGCCGGAGTCGGCAGGATCGCCCGGCCAACGCGCGCGGAACGGCAGGTCGTCAAAGGGGTGTGATGCCGCCGACGGGCTGGTGGTTCCGGCGGAGGCCCAGTCCGAGCGAGGCCAAGGCGCCGAGGAGCGCCGCGACGGCCGCGCCCGTGAAGACGGTCTGCACCTGGACGAGGCCGGCGGCGACCAGGGCCTTGGTGTCGGTCTGGTCTGGCAGGGCAGCCACGGTGTCGTAGTAGCGGTGCAGCCCGATCGCGGTGAGCAGCGCCAGACCGACGACCATGCCGACCATCCGGGCCACGACGACCAGCGCCGAGGCGACACCGTGCGCCTCGTCGGGCGCTGCCGCCAGGGCAGCGTTGTTGACCGGCGCGAGGGCCAGCCCGACCCCGAGCCCGACCAGCGCCAGCACGACGGTGGCCGAGAAGCCGCCGAGGGCACCATCGCCCCAACGACTCATGACCGCCAGCCCGACCGCGGCCAGGCCCAGTCCCGCACCGCTGACGACGCCGTCGCCCAGCCTGCGCAAGGACCAGCCGCCGAGCAGGGCGCCGACCGGCACGGCGACGAGGAACCGCACCAGCACCAGCGCCGCCTCGGTCTGGGAGTCGGTGAGCGTCAGCCGGGCGAGGACCGGCACGTCGACGACGACCGAGACGAGGGCGGCCCCCACGAAGGCACTGACGAGCAACGAGAACCGCGCCCGTCCCCGCACGACCCCACGGGCGACCAGCGGCTCGGCGGCTCGGCGGTGCCGCCACAGGTAGAGCCCGAAGGCCAACGCCCCCAACGGCAGGAGCGCGAAGCCCAGCGGCCCGACCACCTCCCGCTCCGGGTCGCTGGCTGCGAACGTCAGCACGATGCTGCCGAGCGCCAGCCCGAGCAGCAGTGCGCCGGGCACGTCGGCGCGCCCCAGGAGCGCCCACCAACCGGGTGCACTGACGACGACCCAGGCCAGCACCAGGACGAGGGCCACGACGCCGATCGGTGTCGCCAGGCGCGAGGTCGACCCGCCGAACGGCACGAACGGGACACCCAGCGTGATGTCGGTGACGAGTCGCTGCGGCGCGGCGAGCGCGAGCCCGGTCACCAGCAGTGCGAGCACCCCCAGGACGAGCGGTATGGCGCGTGGCCGGCTCGGTCTCTCACCGCCGGCGAGGACGACGGCGACGGCCAGCAGCACACCGGCAACCACGTTGAGCCAGAAGATCATCCGCCACCCGGAGACCGCGAGGACGATGGCGCCGAGGACGGGTCCGAGCACGCTGCCCAGCTCCTGCACGGCACCGACGACACCCAGCGGCATACCTCGCTTGTCGGCCGGCCAGAGGTCGGCCACGAGCGCCAGCGTCGCCGGCACCAGGCCCCCACCCCCGATGCCCTGCAGCACGCGGCCCGTGACGAGCACCGGCAGCTCGACCGACAGGGCCGTCACCGCCGAGCCGACGACGAAGATCCCCAGACAGGTCAACAGGATTCGCTGACGTGAGACGAGGTCGGCGAGGCGGCCGATGAGGGGCAGCACCGCGATGTAGCCGAGCAGGAACCCGGAGATGATCGGGGTCGCCTTCTGCAACGCGTCGATGCCGATGCCGACGCCGGTCATCATGTCGGTGAGGGCCAGCACCACGACATACGTGTCGGCCGCGGCGAGCGCGACGGCCACGGACGCCGTGGCCAGCAGCGCCCTAGGGGCGGGTGATCGCAACGGCCTTGGCCAGGCTCGTGAGGCGCAGGGTGTAGGTCGAGGTGGCGCCGGCGTAGAACGGGCCCTTGATGACGACGCTGCGCAGCTCCTTGCCCGTCTGGGTGACGCCGTAGGTCACGTCGAAGGTGCCCTTGCGGTCACCGGTGACGAGCAGGTCGGCCACGGCGTCGCCGGGCAGCTTGCCGGTGAACGTCGTCAGGACGTCGGCGCCGTCACGGACGACACCGGCCTTCACGGGGTTCTGCGTCTTGGTGATCAGGGCGGTGATGCCGGTGGACTTGTTGAACAGCTGGGCCGGGTTGGGGGCGCCGTAGGTGGCCGGGTCGATCTTGTTGAACGTCGGCGTGAAGAACTTCATGTAGACGTCCTTGTCGACCGCGACGACCTCGACCGTGCCGGTGACGCCCTTGATCGAGGCGTTGAGGGTGCCCTGGAACGACGGCGGCGTGAACAGCCCGGTGCCCCTGGCCCCCGACACCCCGACCGCCTTGCCCGGCAGCCCCGTCGACTCGAGGGTGAACGTCACCGCAGGACTCTTCTCCAGCACCGCGCGCGCTTCGGCCAGCTGCTGGGCCGGGGGCTGCTCGGACGTTGCGGCCCCCAGAACCCCCGAGCAGGCCGTGAGGGCCAGCAACGAGACGAGTCCGGCGGCAGCGAGGGAGCGGGTATGGCGCACAAGGTCACCGTAACCGTCGCGGCCTGGGCGGCCTGACCGGACGCGCAGACCCGCGCCCACACCGACGGTGGGCGAGGTCCGGAGGGGACTGCTCCCCATGGTCGCGGGGGTCCGGCGCTCCTAGCGTTCCCCCCGAGCCGGCACCAGGTCGGCCGCCACCCGAGGGGGAAACACATGCAGCTTCTCAGCACCCGACGCCGCCGGCTGGCCACGGCCGCCGCGTCCGTCGTCCTGGTCAGCGTCCCGCTGGTCTCGGGCCTGGCCGCCCAGGCCGCCGACACCGCGACGGGCCAGGTCAACACGACCGGCGCCGCGCTCAAGGTCCGCTCCGCGCCGACGACCGCCTCGACCGTGGTCGGCACCCGCGCCGACGGAGCCAGGGTCACCATCGTCTGCCAGACCTACGGCCAGACGGTGTCCGGCACCTACGGCACCTCGAAGGTCTGGGACAAGATCAAGAGCGGTGGCTACGTCAGCGACGCCTTCATCAAGACCGGCTCCGACGGCCTGGTCGCGCCGCTCTGCAAGGGCACGACCACTCCGCCCGCCCCGACACAGTCCGCCAAGGTCAAGGCCACCATCGCCGCGGCCAAGGGCATGATCGGCAAGTACCCGTACTCGTGGGGCGGCGGCAACGCCAACGGCCCGACGAAGGGGATCTGCTGCAGCCCCAGCGGGATCGACGACCGCAACACCGTCGGCTTCGACTGCTCCGGCTTCATGGAGTACGTGTTCCACAAGGGCGCCGGCCTGCGTCTGTCGAGCACCTCGCGCAGCCAGTACGCCGACGGTCCCCGCGTCCCGATCTCCCAGATCAAGGCCGGTGACATGGTCTTCTGGTCCAGCTCGAGCAAGACCGCGTCCGGCATCCACCACGTCGCGCTCTACATCGGTGACGGCAAGATCGCCGAGGCCAACCGCGTGAGCGGCCCTGACATCCGCGTCCGCGCGTTCTCCACGAACGAGTCCGGCGTCATGCCCTACGTGGTGCGCCCCATCCACTGACCGCACCGCACGAGCGAGGGGTATGGCGCGTGGTCACCACGCGCCATACCCCTCCTGTGCGTCGTCCTCAGTCAGGCGTGGCCGCGTGACCGGGGCGGCCGTCGGTGCGACGCTCGGCCTTCATCTCGGCCTCGAAGACGTGGCGGCGACCGTCCATGAGCTCGTCGCGCACGAGCTTTTCGAGGCGCTGGAAGTCGGCGTAGTAGCCGTCGTCGAACTCCTCGACGAGCTGGAAGGTCCACCGCCCCTGCGCGATGTTGCGGCCGACCAGCTCGGTCTCGAGGCGGTCGGCGAGCTCGTCGTGCCCTGCCTTCCGCAGCAGCTCGCAGGCCTCGCCCAGGGCAAGGTCGGCAGAGCCGGTGAGGCGGTGCAGGCCGTAGAGCCGCCCCCGCACCTCCTCGATCGTCTCGAAGGCTTCGCTCAGCTTGCCAACGGCCTCGACCGTCGCGTCGCTGACCCCCTCGGGGCGACGGTCGAGGCCCCGCTCTCCGGCGACGGACCCGTGCTCGCTGCTCATGTCGCCAGTCTGCGTCGTCAGGCGGAGGCCCGCACGACGAGGTGGTCGCCCTCGGGGTCGCGGTCGATGACGACGCTCTGGCCGTCGCGCACCTGCCCCGAAAGAACGGCCTTGGCCAACCGGTCGCCGATCTCCTTCTGCACCAGGCGCCGCAGCGGACGGGCACCGTAGGCCGGGTCGTAGCCGGTGATGGCCAGCCACTCGCGGGCCGCCGGCGTCACCTCGAGGCTGATCCGGCGGTCGACGAGGCGCCCGGCCAGCTCGCGCACCTGGAGCTCGACGATGTGGCTGAGCTCGTCAGAGCTGAGCGGGTCGAAGATGACGACCTCGTCGAGCCGGTTGAGGAACTCGGGCTTGAAGCTCGCCCGCACGACACCCATCACGGCCTCGCGCTTGGCAGAGTCCTCCATCAGCGGATCGATGAGGAACTGGCTGCCGAGGTTGCTGGTCATCACGAGGATGACGTTGCGGAAGTCGACGGTGCGGCCCTGGCCGTCGGTGAGGCGGCCGTCGTCGAGCACCTGCAGGAGGATGTCGAACGTCTCCGGGTGCGCCTTCTCCACCTCGTCGAGGAGCACGACGGAGTAGGGGCGCCGGCGCACGGCCTCGGTCAGCTGACCACCCTCCTCGTACCCGACGTACCCGGGGGGCGCCCCGATGAGGCGCGCGACGGAGTGACGCTCGGAGTACTCGCTCATGTCGATGCGGACCATCGCCCGCTCGTCGTCGAAGAGGAAGTCGGCCAGGCTCTTGGCGAGCTCGGTCTTGCCGACACCGGTCGGGCCCGAGGAACAAGAAGGAGCCGGTGGGCCGGTTGGGGTCGGCCAGCCCGGCCCTCGAGCGACGGACCGCGTCACTGACCGCCTCGACGGCGGTGGACTGGCCGATCAGCCGCGACCCGATGATGGACTCCATCGAGAGCAGCTTCTCGGTCTCGCCCTGCAGGAGGCGTCCGGCGGGGATGCCGGTCCAGGCCGAGATCGACCTCGGCGATGTCGTCGGCTCCGACGCGCTCCTTGACCATGAGCTCGTCGGCCTGACCACCGTTCTCACGCAGCACGATCGCCCGGCTGCCCTCCGCCTCCTGCGCGGAGACGAGCGCCTTCTCCAGGGCCGGGATGTCTCCGTAGAGCAGCTTGGACGCGCCCTCGTAGTCACCCTCGCGCTGCAGGCGGTCGGCCTGGCTGCGTGCCTCGTCGATCTGCGACTTCAGCTCACCCACGCGGTTGAGGCCGGACTTCTCCGCCTCCCAGCGGGCGTTGAGGGCGGCCAGCTCCTCGCTGCGGTCGGCGAGGTCCTTGCGCAGCCGCTCGAGCCGCTCGACCGAGGCCTCGTCGGTCTCACGGACGAGGTGCAGCTCCTCCATGCGCAGCCGGTCGACCGCCCGGCGGAGCTGGTCGATCTCGACGGGCGAGGAGTCGATCTCCATCCGCAGCCGCGAGGCCGCCTCGTCGACGAGGTCGATCGCCTTGTCGGGCAGCTGGCGGCCGCTGATGTAGCGGTCGGACAGGCTCGCGGCGGCGACGAGCGCAGCGTCCTCGATCTCGACCTTGTGGTGCGCCTCGTAACGCTCCTTGAGCCCACGCAGGATGGCGATGGTGTCCTCGACCGACGGCTCGCCGACGAAGACCTGCTGGAACCTGCGCTCCAGCGCGGGGTCCTTCTCGATGTGCTGGCGGTACTCGTCGAGGGTGGTCGCCCCGACCAGCCGCAGCTCGCCGCGGGCCAGCAGCGGCTTGAGCATGTTGCCGGCATCCATGGCGCCCTCGACCCGCGCCGGCCCCGACGACGGTGTGCAGCTCGTCGATGAACGTCACGACCTGGCCGTTGCTGGCCCTGATCTCCTCGAGGACGGCCTTGAGCCGCTCCTCGAACTCACCGCGGTACTTCGCGCCGGCCACCATCGCCGCCAGGTCGAGGCTGATCAACCGCTTGTCGCGCAGCGACTCCGGCACGTCACCGTCGACGATGCGCTGGGCCAGGCCCTCGACGACCGCGGTCTTGCCGACCCCGGGCTCGCCGATGAGGACGGGGTTGTTCTTGGTGCGGCGCGACAGCACCTGCACGACGCGGCGGATCTCCGAGTCACGGCCGATGACCGGGTCCAGCTTGCCGTCGCGGGCCGCCTGGGTGAGGTCGGCGCCGTACTTCCCCAGCGCCTCGCCGCCCTCGGCGGGGGTCTCGCTGCTCGACCTTGCGGCCGCCGCGCAGGGCCTCGATCTTCGCCTCCATGTCCTTGGCGCCACGCTTCTCGACCGCCGCGAGGTGGCCGGTCTCGGCGAGCGCGAGGAGGAGGAGGTCGGCGGCGAGGTAGGCGTCGCCCTTGGCGCGCATGAGGGTGTCGGCCTGCTGCAGGACGGCGACTGCGTCCCGACCGAAGGTGGGCGGCTGCGTGGCGCCGGTGGTCGTGGGGAGGGTGCGGATCCGCGCGTCGGCCTGGCTCAGCACGTGCCCCGCGCCGGTGCCGGCGGCCTGCAGGAGGGCGTCCGCCTGCGCGGTCTCGAGCTGGATCAGGGCGCTCGTGAGGTGGTCCGGGGTGATCTCGGGGTTGCCTGCGGTCTGCGCGGCGCGCTGGGCGAGGGCGAGGGCCTCGGCGACCTTGGCGGTGGGCTTCAGATCCATGCCTGGGTGCTCCTGGGTGTTCGGTGGTGTCAGTCCTGCTCGATGTCGGACCTCACGAGGGACAACTTCTGCAAAGTTGAGTGTATTCCGCTCAAGTTCGTGCGCGAAAGGGGGCCAAGGGCTCGCGAACGTGGACGGCCGGTCAGAACAGTCCCACGACCTCGCCGAACTCGTCGAGGTCTATGGAGGCTGCCGCCGGGTGCTTCGGCAGGCCCGGCATGGTGCGCATCTCACCGCTGATGGCGTAGACGTACCCGGCGCCCGCGGCGACCCGGACCTCGCGGACCGGCAGGCGCCAGCCGTGCGGGTCCCCGCGCAACGTCGGGTCGGAGGAGATCGACAGGTGGGTCTTGGCGATGACGACCGGGAAGCCGCCGTAACCGAGCAGCTCGAACCGCTCGAGGTCCTTGGCCGCCTGGGGGGCGAGGTCGACACCGTCCGCCCCGTAGACCCTGGTCGCGACTGCCTCGATCTTCTGGCGCAGCGGCTCGTCCAGCTCGTAGGTGGGGCGGAAGTCGTGCGGGTCGTCGCAGGCCTCGGCCACCGCTTCGGCGAGTGCCTTGGCGCCGGCGCCGCCGTCGCTGACGTGGGTGGACACGGCGACCCGCACACCCGCGGCCCGCGCGACCTCCCTGATGACGTCGTGCTCGGACGGGAAGTCGCTGGGGAACGCGTTGACGGCCACCACCGGGGAGACCCCGAACGACTGGACGATCTCGATGTGTCGTCGCAGGTTCGCAGCGCCGGACCGCACCGCCGCCGGCCGTTCGGCGAGCATCTCGGGGGGAAGCGGCCTGCCCGCCACCACCTCGTAGTGCCCGGAGTGGGCCTTCAGCGAGCGCACCGTGACGACGAGCACCGCGGCGTCCGGACGGAGCCCCGACACCCGGCACTTGAGGTTGACGAACCGTTCCGCGCCCATGTCGGAGCCGAAGCCGGCTTCGGTGATGAGGTAGTCGCCGGTCCGGATGCCGATGCGGTCCGCCATGACCGAGGAGTTGCCGGTCGCGATGTTGCCGAAGGGTCCGGTGTGCACGAGGACCGGGGTGTTCTCGGTGGTCTGCAGCAGGTTCGGCTTGAGGGCGTCCTTGAGGATGACCGCCATCGCCCCCGCCGCCCGGAGGTCCTCGGCCGTCACCGGTCGCCCGGCGCCGGTGAACCCCACCACGATCCGCCCCAGCCTCGCGCGCAGGTCCCGCAAGGAGGTCGACAGGGCGAGGATCGCCATCACCTCCGAGGCCGCGGTGATGTCGAAGCCGGACTGTCGGGGCACGCCGTCGATGCGCGCACCGAGCCCCTCGACGATGCCGCGCAGCGCCCGGTCGTTGACGTCCAGCACCCGGCGCCAGGAGATGCTGCGCGTGTCGACGTCGAGCTCGTTGCCGTGGTGCAGGTGGTTGTCCAGCATGGCGGCGAGCAAGTTGTGCGCGGCCGTGACGGCGTGGAAGTCCCCGGTGAGGTGCAGGTTGAGCGTCTCCATCGGGAGCACCTGGCTGTGACCGGCACCGGCGGCCCCTCCCTTGATGCCGAAGGTCGGCCCCATGGACGGCTGCCGTAGCGCCAGCGTCGCCCGCGCCCCGATGCGGCTGAGCCCCTGCGCAAGCCCCACCGCGGTCGTCGTCTTGCCCTCACCCAGCGGCGTGGGGGTGATCGCCGTGACGACGACGTACTTCGCGGCCGGGCGGGCGGCGAGGTCGTCCACCGCCGCCAGGTCCACCTTGGCGACGTGCCGGCCGTGGTGCTCCAGGCGCTCGCGGGGGATCCCGGCGGCGTCCGCGATGACGTCGACGGGTTCGAGCCTGGCGGCCCGGGCGATGGCGAGGTCCGACGGGGGTGGGATCGATGGGATCGGGTTCGAGGTCACCTCACCACCATGCGGCCTTGGCGACCGCCCTCACCGGGCCGAAGGGCCCGAGCGAGGTCGCATGGTCGGCCTGGACGGTAGCCCTATAGGACGGGTGGCGTCGGCTCCGGGTCGTACCAGCCGCCGCGGTCCCCGGCCAGTGCCTGGAACCGGTCGCGCAGACCACCCTCGACCGGGCCGGACTCGTCGGCGACGTTCTCCTCCACCACGTGGACGGCCCACTCGTGCGCCTCGGAGTCGTCCTCGCCGGCCAGCGCCTCACGGATGACCCGCACGCCGGTGAACCCCTCGTCGGACAGCTCGGCAGCGACTTCGTCGGCGGTGTCACGGTCGGGGAAGACCAGCAGGTGCTCGCTCACGACCCGAGTATGCCGCGTGGCGGCCCGGGCCGCGTGCTCGCCACGGCGGGGGATGCCGCGTCGGCGGTGGGGCCGGGTCGTGGTCAGCCGCGGGGCGTCGGACGCCAGACGACGAGCGCCTGCGAGCGTCCGCTGCGGGGGCGCTGGCCCGCCCGTGACCGGGATCACGTCGCCGGTCGGGCCGACGGCGAACACCCGCGAGCCGAACGTGCCGCGGGTCGCCATCCGCAGGGTGTCGACCTCGTCGGTGAGCTCACGCACGCGCGAGCGCAGGGCGTCGACCTGGTTCTCGAGGTCGAGGATGCGCTGGATGCCGGCGAGGCTGATGCCCTCCTCCTGGGAGAGCCGCTGCACCTCGCGCAGCAGCGCGACGTCGCGCCCGGAGTAGCGGCGGCCGCCACCCCGGGTGCGCGACGGGCTGACGATCCCGAGGCGGTCGTACTGCCGCAGGGTCTGGGCGTGCATGCCCGCCAGCGTGGCCGCCACCGAGATGACGAAGACGGGAGCGTCGTCGTCAGGTGAGAAGCCGCGTGACCTGCACCATGACGGGTCACCGGCTCGCGTTCTCGAACAGCTCGGCGCGCGGGTCCTGTCCCTCGTCCTGGGCGCGCAACGTCTCGACCGCGGCACGCGCCTCGTCCGAGAGGCGCTGCGGGACGACGACGACGACCTTGGCCATCAGGTCACCGGGAGAGCCCTTCACCTGCACCCCGCGTCCCTTGACGCGCAGCACGCGACCGCTCGGCGTACCCGGTGCGATGCGCACCTTGACGGGGTCACCGGTGAGGGTCGGGCACCGAGACCGTCGCCCCGAGCGCCGCCTCGGCGAAGGTCACCGGCAGGTCGAGCGTGAGGTTGTCGCCCTCACGGCTGAACACCGGGTGCTTCTCGACGGCCACGGTGAGGATCAGGTCACCCTTGTCGGCACCGCGGTCGCCGGGCTGGCCCTTGCCGCGCAGCCGGATCTTCTGGCCGTCCTTGACCCCCGCGGGGATTCGCGTGGTGATCTGGTCACCACCGGAGACGCCGAGGGTGACCGTCGCACCTTCGACGGCGTCACGGAACGACAGGGTCGTGCGCGCCGTGAGGTCGCCGCCCTTGCGCGGCCCGGTCGGGGCGCGGAAACCTGCGCCGCCCCCATACGACTGGCCGGCACCGCCGGCACCACCGAACATGCCGCCGAGGATGTCCTCGAGGTTGGGCTGTCCGGCGCCGGCGCCGCCGGTGGAGTAGCGGACGCGCTGTCCACCGCCAGCCACCGCCGAACATCGAGGAGAACACGTCGTCGAAGCCGCCGCCCGCCGGCCTGACCGCCGGGGCCGCCGGCGGTGAAGCGGGCACCGCCGCGAGCCATCTGGCGCACGGCGTCGTACTCGCTGCGCTTCTCGGGGTCGGAGAGGACCGAGTTGGCCTCGCCGATGTCCTTGAAGCGCTGCTCCGCGGCAGCGTCCCCGGCGTTCTGGTCGGGGTGGTGCTTGCGCGCGAGCTTGCGGTAGGCCTTCTTGATCGCCGCGGCGTCAGCGTCCTGGGGGACGCCGAGGATGGCGTAGAAGTCCTTCTCGAACCAGTCCTGGCTGGCCATGTCGGGGTCCTCCTCTCAGCGGTTGACGGTGTGGGTGGAAGCCCGGTGGTGGGCGGGAGCCCGGACGCGGTGTCCGTCGCGGGCTCCCGCACCGCCGTGTCGTGCAGTCTGGCGTCCGTCACTCGGGGTCCGCCACGGCGACACGCGCCGCGCGCAGGACCTGCTCGCCGGCGCGGTAGCCGGGCTGGAGCACCTGGACCACCGTGGTCGAGCCGGTCGAGGTGACCGACCCGTCCTGCGGCCAGGCCGTGTGCATGAGCGCCTCGTGGAGGTTGGGGTCGAACTGCTCACCCACTGCGCCGTACCGCTGGAGCCCGAACTTGCCGAGCGTGGACTCGAGCTTGTCGGCGATCGAGGCGAACGGGCCACCCTCGAGGTCGCCGTGCTCCCGCGCGGCGTGGATGTCGTCGAGCACCGGCAGCAACGCCTCGACCACGGACTGCGCGGCGCGCTCCTGCACCACCGCACGGTCACGGTCGACGCGACGCTTGTAGTTGACGTACTCGGCCTGCAGGCGCTGCAGGTCGACGAGCCGTTCGGCCGCGAGCACGCTGTCCGGGTGCTCGTCGGTGGCGGGTGCGGCGTCCTGCTCGGGGGTCGCCTCGTCCACGACGTCACCTTCGATGGGGGCCGCCTCGGGGGCGGCGGGCGCGGCCTGCTGACCGGCGCCCGCCACCTCCTCGGTGCCCTCGGGCTGGGAGCTGCGCTCCGTCACTTCTTCTCCTCGTCGTCCTCGACGACCTCGGCGTCCACGACGTCGTCGTCCGAGGCGTGGCTGCCGGCACCGGCACCCGCGCCGTCGCCCGAACCCGCGCCGTCACCGGCGGCCTGGTCGGACTCGGCCGCCGCGGCATACATCGCCGTGCCCAGCTTCTGGGACTCCTCGGAGAGCTTGGCGGACTTGGTCGAGATGTCCTCCGGCGTCGCACCCGAGTCGGCCTTGAGAGCCTCCTTGAGGTCCGCGAGCGCGGCGTCGACGTCGCCACGGCCGTCGGCCGGGATCTTGTCGGCGCTGTCCGTGAGGAACTTCTCCGTCGAGTAGACCAGCTGCTCGGCGGTGTTGCGGGCCTCGGTCTCCTCGCGGCGCTTCTTGTCCTCCTCCGCGTGGGCCTCGGCCTCCTTGATCATCCGCTCGATGTCCTCCTTGGCCAGGGCCGAGCCACCGGAGATGGTGATCTTCTGCTCCTTGCCGGTGCCACGGTCCTTGGCGGAGACGTTGACGATGCCGTTGGCGTCGATGTCGAACGTGACCTCGACCTGCGGCACGCCGCGGGGGGCGGGCGCGATGCCGCTGAGCTCGAAGGTGCCGAGCTGCTTGTTGTGCTGGGCGATCTCGCGCTCACCCTGGAACACCTGGATGAGGACGCTCGGCTGGTTGTCCTCGGCGGTGGAGAACACCTCGGAGCGCTTGGTCGGGATGGCGGTGTTGCGCTCGATGAGCTTGGTGAACAGGCCACCCTTGGTCTCGATGCCGAGGCTCAGCGGGGTGACGTCGATGAGCAGGACGTCCTTGCGCTCACCCTTGAGGACACCGGCCTGCAGCGACGCGCCGACGGCGACGACCTCGTCCGGGTTGACGCCCTTGTTGGGCTCCTTGCCACCGGTGAGCTCCTTGACGAGGGTGCTCACGGCAGGCATGCGGGTCGAGCCACCGACGAGGACCACGTGGTCGATCTCGGACAGGGAGATGCCGGCGTCCTTGATGACGTTCTGGAACGGCTGCTTGGTCCGGTCGAGGAGGTCCTTGGTGAGCTGCTCGAACTGCGCGCGGCTCATCGTCTCCTCGAGGTGGATCGGGCCGTTCTCCGACATCGAGAGGTACTGCAGGGAGATGTTGGTGCTCGTCGAGGACGAGAGCTCCTTCTTGGCCTGCTCCGCCGCGTCGCGCAGACGCTGCATGGCGATCTTGTCCTTGGACAGGTCGACGCCGGAGGTGTTCTTCACCGTGGTGAGCAGGTGGGACACGATGCGCTCGTCCCAGTCGTCGCCACCGAGCTTGTTGTCACCGCTGGTGGAGCGGACCTGGATCGTGGAGAAGCCGTCCTCCGGGTCCTTGCCCACCTCGAGGAGGGACACGTCGAACGTGCCGCCACCGAGGTCGAAGACGAGGATGAGCTCGTCCTCCTTGCCCTTGTCGAGGCCGTACGCGAGGGCCGCGGCGGTGGGCTCGTTGATGATGCGCAGGACGTTGAGGCCCGCGATCTCACCGGCCTCCTTGGTCGCCTGGCGCTCGTGGTCGTCGAAGTACGCGGGGACGGTGATGACGGCGTCGGTCACGTCCTCACCGAGGTAGGCCTCGGCGTCGCGCTTGAGCTTCTGCAGGATGCGGGCGCTGATCTCCTGGGCCGTGTAGGCCTTGCCGTCGATCTCGGAGGACTTCCAGTCCGTGCCGATGTGGCGCTTGACCGACCGGATGGTGCGGTCGACGTTGGTGACGGCCTGGCGCTTGGCGATCTCGCCGACCAGGACCTCACCGCCCTTGGAGAACGCGACGACGGACGGCGTCGTGCGACCGCCCTCCGCGTTGGCGATGATGGTCGGCTCGCCGCCCTCGAGGACGGCGACAGCCGAGTTGGTGGTTCCGAGGTCGATGCCGACCGCACGTGCCATGGTGATGCTCCTGTGGTGCTCGGGGATTGAGGACCCGGGGCGAGCCCGGGTTGAGTTGCCTACGCTCAAGTTAGGACGACGTCCCGGTGGGTGCAAATCCGGGCGCGCAAACTTGAGTACGTCAGGCTCAACTTCGTGCGCGGACGCTTTGTTCCCGCCCGTATGGCGGCCCGCGCCATACGGGCGGACGGACGTGCAGTGGGGCGACGTGATGCAGTCGTCCGTGCTGGGCCAGCCCGCGGGTGCCGCCCACTGCCCGTCGGTGCCGCCGGCGAGCAGGGTCGACACCGCGTGCGGGTCGGTCAGGTGGGCCTGTTGCCGTCCGCGCGCTTGCGGCTGCGCGGGTCGGGCACGCCTGCGGTGTAGACCATCTCGTGCTGGTCGCCGCGGCCGACGACCGGCATGCTCCCGAGCTCGCGGGTGATGAGCGGACCCTGGTCCTTGAGCGGCACGACGGTGGGCTCGCCCGGCTCGGCACGCGACCCGCTCGCCACGGACGACGAACTCCCGGGCGTCGCCCTCGACGACGGTGAAGGAGATCTGGTGCGGCAGCACCTCGACGCGCACCCGGGAACCGTGCACCCGGATCCGGAACTCCAGTCGCGGCCAGCTCGCGGGCAGCCGCGGGTCGAAGGTCAGCGTGCCGTTGTGGTCGCGCATCCCGCCGAAGCCGTAGACCGAGCGCGTTCCACACGCCGCCGGCGGACGCGACGTGCACGCCGTCGGCGGCGTTGCGGTGCAGGTCGGCGAGGTCGACGTAGAGGCCCGCGTGGAAGTAGCGCAGCGCGAGGTCGCTGGTAGCCGACCTCGGCGGCGATGATCGACTGCACCACGGCCGACAGCGTCGAGTCGCCGGTCGTGATCGGGTCGTAGTACTCGAAGTCGGCGCGCTTCTCCTCGACGCTGAACTGGTCGCCCTGCAGGAACAGCGCCAGCACGACGTCGGCCTGCTTGAGCACCTGGAACCGGTAGATCACCAGCGGGTGGTAGTGCAGCAGCAGCGGCCGCTTGTCCGGCGGGGTCGCGGCGAGGTCCCACACCTCGCGCTCGAGGAAGTGCTGGTCCTGCGGGTGCACGCCGCAGCGCCTCGTCGTAGGGGATCGTCATGCCCTCGGCGCAGCGCGCTCCCACTCCTCGACCTCGTGCGTCGTCGAGCTCGAGCCGGGCCGACCATGCGCTGCGTACGTCCGTCGGGCCGGCGTTCGCGCAGGATCGCCGGCCACCGCGCGCCGCCTGGCGCAGGTTGACGCGCGCCATGACGTTGGTGAAGAGGTTGTCGTTGACGACCGTCGTGTACTCGTCCGGACCGGTGACGCCGTGGATGTGGAACGTGCCGCTCCCTCGCCCGAGCCAGAACCCGAGGTCGACCCACATCCGCGCGGTCTCGACGAGGATGTCGATGCCCTCGCGCATCATGAAGTCCTCGTCGCCGGTGGCGCTGACGTACTTCGCACAGGGCGTAGGCGATGTCGGCGTCGATGTGGTACTGCGCGGTGCCGGCGGCGTAGTAGGCCGAGGCCTCCTCGCCGTTGATCGTGCGCCACGGGAAGAGCGCGCCCGACTGCGACAGCTCGCGCGCGCGACGGCGGGCCGCGTCGAGCATGCTGGTAGCGGAACCGCAGCGCGTTCGCGGGCGATCCGACGGCGAGGTGTAGGTGAGGAACGGCAGGACGTAGATCTCGGTGTCCCAGAAGTAGTGGCCCTCGTAGCCGGAGCCGGTGACGCCCTTGGCCGGGATGCCGGCCTGCTCGGCGCGGGCGCGGGCCTGCGCGAGCTGGAACAGGTTCCAGCGGATCGCCTGCTGGATCGTCGGGGTGGCCGGCGACCTCGACGTCGGAGCGGCCCAGAAGTCGGTCGAGCCAGCGCCGCTGCTCGTCGAACTGCTCGTCGACGCCCGCGTCGCGCGCCCGGTCGAGGGTGCGGCGGCAGCGGTCGACGAGCTCGCGCGACGGGCACGCCGCGCGAGGTGTGGTAGGCCGCGACCTTGGTCAGGCGGATCGGCTGGCCCGGCGTCGCGGTGATCCGGTAGATCTTCTTGGCCAGGTCGTCCTCGACGTGGGCGCAGCTCCTCGAACTCGTTGTCGGTCCGAGATCTCGTGGTCGACCGCGACGGCCAGCGTCATGCCCGAGCTCGGCGCAGCGGTAGCCCGAGCGACGGCCCGGCGCTCGCTCGCACCAGTGGCTCTGCGGCATCGAGCACCCGGTCGGTCGAAGCTTGCGGCCTTGCGCGGGTCGAATCCGTCGCCCATCGCCGTCGACCGGACGTGGTACTCGTCCTCGCCGTCCTGGCGGTTGAGGATCTGCGAGGAGATCGCGACGGGCGCGTCGTCGTCGAGCAGCGTCACCTCGAACGTCATCACCGCGAGGTGGCGCTGCTCGAACGAGACCATCCGCCGCGACTCGACCTGCACCCGCTTGCCCGACGGGGTGCGCCAGACCAGCTCGCGGCGCAGCACGCCGTCGCGCGAAGTCGAGGGAGCGCTCGTAGTGCTCGCAGGTCGGCGACGGACAGCAGCAGCGGCTCGTCGTCGACGTAGAGCCTGATCATCTTGGCGTCGGGGACGTTGACGATGGTCTGGCCCGTCTGGGCGAAGCCGAAGGCCTCCTCGGCGTGCCGGATCTTCCACGTCTCGTGGAAGCCGTTGACGAACGTCCCGTGGGCGTGCGACGTCGCGCCCCTCCTCGGGGTTGCCGCGCATGCCGAGGTAGCCGTTGCCGACGGCGAAGAGCGTCTCGGTGACGCCGAGGTCCTCGGTGGAGTAGCTGGCCTCGACCAGCGCCACTCGTCGACGGGGAAGCGGGTGCGGTCGACGGGGTCCGGGGAGATCGGTCCGGCATGTCCCGCAGCGGAGTCGCTCATCGGCCGATCAGCTCGTCCAGCTCGGCGACGACGACGTCGGCGCCGCCGTCGAGCAGCGGCTGCGCGCCCGCACCGCGGTCGACCCCGACGACGAGGCCGAAGTCGCCGGCGCGGCCGGACTGCACGCCCGACAGGGCGTCCTCGAGCACGACGGCACGCTCCTTGGGCACGTCGAGCTGCTGCGCGGCATACAGGTAGGTGTCGGGGGCGGGCTTGCCCGGAAGCCCGGCTGCGGCGGCGACCTGGCCGTCGACGACGACCTCGAAGCGGTCGGCGAGGCCGGCGGCCGCGAGCACGGCAGGGGCGTTGCGCGAGGAGGAGACGACGGCCACGGCCGTGCCCCGCTCGCGCAGGTGGTCGAGGAGGCGCGACCGAGCCGGGGTACGGCGTGACGCCCTCGTCGCGCAGGACGGCGGAGAAGTCGTCGTTCTTGCGGTTGCCGAGGCCGCACACGGTCTCGAGCTCGGGGGCGTCCTCGGGGGTCGCCGTCGGCAAGCTCGATGCCGCGCGAGGCGAGGAAGGACCGGACGCCGTCGTAGCGCGGCTTGCCGTCGACGTAGGCGAAGTAGTCGTCGTCGGTGTAGGGGCGCTGGTCACCGAGGCCCGTCGAGGAAGGCGTTGAACATCACGTCCCACGCGCGCATGTGCACCTCGGCGGTCGGGGTCAGCACGCCGTCGAGGTCGAAGAGGGCAGCGTCGTAGTCGGTCCAGTCCACCGACCAAGGCTAGAGCCCGCTCCTCGGTGCCGCAGAACAGGTGGGTGCGAGGACCACAGGGTGGGCTCGCGACGCCCGACCAACCAGGGCAAACACCTTGTACGGCGCTGCGAAGCTCCGCGCCGCGCCCTCCCGACGAAGGGATGTGACGACACTTCGTGGCGCGGGAGCCACGACGTGTCGGGCCTGTCCCCGGACCGCGACCATTCGTGGCTCGTAGGCCACGGATGGTCGCCGCCTCAGGTGGCGAGGAGGGCCACGGCGACGGGGAGCAGCGACAGCAGCAGGACGAGGCTGTCGGCGCGGCGCCACGGTGCGGGCTGGGCCCAGGTCCGCCGGGACGCCGTCGCGAACCCGCGCGCGTCCATCGCCACCGCAAGAGCTGCGGCGGCCTGCAGCGAACGCACCAGCATGCCCAGCGTCAGCGCCCAGATCTCGCCCAGCACGGACCTCGGCGAGCGGGCGGTGGCGGCGATGCCGCGCACCCGACGGGCCCGGGAGATCTCGGCCCAGATGTCGCCGAACGTGTGCACCCGCTGCAGCGCGGCAGCGAGCGCCACGACGGGGCGAGCGGGCAGCCGCAGCTGCTGGGCGAGGTGGTCGCCGAGGGCGTCGGCGTCGACGTGCTGGACGAGGACGGCCGACGGCAGCACGATGATGAGGACCCGCAGGCCTGCCGTGGCGACGACGTCGAGGTCACGCGTGCCGAGCAACCACGTCGACCAGGCGACGGACAGGGCTCCGACGAGGCCCGGCACCATCCGCAGGGCCACTCCCCTGGTGCGTCCGCGCGGGCGGGCCCCCACGCCCGGTGCGGACAGCGCGACGACGGCCAGGACCACCTGGGTGGCCAGGACCGCGAGGCTCGTGCGCCAGTGCGGCGAGGCCACCCCGGCAGGTATGGCGAGCAGCGAGGCACCGAGCAGCGCCAACGGCCCGGCCCTCGCCACGAGGGGCCGCCGGGGCGTGGGCGCAGGTGGCGGCTGGGTCGGACGCGAGATCGTGGTGACCCGGTCGGCGCGGGCGACGACGCCGTCGTCATGGGTCGTGACGACCACGGCCGAGCCGGCATCACGCAGGGCCTCGAGGATGCCGGTGACCGCCGCCCAGGTGTGGCGGTCCTGACCGACGGTGGCCTCGTCGGCGAGCAGGATGGCGGGCTGGTGGGCGACCGCAGAGGCCATGGCGAGGCGGCGTTGCTCACCGCCCGAGAGGTGTCGCGGGTCGGCCTGCTCGAGGTGCCCCAGACCGAGGCTGTCGAGCAGGAGCGACAGCGCTCGAGTGCCTCCGACTCGACGAGTCCGAGGGCCCGTGACGTGGTCATCACCTCGTCGAGGACGGTCGTTGCGACAAGCGTGGAGCTGGCCCACTGCGGCACCCAGGCCAAGGTCCGTGCGACGTCCGTGGTGGACCACTCGCGCGGGTCACGTTCGGTGTGCACCGCGAGGTCCGGGTGCACCCTGACCTCACCGGCCTGCCGGTCGACGAGCCCCGCCAGCGCCAGCATCAGGGTCGACTTGCCGGCGCCCGAGGGACCGACCAGCGCGTGGGACTCGGCGCTGCGCAGCTGCAACCACTGCCCGTCGACGGCCACGCTGGTGCGCGTCGACCCGTCGAGGCTGCGGACCGAGCGTTCGACGCGCAGGTCGACGGCGTCGAGGGCGACCATGTGGGCCCCCAGGCGCCCGCGTCCGAAGGTGCCCTGCCGGGACTGGACGGGGCTCCGGGTCCGGCACCCCCGGCACCCAGATCCCCTGTGCCGCAAGAGCCTCCGCATGGGTGTCGAGCACCTCGTGCGGGTCACCGTCGGCGACGATGCGGCCCTGGTCGTCGAGGACGACGAGCCGGTCGGCGAACTCGACCCACGGCCCGAGCCGGTGCTCGACGACGACCGTGGTCAGCCCCCGCGACCCCGTGACCTCGGCGACGACCTCGCGGACGGAGGCAGCGTTCTCCGGGTCGAGCATGGCCGTCGGCTCGTCCAGCAGCAGCAGGCTGGGCTCGAGGGCGAGTGCGCCCGCGAGGGCGAGCCGCTGCTGCTCGCCGCCGGACAGCGCGTGGGTGGGGGTGTCCCGGGGCATCGTCAGGTGGACCGAGGTGAGCGCCGCGTCGACGCGCGCGGGCATGGCCGCACGCGGCATACCGGTGTTCTCCAGGCCGAACGCCACGTCACGGCCGATCGTGGCCGACACGACTCCCGCCCCCGGCTCCTGCAGGACGAGCCCGACCGCACCAGCCCGGGCGCCGGGGTCGACGCCGTCGAGCAGGACCGTGCCGGTTCGCTCACCGGAGTCGGCCACCTCGAGCACACCGGCGAGGCCGCGCAGCAGCGTGGACTTCCCGGAGCCACTGGGCCCGACGAGGAGCAGCCGTTGGCCGGCGGGGATGACGAGGTCGATGCCGCGCAGGACGGGTTCGCGGCGACCGTAGGGACGCCAGCTGAGGTCGCGCACGTCGACCCGGCCGGGGTGGCCCCCGGAGACGGCGGCACCGTCGCCGGGGGTCAGCACCGGACCCGACCGCTCAGACAGCGCGGGTCTCCCGGACCTCCTGGCCGACGGGAAAGGCACCGAGGGCGCCGGCCCGGGCGAGCGCCTGGGTCAGCAGCCAGCCCACGCCACCGGCGATGACGGCGCCTGCGACGGTGAGGATGACGGCATAGATGACCTTGTAGTCCATGCCCCAGTCGGTCCAGTAGGTGCCCCACTCGTAGAGCGCCTCGAGGGGCGCGCTGAGCGCTCCGGCGAGCAGCGCGGCAGCGAGGCCGAACGCGGCGTACCCGAGGACGAGGAAGGCGATCTCGGCCCCCAGGCCCTGGAGGATGCCGGAGATCAGCGTGGAGGCACCCCACTTCGTGCCCGGGAGCATGGAGACGAGCGCCGCGACCACCTCGCACATGAGGGCGGCGCCGGGCCGGCGGATGACGAGACCACCCACGACCCCGGCCATCAGCCAGGGGGCGCCGGTGATGCCCTGCAGCGGCGGGAAGATCGCAGCGAGGCCGTCAGCCGGCGCTGCGTACGCCAGCCCCCAGCCCCAGTAGGCGATGCCGAACGCGGCGCCCAGGAAGGCGACGGTCAGCAGGTCGACGGTGCGCCACCCCATGAGGGAGCCGCTGGCGCGGATGCTCCCCCGCCTGGTGGCCGCGGTCGGGTCGGTCGTGGCGGCGGCGGTCGTGGTGCTGCCGGTCGTGCTGCTGCCGGTGGTGGTCTTGCTGCTCCCTGTGCCGGTCGCGCCGGCGGGGGTGTTGGTGGTGCTCATGGTCGTGCCTCCCGAGGATCCTGTGGATTCCGAGGGGGTTGCCCCTGCCGACCGGGCGCACCGATGAGGCACGACGGCCGACAGGTGCGTGAGAACTCGACTCCCTACGCCGGTGCGAACCGGATCAGGTGTGAGGGTCTGCGGTGGGCCGCACTCTCAGCGCTTGCGCGCTCCCCTGTCGTGACGAGTGCCCACGCTACTCCACCCTGTGCAAGGCTGGACAGGACGACCGCGGAAAGATCCGCGACGGTACGACGATGAGGAGGACGACATGGGCCCGATGGTGTGGAGAGTCATGGGAACGGGATCAGCGGTCCTCGCCGGGGTCGTGGCGAACGTGCTGGTCACGAAGATCTGGAAGAAGGCCGGCAAGGACTCGACGCTGGACCCCCGCGACCCGCGTACGCCGTGGCGGGACGCCGTGGCGTTCGCAGCGCTCACGGGGCTGGCCGCCGGCGCCGCGAAGGTCCTGATGACGCGCAAGGCTGCCGAGTACTACGAGAAGTCGGCCGGTCACCTGCCGCAGGCCATGCAGGAGGGCGAAGCCTGACACCGCCTGCTCGGCGGCTTGGTCCGCACACAGCCGTGCCGCGCGCCCCGGAGGGTGCGCGGCACGATCTGTGTGCGGCGTGCAGGCGTCAGGCGCTCAGGTCCGCCCGACGACGCAGGACGTGGGCACCGAGCCCGAGGAGCACCAACGCGCTGCCGATGAGCGCGATGGGGCCGTTGTCCGAACCCGTGGCGGCCAGCTCCGCGCGGGCCGGGGCGGCCGGGCGGGCAGGTGCGGACGGGGAAGCAGGCGCGGCTCCGTGGCCGGTGGCCGGGACGGGTGCCCCGGCGGCAGCGGCCGTGATGGTGAACTCCTGGAACCCCAGCCCGGCAGGGGCGTTGACGTCGCCGCAGAACACCCCAGCGCCGGCGTCACCGACCTGGACGTACTTCCCGGCCTTGAGGGTGCTCGTGACCCGCACCGTGCCGTCCGCAGCAGGGGTGACCGCCTCGTCGAGGAAGGGCTGGTCGTTGTCGCCCGACCCGGCCACGACCGTGGCCGTCTTCGTGCCGGGGGCACAGGTGCCGGTGATGGTGAACCTGGAGCCGATCGCGACCTTGGAGGGGCTGACGGTCACCTTGACCTCGTCGAAGTTGAGGTCCGCCACGAGCAGGAACTGGGCCGACGCGGTGCCCAGCGGCGACTTCGCGTCGTAGCCGAAGCAGTTGACGGTCGCGCTGGCCGACCCGAAGGTTCCCTTGGTGACGTCGAGGTCGATGTCATACGTCAGGCTGCCGTCGAGCGACTGGGCGCCGGTGGCGATGTCCTTGCCGTTCTGGGAGACGGACACGACGGCCGAGAGGCTGCCCGCGGCGCAGGTGCCCGACGCGTTCAGGGTGTCGCTGGTCAGGACGATGTCGGAGGGGTCGAGGGTGATCGTGGTGCCCGGGGCCGCGCTGGCCGGACCCGCCAGGAAGAGACCGGCGCCGAGGACGGCGACCGCGGCTGCGGCGGACAGACGGAAGCGAGCAGAGAGCATGGGTACCCCAGTGGTGGTGTCGACAGAGGCGAGCCGTGCGATGCCCGCGCGCAGACCATAGCCGCGGCGGAGCAACCGACACCGACGAATCGGACTTCCGGCGTCGTCACGCAGAAGATTCGGGCCGAACGGCTGGGTCAAGCGGGGTCAGCGGGGGCGGCAGGCACGGGACCGGAGCGGCTGCAGGGTGGCGGTGGTCTCGTCGGTGACGAACGCGAACGGCACGAGCGTGTTGGTGAACCGGCTCGGCACGGTGACCACCCCGGCAGAGGCCGCCTCTCGCAGGTCGCGGGCCAGGGCGACCAGCTGGGGCAGGCCCAGCCCGTTGTCGCGACGCAGGCTGGGCCCGGCCGTCCAGAGGGCGCGCTGCACCGTGAGCGGGTCGTCGAGTCCGCTGCTCACGCCGGACAGCACCTGGGCGGCGTGCGTCGAGCGGGTCGGGTCGGCCGTGGTGTCGCGGACCCACGTCGCCCCCTGCCGCACCTCCGGGTGGCGCGAGCGCACCCAGGCCAGTGCCTGCCGGCCGTCGAGCCGTTGCGCGCCGGCCGGGAGGGCCAGCTCGGCCTGCCGGTCGCGGGTGGGGGCGGCCACGGTCAGCGGGACGCCCCCGACGACGTCCACGAGGTCGATGAGGGCGGCGAAGTCCGCGACGACCACGTGGTCCACGCCGACTCCGACGTCGGTACACAGGCTGTCGACGAGCCCCTGCACCCCGTCGGTCAGCGCCAGGCCGAGTCGGTGCGGGTCGCCGCGCTCCTCGCCGACGTAGAGGTCCCGGGGCACGGAGTAGAGGCGGGCGGGGCCAGTCCGCGGGGCACGAAGCAGGAGCACCAGGTCGGCCCGCTCGCCGCGCGGCTGGTGGGCGTCTGCGTAGCGGCGGCGGTCGGTGGCGGACAGCCGGTCCCGGGAGTCGGAGGCCACCAAGAGGTAGGTCGTGCCCGAGTCGGAGCCCGGCGCCGAGAGCTCGACGGTGGGCGTGCGGTGGACGAGGAGGATCGCGTCGCCCGCCACGAGGGTGACGACGAGGATGAGGGCGAGGAGCGCGGCGAGGACCACCCGGCGGCGCCGCTCGACCACCCTCACCTACCGGGGATCAGGTCGGTCCGGCCGAACATCTGGGCGGTGGCCCGAGCGCTCGGCGTGCCGCGATCAGGGTCAGCGCCCTGCTCGAGCAGCGCGTGCACCACGTCGTCCTCGCCCTTGAAGACCGCACCAGCGAGCGGAGTCTGGCCGCGGTCGTTGACGCGGTCGACGTCGGCGCCGGCGGCAGCCAGCCCGAGGACCGCGTCCGCGTGCCCGTGGTAGGCCGCGAGCATCACCAGGGTGTTGCCGCTCGCGTCGGTGAGGTCCACCGGGACACCGGCGGCGACGTAGGCGAGCAGCCGCCGGGTATCACCGTGGCGGGCGAAGTCGAAGCAGGCGTGCCCCACCTCGACCAGCTCCGGCGAAGGCTCAGGTGGGGGCTCGGGCGAGGGCTGTGGCGAAGACTCCGGTGCGGGAGAGGGCTCCGGCGAGCACTCGGCGCGGTCGGTGGGCTCGGTCATCAGGCGTCTCCGTCGGTGGCGGCGGCGAGGTCGAGGACGCTCGCGATGGGCACGCCCGCACGATAGGACAGGTGGACGTGCGACGGGGCGTCGAGGACGGCGAGGTCGGCGCGTGCACCCACTGCGATTCGCCCGATGTCGTTGCGCCGCAGCGACATCGCTGAGCCAGCGGTCGCGGCATACACCGCCTCACCGGGGGTCAGTCCCATCTCACGCACGGCGAGGGCGATGACGAACGGCATCGAGGACGAGTAGCACGTGCCCGGGTTGCAGTCGGTGGCCAGCGCGATGTCGACACCCGCGCGCAGGAGAGCGGCAGCATCGGGGTACGGGGACCGCGTCGAGAACTCCACGCCCGGGAGCAGCGTCGCGACGGTCGTGCCGGCGGCGTCCGACAGGGCGGCCACGTCCGCGTCGGACAGGTAGGTGCAGTGGTCGACGCTGGCCGCCCCGAGCTCGACGGCGAGCTGGACGCCGGGGCCGTGCCCGAGCTGGTTGCCGTGGACGCGCAGGCCCAGGCCCGCGTCCCGACCGGCCACGAGGACGGCCCGCGCCTCGTCGGCGGTGAACGCGTGCGCCGAGTGAGGTTCGCAGAAGACATCCACCCACCGCGCGTGCGGCGCCGCTGCCGCGAGCATCGGGCCGGTCACGAGCTCGAGGTATGCCGCGCGGTCACGCGCGTACTCCGCGGGCACCACGTGGGCGCCCAGGAAGGTCGTCTCGGTGGTGAACTCGGAGGCGATCCGAAGGGCTCGAACCTCGTCCTCGACGGTCAGGCCGTAGCCGCTCTTGACCTCGACGGTCGTGGTGCCCTGCGCCCGCATCTCGGCGACGCGGGTGGCCACGAGGGCCCGCAGCGTCGTCGTCGCTCGCCGCACGCGTCGCGGCCACCGAGACACCGATGCCGCCGCCGTCGTAGGGCGTGCCGGCCATCCGGGCCGCGAACTCGTCGCCGCGGTCCCCGGCGAAGACGAGGTGGGCGTGCGAGTCGACGAACCCGGGGAGCACGGCTCGCCCACCCACGTCGACCTTGCGATCCGCGGCCGGCGCCTCGTTCGCGGCGCCCAGCCACGCGACACACCCGTCCTCGACGACCAGGGCAGCCCGGCTCCGGATCCCGAGGCGGTCGCCGATCGGTCCCTCGGTGCCGTCACAGGTGACCAGCTCACCGATCCCGGTGACCAGAAGGCTCACCGGTGCTCCCTGACGTCGGCGAGCGCCTTGGACAGGAGGTCGGCCACGTCGCCCAGCTCGTGCCGGCCGTCGCGGACGACCACGCGACCACCGACGACCACGAGGTCGACGTCGGATCGTGTTGCGCTGTAGAGGATCTGCGCCGGCCTTCGAACCCACCGTGTTGACCGTGTCGGTGCGCACGAGGACGAAGTCGGCGACCTGGCCCTCGGCGATCTCACCGACGTCGTTCCAGCCCAGGCTGCGGTAGCCGTCCACGCTCGCCGCACGCATGCAGCTCGTCGCTGGCGAAGCGACCGCGCTCGTTGCTCGTCAGGCGTTCGTGCATCTCGAGCCCGCGCACCTCCTCGAACGGGTCGATCACGGCGTGCTGGTCGGAGCCGAGCGTCAACCGCGCACCGGCGTCGGCGAGCGCCCGCGCCGGCCCGATCCCGTCCGCGAGGTCGCGCTCGGTCGTGGGGCAGAAGCAGGCCGTCGCGCGCTGGCGTCCGAGGGTCCGGATGTCGTCGTCGCTCAGGTGGGTCGCGTGCACCGCGGTGAAGCGTTCGTTGACCAGGCCGGCCTCGGCGAGCAGCGCGGTCGGGGTGGCGCCGTAGTACATCTGGGTGGCGAGGTTCTCGGCCGGCTGCTCGCTCACGTGGGCGTGGACGATGCGTCCCGCGGGTCACCTGGGCCATGGGTTCGAGCTGGTCGCGGGGGACGGCCCGCACCGAGTGGACCGCGGCCCCGATCCGCGTGGTCAGGCTCGGCTCCAGGGCTGCGACCCGGGCGGCCCACGTGTCGACGTCACCGTCGGAGAAGCGCACCTGCACCTCGTCGAGCGGCAGGTGCCCGTCACCGGTGAGTCCGCCTGCGAGGTAGCAGGTGTCGAGGAGCGTCAGCCGGATCCCGGCCTCGTGCGCCGCCTCGAGGAGGGCGTGGCCCATCGCGTTGGGCTCGCTGTACGCTTGCCGCCCGGCGCGTGGTGCAGGTAGTGGAACTCCCCCACGGCGGTGATGCCGGCGAGCGCCATCTCGGCGAACACGGCCCGGGCCAGCGCGAAGTAGGTCTCGGGCGTCGAGGTGCCTCGTCACGGCATACATCTGGTCGCGCCACGTCCAGAAGTTGCCTGCCGTCGACGTGTGTGCGACCGCGCAGCGCGCGGTGGAAGGCGTGGCTGTGGCGCGTTGGCGAGCCCGGGGAGCACCACGCCGTGGAGCCGTTCGTCGCCGGCTGAGTGGACGGGCCTTGCGGTGCACGGCGGCGAACCGGCCGTCGACCACCTCGAACCGCACGTCCGTCGCGAGTCCCGTCGGCAGCCAGGCGTGCTCGGCCCAGTAGGTGGTCATGCCTGCTCCCCTGCGAGGTCCTCGAGGACCTTGGTCAGGGCCTCGACCCCCTCGAGGCAGTCGGCGAGCTCGGCGATGCTCGGCAGGCGAGTGCGAGACCCCGGTGGGGTTGCGCACGAACAGCATCGCGGTGGGCACGCCGGCGTTCGCGAGGATGCCCGCGTCGTGCCCCGCACCGGTGCCGAGCGCAGGTATGCCGCCGAGCCTGGCGGCGATGCGCGCCGACAGGTCGTGGTCGAAGGGCGTCGACGGCGTCCACGACTCCTCCGTCGACGTGGCCACCGGACTGCTCGACCATGCGCGTCGACGTCGGTGACGGCGCGACGGACCGCCCGCGGGCTCGCACCACGCGCATCGAGCCAGCCGGTGACCGCGCTGGGGACGGCGTTGACGCCGCCGGGGGTGACCGCGACCTTGCCGACGGTCGCGACGCAGCCGTGGGTCACTGCCGCCTCACGGGCGGCGAGGACGGCACCGGCGAAACCGAGCATCGCGTCGTGGCGGTCCTCGAGGCGCGTGGTGCCGGCGTGGTTGGCCTCACCGGGGAAGTCGAGGCGCCACCGGCCGTGCGGCCAGATGTCGGTGCCGACGGCGACCGCGTGGTCGAGGTCGATGAGGCCCCGCCCCTGCTCGACGTGGAGCTCGACGAACGCACCGATCCGCCCGACCGTCTCGTCGTCACGGCCGATCTGGTGGGGGTCACGACCGGCGGCGTCGAGGGCCTCGGCCATCGAGACGCCATCGGCGTCGGTGAGGCCGCGGGCGCGGGACGCGGTCATGGCTCCGGTGATGACCCGGGACCCGGCGCAGGCGACGCCGAAGCGCGCACCCTCCTCGTCGACGAAGTTGACGACGCCGATCGGGCGGCGCGGCGTGAACCCGTTGTCCCGCAACGCATCGACGGCGGCGAAGGCGCTGACCACGCCGAGCGGGCCGTCGAAGGCGCCACCGTCGGGCACGCTGTCGAGGTGGGAGCCGGTGACGACGCCCTTGTCGCCGGCACGCGCCGCCGCGGTCGGGGTCGCCCCACCAGGCCCACTGGTTGCCCATCCGGTCCTCGGTGAGGTCGAGGCCACGCCGGGACGCCTCGGCCGGCGAACCACTCGCGCAGGTCGTGGTCCTCGCGGGTCCACGCGAAGCGTCGGTAGCCCCCGGAGTAGGCGCTACGCCCGACCGGCTGCGAGGTCCGCCCACATCGACTCGAAGCTCACGCTGCCCTCTCGCTCCTGCGGCGTACTCGTCCACGGCGGTCGCGGCCCGACCCCGGACCATTCCACACCCCGACGCAGCGTCGTGGGCACGTCGGCGTCCGTCAATCTGTCTCGCATGGGAGACAGACCTAGGGTTCGAGCGAGCTGACGTCCGACGGCACATCCACCGCGTGCTGGCGCAGTGCCGCCAGCGGCACCACCGAGAGCACCGACTCGTGGGTCGACGCGAGGACGACCGGGGCGGCGACCCCGTCGCTGAACGCCCGCGCCCAGTTCAGAGCCGTGACGCACCACCGATCGCCGGGGACCAGCCCGGGAAAGCCGTACTCCGGCATCGGGTGGGACAGGTCGTTGCCGATGCCGCGCTGGTGCTCGAGGAACTCCGCGGTCGCCACCGCGCAGATCGTGTGGCGACCGAGGTCCTCAGGTCCGGTGCGACAGCATCCGTCCCGGAAGAAGCCCGTCACCGGGTCGGTCCCGCAGGGCTCCAGCTCGCCGCCGAGGACGTTGAGTTCGTGCACGACCCCAGCATGCACCGCCGGGGCGCTCCGCGCGTGCGCGCCATACGCTGGGCAGCATGGCTGACGACGGCGCAGAGCGGGCGGCAACGGCACTGGCCGCCAGTGGGATCGACCACACGATCACCCGGCA
Organism: uncultured Actinomycetota bacterium; assembly: GCA_963695205.1. Classification (GTDB taxonomy): domain Bacteria; phylum Actinomycetota; class Actinomycetes; order Actinomycetales; family Dermatophilaceae; genus Pedococcus. The sequence continues at coordinate 131,839 of CAVOGI010000003.1, read as the reverse complement.
CGGTCGGGTCGGGTCGCTCGAGGAGGCCGCCGCCGCGCGAGGGGTCGAGCCCGAGGACATCATCAAGACGCTGGTCGTCCGGCGCGCGCGAGGACGACTACCTCTTCGTCCTCGTGCCCGGCGACCGCGAGATCTCCTGGCCCAAGCTGCGGGCCCTGCTCGGCGTCAACCGCATGTCGATGCCCGACGCCGCGACGGCCAAGGACGTCACCGGGTACGAGCGCGGCACCATCACGCCGTTCGGCTCGACCACGCCGTGGCCGGTCGTCGCCGACGCCACGGTCGCAGGTCGGCTGCGTCTCGATCGGCGCGGGAGCCCACGGCGTGGCGGCGACGGTGCAGGCCGACGACGTCGTGCGGGTGCTCGATGCCGCCGGTCGCGGACGTCACCGACGGCATCGAGCCGGCCAGCGTGACCGCCCGAGGTGGGTCGGTCAGCTCTCGCGCATCGGGATCCGGACGCCCTGCTCCTGCGCCGGTCCGCTCGGCAATGTCGTAGCCGGCGTCGACGTGCCGGATGACGCCCATGGCGGGGTCGTTGGTCAGGACGCGGGCGAGCTTCTGGGCGGCGAGCTCGGTGCCGTCGGCCAGCGAGACCTGTCCGGCGTGCAGCGAGCGGCCGATGCCGACGCCGCCGCCGTGGTGGATCGAGACCCAGCGAGGCGCCCGACGAGGTGTTGACGAGGGCGTTGAGCAGGGGCCAGTCGGCGATGGCGTCGGAGCCGTCGAGCATGGCCTCGGTCTCGCGGTAGGGGCTGGCCACCGAGCCGGTGTCGAGGTGGTCGCGGCCGATGACGATCGGCGCGCTGACCTCGCCGGTGCGGACCAGCTCGTTGAAGGCGAGACCGGCCTTGTCGCGCTCACCCTGGCCGAGCCAGCAGATGCGGGCGGGCAGGCCCTGGAACGCGATCCGGTCCTGGGCGCCGCGGATCCACTTGTGCAGCCGCTCGTTGTCGGGGAACAGGTCGAGGACGGCCTTGTCGGTGGCCGCGATGTCCTTGGGGTCGCCCGACAGCGCCGCCCAGCGGAACGGGCCCTTGCCCTCGCAGAACAGCGGCCGGATGTAGGCGGGGACGAACCCGGGGAACTCGAACGCCCGGTCGTAACCGCCCTTGCGGGCCTCGTCGCGGATGCTGTTGCCGTAGTCGAAGACCTCGGCGCCGGCGTCCTGGAACTCGACCATGGCCTGGACGTGCTTGGCCATCGACTCGCGCGCTCGGTCGGTGAACTCCTCCGGCTTCTTCTCGGCGTACTCGTGCCAGTCGCCGAGCTCGATGCCCTCGGGCAGGTAGGACAACGGGTCGTGCGCCGAGGTCTGGTCCGTGACGATGTCGATGGGGACGCCGCGGCGCAGCAGCTCCGGGAAGACCGCGGCCGCGTTGCCGACGACACCGACCGACCAGGCCCGACGCTCGTTCTTGGCGGCCACGGCCTTGTCGATCGCCTCGTCGAGCGACCCGGCGACCTCGTCGAGGTAGCGGTGCTCGACCCGGCGGCGCAGCCGGGACTCGTCGACGTCGACGATCAGGCAGGCGCCCTCGTTCATCGTGACGGCCAGCGGCTGGGCGCCGCCCATGCCGCCGCAGCCGGCGGTGAGCGTCAGCGTCCCGGCCAGGGTCCCGCCGAACCGCTTCTCCGCGATGGCGCGCGAACGTCTCGTAGGTCCCCTGCACGATGCCCTGGGTGCCGATGTAGATCCACGAGCCCGCAGTCATCTGGCCGTACATCGTCAGCCCGAGGTGCTCGAGGCGACGGAACTCCGGCCAGGTCGCCCAGTCGCCGACGAGGTTGGAGTTGGCGATGAGCACGCGCGGCGCCCACTCGTGGGTCTGCATGACGCCGACGGGACGACCGCTCTGCACGAGCATGGTCTCGTCCTGCTTGAGCGTCGACAGGGTGCGGACCATCGCGTCGAACGACTTCCAGTCGCGGGCCGCCCGACCCGTGCCGCCGTAGACGACGAGGTCGTCGGGACGCTCGGCGTTCTCGGGGTCGAGGTTGTTCATGAGCATCCGCAGCGGCGCCTCGGCGCCCCAGTGGGTGGCGTGGGTCAGCTGGGTGCCGCGCGGTGAGCGGACGGGACGGGCGCCTTCCATGTCGTTCTCCTTCGGTGCAGTTCGTGATGGGTCTAGGGTCGTCGGGACGAGTCGGGTATGCCGTGGGGTCAGGCGAGCGGGCCGGTGACCGACTCGGCCGCGGCCAGGGCCTCGCCGCTGGCGACGAGCTGGAACGCGGTCTCGATCTCGGGGGCGAGGAACCGGTCGGTGCCCGGTGCCGGGGCGCCCGGCGGCGCGCAGGGCGCCGACGACGGCTGCGGTCGCGGGAGCCGGCGCGAGCGGGGCGCGCAGGTCGAGCGCGCGGGCGGCGGTGAGCAGCTCGACGGCCAGGACCCGGGTGAGGCCGTCGACCGAGCGGCGCAGCTTGCGGGCGGCGGACCAGCCCATCGAGACGTGGTCCTCCTGCATGGCGCTGCTGGGGATCGAGTCGACCGACGCCGGGTGCGGCGAGGCGCTTCATCTCCGAGACGATCGCGGCCTGGGTGTACTGCGCGATCATGTGGCCGCTGTCGACGCCCGGGTCGTCGGCGAGGAAGGCGTGCAGCCCGTGGTTGCGCGCGACGTCGAGGAACCGGTCGGTGCGGCGCTCGGAGATCGAGGCGAGGTCGGCGGCGACGATCGCGAGGAAGTCGAGGACGTAGGCGACCGGGGCGCCGTGGAAGTTGCCGTTCGACTCGACGCGTCCGTCAGCGGTGACGACCGGGTTGTCGACGGCCGACGCGAGCTCGAACCCGGCCACCGACGCGGCGTGCTCGACGGTGTCGCGGACACCGCCGGCGACCTGGGGCGAGCAGCGCAGGGAGTAGGCGTCCTGCACGCGGGTGCAGGCCTCGCGGGTCGCGGTGGCTCTCGCGGATCCCGCTGTCCTGCATGAGCTTGCGCAGGTTCGCGGCCGAGCAGCGCCTGGCCCGGCTGCGGTCGCAGGGCGTGCAGGTCGGCGGCGAAGACGTCGTCGGTGCCGAGCTGCCCCTCGACGCTCATCGCCGCCGTGACGTCGGCGACCTTGAGGAGCATGCCGCAGGTCGGTGATGGCCAGGACGAGCATGCCGAGCATGCCGTCGGTGCCGTTGATGAGGGCCAGGCCCTCCTTCTCCGCGCAGCTCGACCGGGGTGATCCCGGCGGCGGCGAAGGCCTCGGCGGTCGGCATCCTCTCGCCGGTGGCGTCGCGGACGACGCCCTCACCCATGAGGGCGAGCGCGCAGTGCGACAGCGGGCGCCAGGTCGCCCGAGCAGCCGAGCGAGCCGTACTCGTGGACGACCGGGCGTGATGCCGGCGTTGAGCATCGCGACGTACGTCGACAGCGTCTCCTCGCGGATGCCGGTGCGCCCGGTGGCGAGGGTGGAGATGCGCAGGAGCATCAGCGCGCGCACGACCTCGCGCTCGACCTCGGCGCCGGAGCCGGCGGCGTGGGAGCGGACCAGCGACCGCTGCAGCTGGGCGCGCAGCTCGACGGGGATGTGCCGGGTGGCGAGGGCGCCGAACCCGGTCGAGACGCCGTAGTGCGGGTGCGGCGTCGTCGGCCAGCGCCTCGATCACCCCTCGGGTGCGGCGCACCTCCTCCAGCGACTGGGGCGAGATCTCGACCCGGGCGTCGTGGCGGGCGACGGCGACGACGTCCTCGAACGACAGCGCGCCGATGCCGACGGTCACCGTCGCCGCCGGCGTCGCGGTGCTGGTGGAGGGTGCAGTGGTGGTCATGCCTCCATTGCAGCGGAGGAGTGCCGCGCGCAGGAGTCCTGCGCGCGGCATACCGTCTCGGATGCCAGACGTATGGAGCGGGTCCCCTGTCACCTCCCGCTGGGTCGAGGTGGGCTCGCCGACGATTCGTCGGCGAGTCCACCTCGAACCGCCGGACAGGTGGGGCCCAGGGTCAGGCGCGGGTCGCGAGGATCCCGTCCTCGTCCGCCCAGAGCTGCTGGCCCGGCACGAAGTCGACGCCGCCGAACGACACGGTGACGTCGCGCTCGCCCACGCCGTCCTTGGCGCTCTTGCGCGGGTTGGAGCCCAAGGCCAGGGCACCCAGGGGCAGCTCGCGGATCGCGGCGACGTCGCGGACGGCGCCGTGGATGACCACGCCGGCCCAGCCGTTCGCCACCGCAGCCGCTGCGATGAGGTCGCCCATGAGCGCCGACTCCAGGGAGCCGCCGCCGTCGACCACGAGGACCTTGCCCTCGCCCGGCTCGTTGAGGGTGGCCTTGACCAGCGCGTTGTCGCGGTGGCACCGGATCGTGGTGATGGTGCCGTGGAACGCGGTGTGCCCGCCGTAGTGACGCAGCTGCACGGAGCAGGACTGCAGGTCCTCGCCGTGCTCGTCGTAGAGGTCAGCGGTGGCCGGGCTGGCCGGCGCCGCACCTTGGGCGTCGTCCATCGCTCAGGCTGCCTTCACGGCGAGGACCGGGCAGTCGGCGTCGAGCAGGATCCGCTGCGCGGCCGAGCCGAGCAGCAGCTTGCCGACCGGGGTGCGGTGGCGCAGGCCGATGACGATCACCGAGACCCCCTCCTGGCCCGCGACGTCGAGCAGCACCTCGGCCGCGTCGCCACCTTCGTCGATCTGGCGCACCTCGAACTCGAGGTCGAGCTCATCGAGGTCACGGCGCACCCGGTCGAGCTGCTCGTGCCCGGCGCGGCGGGCGTCGACGAGGACGTCGTCGCGGGACATGTTGACGACGAGCAGTCGCTCGCCGCGGCGGCGCGCCTCGGCGACCGACGCGGTCAGGGCCGCCTCGCCGAGGGCGTTGGGCACGAAACCCACGAGAACGGTCATGTCAGGCCTCCGAGTTGGCGCTGTACCCGGCCATGGCACTCGCGGCGGGGTCGGGTTCGTCCTGCTTGCCGGCTCCGGGACCGCCAGGGCCGCCACCACCGCGGCGAGCGCGGAGGAGACCGATCAGGGGCCAGGCGAGGGCGATCACGATGAGCACGTAGCAGAACCACGCGACGGGACCGCCGACCAGGCCGGAGATGTCACCGCCGGTGAGCTGCAGCGACTGACGCCCCTTGCGCTCGACGAGCGGGCCCAGGATGACCCCGACGATGAGGGGCAGGACGGGCAGGCCGAAGCGTCGCATCGCGAAGCCGAGCAGACCCAGCCCGAGCAGCAGCCACAGGTCGAACGGCTGGGCGTTGACGGCATACGCACCCATGCAGGCGAAGAAGAGGATGCCGGCGTAGAGGTAAGGACGCGGGATCTGGAGCAGCTTGGCCCACGCGGGAGCCAGCGGCAGGTTGAGCACCAGCAGCATCGTGTTGCCGATGAAGAGGCTGGCGATGAGCGCCCACACCAGGGCCGGCTCCTTGGTGAGCAGCAGCGGTCCCGGCTCGATGCCCCAACCCTGCAGGGCGGCGAGCATGATCGCCGCGGTGGCGTTCGTCGGCAGGCCGAGCGCGAGCATCGGCACCAGGGTGCCCGCGGCAGACGCGTTGTTGGCCGCCTCGGGACCCGCGACGCCCTCGATCGCACCGTTGCCGAACTCCTCGGGGTGCTTGGTGAGCTTCCTCTCCGCGGTGTACGAGAGCAGCGTCGGGATCTCCGCGCCACCCGCCGGCATCGCGCCGAACGGGAAGCCCAGCAGGGTGCCGCGCAACCACGGCTTCCACGACCGCCGCCAGTCCTCGCGGCCCATCCACGGACGACCGACGGGGATGACCGACCCGGCCTTGTGGCGCAGGTGGGCGGCCACCCACAGCGCCTCGCCGACCGCGAAGATGCCGACGGCCACCACGACGATGTCGATGCCGTCCGCGAGCTGCGGCAGTCCACCGGTGAGGCGCTGCTGACCGGTGACGAAGTCGATCCCGATGACGCCGATCGTCAGGCCGAGCAGCAGTGCGGCGAGCCCCCGGATCCGGGATGCGCCCAGCACGGCCGTGACGCCGACGAAGGTCAGCAGGATGATCGCGAGGTACTCCGGCGCCCCCAGGCTGATCGCGAACTTCACGACCTGCGGCATGAGGAACACGATCCCGAGCGTGCCGATGGTGCCGGCGATGAAGGACCCGATGGCCGAGGTGGCGAGCGCCTGCGCGGCGCGACCGGCCTTGGCCATCTTGTTGCCCTCGATGGCAGTGACGACCGACGAGGACTCACCCGGGGTGTTGAGCAGGATCGACGTCGTCGAGCCGCCGTACATGCCCCCGTAGAAGATGCCGGCGAACAGGATCAGGCCCTGGGTCGGCTCCATGCCGTAGGTGATCGGCAGGAGCAGCGCGACGGTCATGGCCGGCCCGATGCCGGGCAGGACACCGACGGCCGTGCCGACGGTGACACCCGAGGAGGGCGATGAGGAGGTTCATCGGGGACAGGACGTCCCCGAAGCCGCCGATGAGGTTGTTGATGTTGTCCATCAGAGGATTCCCTGCAGGATTCCGGCCGGCAGGTTGACCCCGAGGCCGACCGCGAAGGCGTAGAAGGTGATCAGTGACAGGGCGGCGCCGATCGCCAGTCCCCGGATGTGGTGCCGGTTGCCGAGGGCGAAGGCCGAGCCCGCGAAGAGCAGGGCCCCGCTGATCACCCAGCCGAGCGGCTCGATGAGGAGGGCGTTGAGGGCGAAGGCGCCGATCGAGCAGGCCGATGGTGCGCCAGTCGACGCTGGTGGACAGGTCGATGTCCTCGCCCTCCTCCGCCTCGCCGCGACCGCCGCGGGCGACGTCGATGGCGTAGAACACGGCGACGATGATGAGCAGCACCCCGAGCAGGATCGGCATGGGCTTGGGACCCACCGGGTCGTTGCTGCTGGACACGTCACTGATCCGACTCGCGTCGAACAGGACGTAGGCACCGAGGAGGGCCAGGCCCGCGCACATTCCGAACTGTGCGCGGTCCCGGATCCCCGGACGGTTCTCGGGGTGCTGCTCGGTCATGCCAGGCCCAGCTGCTTCAGGATCTCGGCCACCGAGGTGTCCTGGTCCTTGAGGAACGTGGAGAACTCGTCACCGGTCGCGAACGCGTCGGTCCAGCCCCGCTTCTCCTCCTCGGCCTTCCAGGCCTTGGAGTCGTGCATCTTGGTCAGCGCGTCGATCCAGACCTTCTTGTCGGCGTCGGAGATGCCGGGAGGGGCCACGATGCCGCGCCAGTTCGTGAAGACCAGGTCGATGCCCTTGTCCTTGAGCGTCGGCACGTCCTTGAGGACGTCGACCGGCTTCTCGCTGGTCACGGCGAGGATCCGGACGTCGCCGGCCTCGACCTGGCTGAGGAACTCGCCGAAGCCGCTGGCGCCGAAGGCGATCTTGTTGCCGAGCAGCGCGGGCAGCAGCTCGCCACCACCGTCGTACGTCGACGTAGCTGACGTCCTTGGGGTCGATGCCGACGGCCTTCGCGAGCTGCATCGGCAGCAGGTGGTCGGGGCCGCCGGGGGACGAGCCACCGCCCACGGCGAACTTCTTGGGGTTCGCCTTCCAGGCGGTGACGAGCTGGTTGATGTCCTTGTAGGGCGAGTCCTTCGGCACGACGATGGCGCCGGCCTCCTCGATCAGCTTGGCGATCGGGGTGGTGTCGTTCAGGGTGGCCTTCGACTTCTGCGTGTAGGCCGCGCCGACGACGCCGAGGCCCATCTGCATGGCGAGCTTGCCGTTGCCCTTCTCGTTCACGACGCGCTGCAGCCCGACGGTGCCACCGGCGCCCGGGCAGGTTGAACACCTGCATGCTGCCGGTGATCTTGTCGTCCTCCAGGACCTTGGCCGCGCTGCGGGCGGTGGTGTCGTAGCCACCGCCGGGGGCGTTGGGGACCATGATCTGCAGTCCGGTGGCGGGCTTGGCGTCACTGCCGCTGCTGGCCGCCGTCCCCTTGTCGGCGGTGGCGCCGCAGGCGGAGACCAGGAGGGTGGAGGCCACGGCTGCCGCGGCAACCAGACCGGTGAATCGAGCGCTCATCGTTGAGGCCTCTTTCGCGTTGGGTGGGTCGAGCGAGATGATCGTGCTCGCCCGGCGTCGATTCGTCGCCCTTGTGTCATCAGAGAAGGTTGAGTTCATAGTGGTCATGCGTGGACTGCGGCGGCGGACCCTTGCCGGGCAGCTGCTCTTCCTCCAGCTGGCCATCATCGGGGTGGTGCTCGTCAGTGTGGGCGCGGTGTCCCTGGCCCAGTCCCAGGCGACCTTCAACCGCGTCGAGGGGCGCCGCGTCTCGGCGCTCGCCGAGCAGCTGGCGGCGAACCCCCTCGTCCTGGCCAACCTCGGCGTCCCCGAACAGCGCACCGGCCTCGCGACCATCGCCCTCCAGACCGTCACCCAGTCAAGGGTCACCACGGTGACGATCGCCGACGAGAACGAGGACGTGCGGGTCTCGACGAACCCGTCGCTGGAGACCAAGCCCCTTCCCCTGGGGCAGCGCTCCGTAGGGGTCGGGGCCAGCTGGTCGGGCGTCATGGAGGTCGACGGCGACCGCCAGCTCGTCAGCCAGGTGCCGGTGCTGAGCCTGGCCGAGCACCATGTCGGCGAGCACATCGGGACGGTGATGATCGCGGAGGACTTCCCCTCGATCTGGGAACGGCTGCGTGGCGCCTCGTCCTACCTGCTCACCTACCTCGGCATCGCCCTCCTCCTGGGCGTCTCGGGCTCGTGGCTGCTGGCCCGCCGCATCAAGCGACAGACGCTCGGCCTCGAACCGCACGAGATCACCGGGCTCGCCGAGCACCGGGAGGCCCTGCTCTACGGCATCGCCGAGGGAGTCCTCGCGCTCGACCCCCACGACCGGATCACCTTGGTCAACGACGTCGCCCGTCGGCTGCTCGACCTGCCCGAGCATGCCGTCGGCATGAGCCTGCACGACCTGCGCGTCGAGGGTCGCCTGCTCGACGTCCTCACCGGCACCGGTCCCGACGGCGCCCGCGACGGCAGTGACGACGAAGGTCCCCGGGACGAGGTCGTCATCCGGCGCGGCCGGGTGCTGGTGATGAACCGCATGCGCGTCACCCGTGACGGCCGCCACCTGGGCACGGTGACCACGCTGCGTGACCGGACCGCCCTGGCCGACCTCGAGCGCGAGCTGGGCTCGTTCCGCAGCACCACCCAGCTGCTGCGGGCCCAGACCCACGAGTTCGCCAACCAGCTGCACACCATCAGCGGCCTGATCCAGCTCGAGGAGTACGACGAGGTGGTGCGGTACGTCGACACCGTCACCGAGCGGCGCCAGTCCCTCGACCTGCTCGTCAACAGCCGGGTCCGCGACCCCGCCGTCGCCGCCCTCCTCATGGCCAAGGCGTCCCTGGCCTCTGAGCGGCGGGCCGACCTGCGCATCTCTGAGGAGACCTCCCTCGACCGGCTCGAGACCGAGGACTCCGCCGACGTCGCCACGGTGGTCGGCAACCTCGTCGACAACGCGATCGACGCCGTCAGCGGCGGTGCGTCCGGCCAGTGGGTCGAGGTCGCCATCCGCCAGGACGCCTCCAGCGTCGAGATCACGGTCACCGACTCGGGGCCCGGTGTCCCGCCCGAGGTCGCGCAGGAGGTCTTCGCCAACGGCTTCACCACCAAGGCAGCGACCGCGGGCGACCGGGGCATCGGCCTGGCCCTGACCCGCCTGGTCTGCCAGCGGCGAGGCGGCGAGGTGCGGCTGGCGACGGGCGAGGGCGGCGGCGCCATGTTCGTCGCCCAGCTCGGCATCACCCCTGTCGAGACGGTGGCGGCCGGCAACGCGGCGCAGACCCGCTCCGAGGCCGGCCGATGATCCGTGTCCTGGTCGTCGACGACGACTTCATGGTGGCCCGCGTCCACACGGGGTTCGTCTCGCGCGTCGAGGGATTCGAGGTGGTGGGCACCTGCCACACCGGTGCCGACGCGGTCACCACCGCAGCAGCACTGTCACCCGACCTCGTCCTGCTCGACCTCTACCTCCCCGACCAGTTCGGGCTCGACGTGCTGGCCGAGCTGCGCAGCGCAGGTCACGACTGCGACGTCATGGTGATCACCGCGGCCAAGGAGGCTGATGCCGTCCGTGGGGCCCTCCGGCAGGGCGTGGTCGACTACGTGCTCAAGCCGTTCGGTTTCGAGGACCTCCGCGAGCGCCTGGAAAGGTATGCAGCGCAACGCGATGCGCTCAGCGAGGCCCAGGTGCGCGGCCAGGAGGACATCGACCGGGTGCTCGCCCGCGGCGGCGGTGGCCCGGTGGCCGCGCTGCCCAAGGGGATGAGCCCGCAGACCGCGGCCCTCGTCGAGACGGCGCTGCGCGACGTCCAGGGCAACCTGTCCGCCTCGGAGGCTGCCGAGCTCGTCGGGCTCAGCCGGGTCAGCGCCCGGCGCTACCTCGAGTACTTCTGCAGCATCGGCCAGGCCGAGGTCTCCCTGCGCTACGGGTCCGCCGGGCGACCCGAGCGCCGGTACCGCTGGGGCGGGTGAGCCCGGTGGCGAACGCACCCGCGGCCAAGCACACGCTGGAGCTGCTCACCCTCCTGGCACGCCATACCGAGCCCCTGCCTGCGGGGGCGATCGCCCGGGAGCTCGGGCTTCCGCGCTCGACGACCTACCACCTGCTCGCGGTCCTGCGCGACCACGGCTTCGTGACCCACCTGGAGGAGGAGCGGCGCTACGGGCTGGGGGTCGCCGCCTTCGAGCTGGGCTCGGCCTACCAGCGCCAGGCACCGTTGCAGCGCATCGCCCGTCCGCTGCTCGGCCGACTCGTCGACACCACGACGCACAACGCCCACCTGGCGGTGCTGCACGGCCGCGACGTCCTCTACGTCATCGAGGAACGCGCGCCCGGGCGGCCCCTGCTCGTCACCGACGTGGGCGTGCGCCTCCCCGCGTCGCTCACCGCGAGCGGTCTCGCGATGCTGGCGCAGCTGCCCCCCGCCCAGGTGCGCGCGCTGTTCCCCCACCGCGACTCGCTCGTCCAGCGCGACGGCCACGGTCCCACGTCCGTCAGCGAGCTCCGGCGCGAGCTCACCGCCGTCCGCGCGCGGGGGTATGCCCTCGAGGACGACTCCGTGAGCGCCGGCCTGTCGTCGGTGGCCCAGGCGGTCCTCGACCACACCGGCCACCCGGTCGCCGGCGTCGCCCTCACCTTCCCTCGCGCCGAGGTCGACGACGCGGAGCGTGCACGACTGGTCGCCGCGGTCGGTCGGGTCGCGGCGACGCTGACGGCACGCATCGGCGGGGTCCGCTGAATCCGGCTCTCCTGCTGGCACACTCACGTCCTGGGACCGGGGCCGCGCCTCGTCCTCGAGGACTGACGAGGGGGTGAGTTCGGTGGCGGGGAGCAGGCCGATGTCGGCGCGTCGTCGCGAGCGGCTGCGCCGGACCGTCGTCGTCCTCCTCACGATCGTGGCCGTCTCCGGCGCCGCTGCGTATGCCGTCGGGCGGGGCCACGACGCCGAGCCCGTCAGCTCTCCTCGCACGGCGCTGACGGTCGACGTGACCCCTGCCCCGAGATCGACCACGCCGGCGGACAAGTCCGGGTCCACCGGCTTCGCACCGGTCGTCACCGACCGGATCCCGGCTCCCACCACCAGCATCGCGCTCTCGGCCCCCGTCCCCGGGACGACGAACATGCAGCCCGCAGCGGCGGCGGCGTTCAAGGCGGCGTTCGCCGGGGCCAGAGCCGCCGGCCTGTCTCCCCAGATCAAGTCGGCCTGGCGCAGCGAGCGCTACCAGCAGGTGCTCTTCGACCGCGCGGTCACGAAGTATGGCTCGCGCGCGGAGGCCACCAAGTGGGTGCTGCCCCCGCTCGCCTCGGCGCACGTCAAGGGCTATGCCATCGACGTCCGCCCCGAGAACGTCGCCGCCTGGCTCGAGGACCACGGCGCGAGGTACGGCGTGTGCCGCGTCTACGACAACGAGTGGTGGCACTTCGAGTACCTCGCCACCGACGTCTGTCCGGCCCGCAAGCCCGACGCCGCCGGCTGAGCCCTAGCGCGCCATGATGACGGGGTGAGCCAGCCCGACGAACCGTCCGCCACCGCGACCGCGGTCGTCCTGTGCGGTGGCGCGGGGGTGCGGTTCGGCGGCGACAAGACCAGGGCATCGTTCGGCGACACCACGGTGCTCGACCACCTGCTCGACGGCCTGCCGCCCGACTGGCGCGTCATCTGCGTCGGAGCCGCCCGCGCGACCCGGCGCACCGTCGCCTGGTGCCGCGAGGACCCACCCGGTGGCGGGCCCGTCGCCGGCCTCGCCGCCGCCCTCCCCCACGTCGGCACGCCCACCGTCGTCGTCCTGGGAGGGGACATGCCGTATGCCGCCGGGCCGGCTCCCACCCTCGCCGCCACCCTCGAGGCCGAACCGGAGCTCGACGCGGTGGTCGGACGCGACGGCGACGGGCGCCTGCAACCGCTGCTCGCGGCATACCGGACCGCGGCCCTGCGCGCCGCCGTCCCGGACCCTGCGGCGGGGACGCCGTTGATGCGGCTGCTCGACCCGTTGCGGTCGGTGGTGGTCGCGCTGGACGACGCGAGCGCCCTCGACGTCGACACCCCCGACGACCTCGCCCGCGCCGTCACCATCGCCCGCCCTAGGCTCGAGCCATGAAGGCCATCACCCTCCCCACGCCCGGCGACGCCGACGCCCTCGTCCTCGCCGAGGTCCCCGACCCCCAGCCCGCAGCCGGTGAGGTGCGCGTCAAGGTCGCGGCCGCCGGTGTGAACCGTGCCGACGTCATGCAGCGGATGGGCCACTACGACCCGCCGCCCGGCGCGTCCGCATACCCCGGCCTGGAGGTGAGTGGCACCATCGACGCCCTCGGCGACGGAGTGACCGGCTGGTCGGTCGGCGACGAGGTCTGCGCGCTGCTGTCCGGTGGTGGCTACGCGGAGCTGGTCTGCGTGCCGGCCGGGCAGCTCCTCCCCGTCCCGGCGGGCATCTCCCTCGAGGATGCCGCCGCGCTGCCCGAGGTCGTCAACACGGTGTGGAGCAACGTCTTCATGACCGCCAACCTCCTCCCCGGCCAGACCGTCCTCATCCACGGTGGCTCGTCCGGCATCGGCACCATGGCCATCCAGCTGGCCCGCGAGATCGGCGCCCGGGTCATCGTCACGGCCGGGTCCGCCGCGAAGCTCGAGGCCTGCCGCGAGCTCGGCGCCGAGGTCCTCGTCAACTACCGCGAGCAGGACTTCGTGGAGGAGGTCAAGGCTGCCACCGGTGGCGCCGGGGCCGACGTCATCCTCGACAACATGGGCGCCAAGTACCTCGGCCGCAACGTCGAGGCGCTCGCGGTCAACGGTCGACTGGTCGTCATCGGCCTGCAGGGTGGCACCAAGGCCGAGCTCGACCTGGGGATGATGCTGCGCAAGCGTGCCGCTGTCATCGCCACCTCGCTGCGCGCCCGCCCCGCCGACGAGAAGGCCACCATCGTCGCCGCGGTCCGCGAGCACGTCTGGCCGGTGGTCGAGGCCGGTCGGGTCCGCCCCGTCATCCACTCCCGCCACGCCCTCGGCGATGCTCCCGCGGCCCACCGCGAGCTCGAGGAGAGCGGCCACATCGGCAAGATCCTGCTCACCCCCTGACGGCTCCGCGTAGCCCTATCGCCGCGCCCGCCTGACATCGGCGACCGCACCTGCCACGCTTCCTCAGGTGAGCACCCTCGCCGTCGTCCTCGTCGCCCTCGTCGCGGCCATCCACGCCTACATCGTCGTGCTCGAGATGGTGCTGTGGACGACCCCGCGAGGACGGGCGGCCTTCGGGCTGACCGAGGAGTTCGCCGAGTCCACCAAGGCGCTCGCCGCCAACCAGGGGCTCTACAACGGGTTCCTCGCGGCCGGACTGCTCTGGGGCCTGGTCGGGCCGGCCGAGCACCGGTTCGCGTTCCGGGTCTTCTTCCTCTTGTGCGTCGTCGTGGCAGGGCTCTACGGCGCGGCCACCGCGAGCCGTCGGATCCTGTTCGTGCAGGCGCTGCCGGGTGCCGTGGCCCTCGTCGCGGTGCTGCTCGCCGGCTGACGTCCTAGGCACCGGCTCCGCGCCGGTAGACTGGGCGGGTCCGGTGCGGTCGACACCAGCCTCGAGCTGGGGTCCTCGCCCGGAATGCTCAGGGTTCCTGTGCGCCTCGGAGGTGGGTTCGGCGCACGCTCGCTGCGTCGTGCCCCGGCACCTGCGGCCAGAGAACCAGGACGAGAACCCCGTGTCGCCGATCGCCTCCTACCGCCACCTGCTCCGCCTCGCCGGACCCCTCTACGTCGTCATCGCCTTCGTCGGACGACTGCCCCTGGCCATGAGCCAGATGGGCGCCCTCCTGCTCGTGTCCGGCACGACCGGTTCGTATGCCGCGGGCGGCCTCGCCGCCGGTGCGCTCGCCGTCGCCAACGCCGTCTGCTCCCCCGTCGCCGCCGTGCTCTCCGACCGGGTCGGCCAGCGCCCCGTGGTGCTCGTCCAGTCCGTCCTCGGCGGCCTCGGCCTCCTGGCCCTCGTCGTCCTGGCCCACCGGGACGCCTCGGCTGGCGCCCTCGCCGCGACCGCCGGGCTGAGCGGTGCGTTCCTGCCCCAGATCGGGCCGCTCGCGCGCGTGCGCTGGCGCCCGATCACCCGCCACAGCGGCGCCCGCCAGCCCCGCCTCGTGGAGGCGGCCTTCTCCTACGAGGGTGCGGCCGACGAGGCGACCTTCGTCCTCGGCCCCGCGCTGCTCGGGCTGCTGATCCTCGTCGCCGACCCCGGCGCCGGGCTGGTCGTGGCCGCGGTGCTGCTCATGGTCTTCGGCTGCGCGTTCGCCCTGCACCCCACGGCCAAGCTGGCCCACGCCCCCCGGCGCACCGGCCAGCCGCGGGTGCGTGTCCTCTCGGTCACGCTCGTGGTCCTCATGGTCGCCCAGGGCCTGATCGGTGCGTTCTTCGGCTCCGTGCAGACCGGCACCAGCGTGCTCGCGACCTCGGTCGGCCACGCCGGGATCGCCGGGTTGGTGCACTCCGTGCTCGGCGTCGGCAGCGTCATCGCCGGACTGGCGATCGCCGGGGTGCCGGACCGGTTCGGCTTCCCGCTGAGGATGGCCGTGGCGGCCGGCGGGCTGTTCGTGCTGTCGCTGCCGCTGCTCGCGGTGAACTCCCTGGGCGCCCTCGTGGTCGTCGTCCTCGTCCTCGGGTTCGTCGTGGCGCCCTACATGATCAGCAACTTCACCATGGGTGAGCGCAGCGCCCCCGCCTCCAAGGTGGGGACGGCCATGACCCTCCTCGCGGCTGCCACCGGCCTCGGCTACGCCGTCGGCTCCGCGCTGGCCGGACGCCTCGCCGACGACCACGGGCACACGGCTGCGTTCGCCGTCACCGTGTCGGCTGCCGCCGGGGCGCTGCTCCTGTCGCTGGCGAGCCAGCGCCTCCTGCGCCGCCCGGCCACCGTGCACGCGGAGCCCACCGAGGCCCCTGCGCCCTCCGCCGAGGTCGCCGGCACCACGGCCGGGGTCGTCCACGCCTGACGCTTGACGCCCTCGACCTGCAAGGGCGATGCGCTGGCCGGGCGCCGCCGCTGGCGATCCGCACGGCGCCGATGATGAGTCGTCGGGCCGACTGAGACCGGTCCACCGCGGGTGCAGGTCGGGGACCCCGGCACCCGCGGTGGACCACACCCCGCTCTGGGGCAGGATGGGATCCATGAGCGCACTGACCCCGAACGGCCCCGACGAGACCTCGGCCGACCCCTCCGCCTCCGCCAGTGAGCAGCAGCGCGTCGTCGTCGTCACCCAGGACGGCATGGGCGTGCACCCGCACGACGGCGACGAGGACGGCCCGACCAACCCGGCCGACCTCGTCGAGCAGCCGGCCAAGGTGATGCGGATCGGCTCGATGATCAAGCAGCTGCTCGAGGAGGTGCGCAACGCCCCGCTCGACGAGGCCGGTCGCGTGCGCCTCGCCGAGATCCACCGCCGCTCGATCAAGGAGCTCGAGGACGGCCTGGCGCCGGAGCTGATCGAGGAGCTCGAGCGGATCGCGTTGCCGTTCGAGGAGGGTCACGCCCCCACCGACGCCGAGCTGCGGATCGCGCAGGCACAGCTCGTCGGGTGGCTCGAGGGACTGTTCCACGGGATCCAGACGGCGTTGTTCGCCCAGCAGATGGCTGCTCAGCAGCAGCTCGCCCAGATGCGTCGCGCCCTGCCTCCCGGCCACCAGGACCACCCGGGCCAGGACGGTCCCGGCCTGCCCGGCCTCCCCGGCGAGGGCGGCCCGACGGGCCAGTACCTGTAGCCGGCCGGCAGCCGGCTCAGGCGGGGACAGCCAAGTTCAGGCGTGCCCGCGGTCGGCTCAGGCGGGCTCAGGCCGTCATGCCGTCGGCGACCCGAGGACGGGCGGCGATCTGACGCAACGGTGACCACCACGCGAACACCGCCGCGAGCACCCCCACCGAGACCAGCGACACCATGGCCACGTGCACCGAGGTCGCGGCGGCCAGCGCCCCGCCGGCGACCGAGCCGAGGGTCCAGCCCAGGCCCCACGAGAGCATCCGGCCCGCGGTGTTGACGCGGCCGAGGAGGTGCTCCGGCGTCACCTGCATGCGGTGGGTCAAGGACGTGATGACCACGAGCTGGTAGGCGATGCCCCAGACCACCATGCCGATGCAGGCGAGCACCCAGCTGCCGACGAGGGAGGTGGCGATCCCGGCCACGGCGGAGACCGGTATGGCGCCGAGCGTCACCCTCGCGACGGGGTACCGGCGCAGCAACGGCGGGACGAGCGCGGAGGCGAGAACTCCGCCCACGCCCCATACGGCGAAGACCAGACCGAACCGCCATCCCGAGGTGCCGATGTGCAGCACCTGGTCTGCCCACGGCACGAACAGCGCCACGAACCCCGCCCCGGCGACCGACTGGAGCATCCCGACGACGGTCTGGGAGCGGACGCCGTCGTCGTGCCACAGGAAGCGGACTCCTTCGCGGACGTCGCGCAGCACGACGGCAGGTCGCAACGGCTCAGGGTGCTCGCGCGCGGACGACAACGCCCGACGGATCGAGCGCACCAGGAGGGCCGAGCCGAGGAAGGTCAGTGCGTCGACGGCGAGCAGCGTCGAGGGGTGCACCACCGCGAGCGCCAGCCCGACCCCGGCCGGCACGACGAGGTCGAGGACACCGCCGACGCCCCAGATCGCGGCATTGGCGTCACCCACCCGCTCCCGGCCCACGAGGACGGGCAGGGCCCCGAAGTTGGCGCCGTCGAAGAACGTGAAGAGGCACTGCGCGACGAACCCCGCCACCAGCACGTGGGGCACGGTCAGGACGTCGAGGAAGTGGGCGACGGGGACCGAACCGATGACGACGACGTTCACCAGGTCGGCGGCGACCATGACGCGTTGCCGGTTCCAGCGGTCGCTGAGCGCTCCGGCGAACAACCCGATCAGCAGGTAGGGCAACGCATCCAGGGTCGCCGTGAGGGCGGTCAGGGCAGCCGAACCCGTGAGCGTGTAGACGAGGACGGGCATCGCGACGACGGTGATGAGCGACCCGGTGAGCGAGACGATGCGCGCCAGCCAGTACAACCGGAAGTCGCGGTCGTCACGCAGCCGCCCGTCGATGTGCTGCGCGCGCGCTGCGGCTCCGGCCCCCTCGTCGGTCATGGGCTGGAGTCTGCCTCAGGACGTCGGGACGGGGTGCGTCTCAGGCACCGAGGATGTCGCCGGCTCCGGTCGACCCCTGCGCGATCCGAGGTGAACGCGCCGGGGATTCGTCGGCGTGTTCACCTCGAATCGCGGAGGCGGGTGCAGGTGGCCGGGTCAGCTGACGGCGGCCGCTGCTGCGCGACCGGCGACCCGGCCCGAGAACAGGCAGCCGCCGAGGAAGGTGCCCTCGAGGGCGCGGTAGCCGTGCACCCCACCGCCCCCGAACCCGGCGACCTCGCCCGCGGCATACAGCCCGGGCACGGGCTCACCCGACGCGGACAGGACGCGCGCGGACAGGTCCGTCTCGAGGCCGCCGAGGGTCTTGCGGGTGAGGATGTTGAGGCGCACGGCGATGAGCGGTCCAGCCTTCGGGTCGAGGATCTTGTGCGGCGTCGCGGTGCGAATCAGCTTGTCACCACGGTAGTTCCGGGCCCCGTGGATGGCAGTGAGCTGGGCGTCCTTGCTGAAGTCGTTGTCGACCTGGCGGTCCCGGGCCACGACCTGGCGCTCGATGTGGGCCGGGTCGAGCGGGGCGTGGGGCGTGAGGGCGTTCATCTTGGCGACGAGCTCGCGGAGGGTGTCGGCGCTGACGAAGTCGGCACCACGGTCGACGAACGCCCGGACCGGTGCCGGCATGTCGGCCCTGGCCCGGCCGAGGACGTCCTTGACCGACTTCCCCGTGAGGTCGGGGTTCTGCTCCGAGCCCGACAGGGCGAACTCCTTGCCGATGATCTTCGACGTGAGGATGAACCAGCTGTGGTCGTGCCCCGTCCGGCGTAGGTGGGCCAGCGTCCCGAGGGTGTCGAACCCGGGGAACAACGGCGCGGGCAGCCGGTCACCGTTGCCGTCGAACCACAGCGAGCTCGGGCCCGGCAGGATGCGGATCGCGTGGGAGGGCCACAGCGGTGAGTGGTTCTCGATGCCTTCGACGTAGTGCCACATGCGGTCGCGGTTGACCAGGCGCCCACCCGCGGCCTCGGTGATGGCGAGCATCCGTCCGTCGACGTATGCGGGGACACCGGTGAGCATGTGGGCCGGCGGGGTGCCCAGCCGGTCCGGCCAGTTGGCCCGGACCAGGTCGTGGTCGGCGCCGATGCCGCCGCTGGTCACGACGACCGCCTGGGCCTCGAGGCTGAACTCTCCCACGGACTCCCGTGAGGTGGGCCGGCCGTGCTCGGCGTCGTCGGCGGCGAGGAGGGTGCCGCGCACTCCCGTGACCGTCCCGTCGTGGGTCAGCAGCTCGTCCACGCGGTGGCGGTGCCGCAGCTCGACCCGGCCGGCGGCGACGTGCTCGCGCACCCTGCGCAGGAATGGCTCCACGACGCCGGGCCCGGTGCCCCAGGTGATGTGGAAACGGGGGACGGAGTTGCCGTGTCCGGTCGCGGTGCCGTCGCCGCGCTCGGCCCAGCCGACGACCGGGAACCAGCGCATCCCCTGCTGGTGCAGCCAGGAACGCTTCTCACCCGCGGCGAAGTCGACGTAGGCCTGCGCCCAGCGCACACCCCACCGGTCCTGGTCCTCGAGCCGGTCGAAGCCGGCCGAACCCATCCAGTCGGCGAGCGCCAGGTCGGTGGAGTCCTTGATGCCCATCCGGCGCTGCTCGGGGCTGTCGACGAAGAACAGCCCACCGAACGACCAGAACGCCTGGCCGCCGATGTTGACGGGGCTCTCCTGGTCGACCACGAGCACCCGACGCCCGGCGTCCGCGAGCTCGGCGGTGGCGACGAGCCCGGCGAGGCCGGCTCCGACCACGATGACGTCAGCGTCCATGCCGGCCAAACTACGCGTCGGCGTCGACGCCCGTCACGCGAACGCGTCCCTCGACCACGCTGAACCGGACGTCACCCAGCGTCGCCACCACGGCATCGGCGATCAGGTCGGCCGGGACGGTGGTCGTGGTGACGGCGAGGGTGGCGCACCCCGCGGCCCGCGCCGCCTCGAGCCCACCCGGCGCGTCCTCCACCACGAGGCACTCGCGCGGGTCGACACCGAGCCGCTGCGCTGCGAGCAGGAACGGGTCGGGGTGGGGCTTGCCCCTGCGCACGTCGCTGGCGGTGACGACGACGCGAGGCACGGGCAGCCCGGTCGCTGCGATCCTCGCGTCCGCCAGCGGCCGGGTGCACGAGGTGGCGATCGCGCACAGGTCGCCGGCGACGCCGGTGGCCGCGTTCGTGGGGCCGGCACCCGTGAGCGTCGCGAGCGCGTCGAGCGTGCCCGGCAGGACCGTGATGCCCTCGGTGTCGGCCACCTCGATCGCCTCGATGCGGTCCACGGCGGCATCGACCCGGTCGGCGGGCAGCAGCTTCTCGGCGATCCCCCTCGCCGGCACCCCGTGGAACCCCACGAGCCGCGCGGGGTCCACACCCTCCTCCTGCGCCCAACGGAGCCAGCTCCGGATGACCACGGGGATCGAGTCGATCAGGGTCCCGTCCATGTCGAACAGCACGGCGGCGAAGTCCAGCCCGTCCAGCGATCCCACGGTTCCCGGCATACCGGACAGCGTAGGCAGCGCGCGGTCGGGATGCCGACCCGGTTACGGTGAAGCGGTGAGCCCTCCCGCCGAAAGCCCACGCCACCGGCGGCGTGTGCCCGCTGCCGTGGTGAGGACCGGCGCGGCCCTGGCGCTCGTGGTGGGCGCCTGCATCGGTGGGGTGGCAGCCACGACGCTCTTCCCGACCTCGGTGGACACGCTCAACTACGGCGCGACCTTGCGGCTGTCGGCGGACCCGACGGACCTGGGCACGATCCAGAGCCCGACGGTGTTCGGCGACATCCACCTCGACTTCGCCGGCCCCA
This sequence comes from uncultured Actinomycetota bacterium, assembly GCA_963695205.1. Taxonomy (GTDB): domain Bacteria; phylum Actinomycetota; class Actinomycetes; order Actinomycetales; family Dermatophilaceae; genus Pedococcus. The sequence continues at coordinate 111,491 of CAVOGI010000003.1, read as the reverse complement.
TCAGCGGTCCCGGTGTCATCGCCAACGTGCAGGTCAAGGAGCACATCACCGACCTGCTGGCCCGTCCCAACATCTCGATCAGCTCGCTGCAGCCCGGCCCCCTGGAGCTGGAACACGCGGCGCGTGACGCCGCCATCGGCCTCGCCCTGCGGTTCGCCGCCGGCGCCCTCACCGTGACCCTCCTCGCCGTCGGTGCGTATGCCGCGTGGGCTCGGCAGCGCCCTCGCGCCAGTCGTGTCCTGATCGCCGCGGCGTGCTGGCTGGTGGCCTGCGCGGTGACCTTCGCCAGCATCGGTTTCGGCTACCGACCCGAGCGGCTGGACCGGTTCACCACCACGGGGATCCTCGGTGCGGTGCAGCGCAACGCCGACCTGCTGGCCGGCGTCGAGACCCGGGCCGAGCAGACCACGCCCTACCTGAAGAACCTGCTCGCCCTCTCTGCGGCGTTGCAGGACAAGTACTCCCCGCAGGTGCTGGGCAAGCCGGTTGCGGCGCGGCTGCTGCTGGTGTCCGACATCCACGGCGCCAACCAGTACCCCCTGATGAAGACGATCATCGCCCAGGAGCAGGTGAGCGCGGTCATCGACTCCGGCGACCTGGTCAACTTCGGCACCCTCGCCGAGGCGCAGGCCTCCGGGGTGCTCGGGGGGATCCGTTCGCTGGGGGTGCCCTACATCTTCGTCAAGGGAAACCACGACGCCCGGTCCGCCGACGACACCGAGGTGCTGCGAGCCCTCGCAAAGATCCCGAACGTCGTCCTGCTCGAGCCGGACCAGGACAGCTACACCGTGCAGAGCATCGGCGGCATCCGCATCGCAGGGTTCAACGACCCCCGCTGGTTCGGCGACGACAACCGCGACAACGCAGCCAAGCAGAAGGCCCCTGCGGCGCGGTTCGCCGAGGCCATGGCCGACGTCGCCCCGCCCGACGTGCTCGTCGGGCACGAGCCCGGAGCGGTCGACGCGATCGACCAACCGTCGGGCATCAAGGTCCACGGCCACCTGCACACCGACCAGCTCGACGGCAACACCATCGGTGTCGGCACCTTCACCGGCGGCGGGGCGTTCAGCCACTTCCTCCAGGCGGGCAAGGATGAGGAGCTGACGGGTCAGCCGTCCGCGTTCGACGTAGCCGCGTTCGGTGAGGACTGCCACCTCAACTCGCTGACGCGCTACCAGTTCCGCAACGTCATCGAGGGGCGCCCGGCCTACGACGACGTGACCCTCATCAACGGCACGCGCATCGAGTCAGAGCTGCCGCCCGTGCCCACCCCCGTCAGCACCCCCGGCCTCAAGGCTTCGCCGAAGCCCCGGACCTGCTCGGCCGACCAGGCGCCGACGACGGAGCGCGTGGCAGCTCCCCTGCCCTGAGCGGTCCGTTCACACTCGCGCGACGCTGCGCAGCGCCGCGAAGCCGTCGTCCGAGCCGCGCCAGTGCCGTCGCAGCTCGTCGACCCCCACGGTCCGCACCACCGAGCGCAGCGTCCACACGACGACGACCACGTCGTCGGCATACCCGATGACCGGCAGGAAGTCGGGGACGAGGTCGAACGGCATCGCGAGGTAGGCCAGCAACAGTCCCAGCCGCACCCGCACACCGCGGGGCTGGGTCGAGTCGGCCGCGACGTCGCGCAGCAGACGAAGGAGGTCAGGGAGCAGACGCAGAGACTCGCTCAGCAGCGACCCCTTGGGGCGGACGACGAGCAACGCCACGAGCAACGCGAGCCAGGTCACGACCAGGCCCGCGACCACTCCCACCACGAGCTCGCGCCACATGCGGGACAGTGTCGCAGCCCCCGCTGCCGCGCCCCAGCCGGCCGGGCCCCGGGTCAGCGCGCAGTAAGAACTTGGCAAGGGTTCGGTGCCGAACCGTCACGCGGGACCGTCCAGTCCTACTGTGCGAGCACCCCACCAGTGGACCCAGGGAGCAGTCGATGGCGATGACCCGGACGTTCGGCGCGATCACGGCTGTGGGGGTCGCCACCGCGCTCGCCCTGTCGGCTTCACCCGCCCAGGCCGCGGGATCGTATGTCGCACTGGGCGACTCGTACTCCTCGGGGACGGGTACCCGCACCTACCTCAAGGACGGCACCTCCTGCCAGCGGTCCGTCTACGCCTACCCGTCCCTCATCTCGGCGAGCAAGGGCCTGACGCTGAACTTCAGGGCCTGCTCCGGGGCCACGGTCGCCGACGTCACCAACACCCAGCTCAGCGCCCTGTCCACCTCGACGACCCGGGTGAGCATCTCCGTGGGGGGCAACGACGCCGGCTTCGCCGACGTGCTCACCGAGTGCGCGCAGCCCGGTTGGGCGAGCGACTGCAACGGCGCCATCGACACGGCACAGGCGGTCATCAACGGCACCATCCCGGGCCGCCTCTCGACGCTCTACGCCTCGATCAGGGCCAAGGCACCGAACGCCAAGGTCGTGGTCGTCGGCTACCCCCGGATCTTCATGGGCGAGGACTGCAACGTGTTCACCTGGTTCTCGCCCACCGAGGAGTCGCGCCTCAACGCGACCGCCGACCTGCTCAACAGCAAGACCGCCACGGCGGCGGCGGCCAAGGGTTTCAGCTTCGTCAACCCGACGAAGCGGTTCACCGGGCACGCGGTCTGCGACCCGGTCGAGTGGCTCAACGGACTGTCCAGCCCGGTCACCGAGAGCTACCACCCCAACGTCGCCGGGCACCGCGACGGCTACGCACCCCTGGTCAGCGTTCCCCTGACGGGTGGTGCGATCACGGTCTCGGCCGCGACCCTGCGCACCGCAGAGGCCACCAGCAACCGGCTCGCGGACCAGCAACGTCGTTACGCCTCAGCCGATTCCACGATCACGCCCAAGGTCTTCCGGCTGCCCGACCTCAGGTCCCCGGCCATCGCGGCAGCGGCCAGGCGGGCCGGGGTCGACCTGTCGAGCCGCGCCAGCATCGACGCGGCCGACCGGGCCTGGTCGCAGCGGCAGGCCCGGGCCTTCGCCGCCCGCTGACATGCCGCGCGGCGCCATACCGAGGGGTATGGCGCCGCGTGGGGTGGGTCTGGTCAGGCGCGACCGTGGGCGGCGCGGCTGCGACGGCTGCAGGGAGTCGACGATCACCGCGAGCAGCAGGACGCCACCGGTGATCATGTAGCGCTCCGGGGAGCCGAGGTTGACCAGGCTGAGGCCGTTCGAGATCGACTGGATCACGAGGATGCCGAGCAGGGCCGAGTAGGCCGTGCCACGTCCACCGAAGAGGCTGCGTGCCACCGATGACCGCCGCCGCGATGGCGTTGAGGTTGGTGTCGGTGCCACCGCTGCCCTGGTTGGCCGACGCGAGGCGACCCGCCGCGAGGAGGCCACCGAGGGCGGCCAACGTCAGAGCAGAAGACGAACACCGTGACGTAGATCCGGCGCACGTTGATGCCGGCCCGACGGGCTGCCTCGACGTTGCCACCGATCGCGAGCACCGAACGGCCCCAACGGGTGCGGCGGATGACGAAGTCGAAGATGACGACGAGCGCGACGAACAGCAGGAACATGTAGGAGACGCCGCGGTCACGGTTGAGGACGTAGACCGGGATGCCGAGCAGCAGCAGCAGGAAGACGGCACGCATCGCGAGGGTGACCACGGGGGTCGTGGACAGGCCGGCCGCGGTCCGGCGCTGGTTGGAGCGCAGCCGCGTCGCGACATACACGGCGACCACGACGAGGACCAGGACGTAGGCGACGGCGTCGGACAGGAAGCTCGCCTGGGCGAACTTCACCAGGCCCGAGTCGAACGGGATGTTGATCGATCCCTCGGTGCCGAGCACCTTGAGCTGGAGCCCGAGGAACGCGAGCAGGCCCGCCAGGGTGATGACGAAGCTCGGCACGCCGAACCTCGTGTAGAGCAGGCCGTAGAGGGCACCGATGACGGCACCCGAGGCCAGGGCGGCGAGGATCGCCAGGGGCAGCGACCAGCCGTGGCTGACGAAGCCGACCGCGAAGATGGCCGCCGACAGGCCGCTGATCGACCCGACTGACAGGTCGATCTCACCGAGCAGCAGGACCAGCACGATGCCGAGCGCGATGGTGCCGGTGGCAGCGCTCTGCTGCGTGAGGTTGACCAGGTTGCGGCTGGAGAGGAAGGCGTTGTTCTGGCTCTGGAACACCCCCCAGATGACGATGAGGCCGACGACGACGGGCAGCGACCCGAGGTCACCGCTGCGCAGCCGCGACAGGAACGCACGCACGAAGCCGCCGACCCCCTGGGAGGCGATGAGGCGCTCGTCCTGCAGGTCGGCGGGCAGTGCGGCCGTCGCGTCGACGGACTGCGCCTCCGGGGTGGGGGTGGACGCGCTCATGACTGCTCCTCCTGGGAGGTGGTGGTGGTCTCGCGGCGGGCGGCCCGCCTGGAGACGGCGTTGGTCGTCGCGCCGGTGATGGCGGCGATGATCTCCTGGCTGGTGGTCTGGCTCACGGTGAAGGTGCCGTTGTTGCGACCGAGGCGCAGCACGCTGACGCGGTCGGCGACGGCCATGACGTCAGACATGTTGTGGCTGATGAGGATCACGCCGAGACCGTTCTCGCGCAGCCGCTCGACGAGGTTGAGCACCTCGGCGGTCTGGGCGACACCGAGCGCGGCGGTCGGCTCGTCGAGCATGACGACCTTGGGGGCTCCCAGCAGCGACCGGGCGATGGCCACGGTCTGGCGCTGGCCACCGGAGAGGCTGGCGACGGGGATGCGCACCGAGGGGATCTTGGCGCTGAGCTGGCGCAGCAGCCGCCAGGACTCCTGCTCCATGGTCACCTCGTCGAGGGCCCGTCCCTTGTAGAGCTCCCGGCCCAGGAAGAGGTTGGCGACCACATCGAGGTTGTCGCACAGGGCGAGGTCCTGGAACACGGTGGCGATGCCCAGGTGCTGGGCCTCGGCAGGGCTGGCGACCGTGGCCTCCTTGCCGTCGAACAACATCGTGCCGCCGTCGGGCGCGTAGACCCCGGCGATGGTCTTGACGAGCGTGGACTTGCCCGCGCCGTTGTCACCCACGAGGGCGACCACCTCTCCGGCGTGGACGTCGAACTCGATGTCCTTCAGCGCCTGCACGGCACCGAAGCGCTTGCTGACACCGGTCAGCGACAGCACTGCTGTCGTCGCCGGGGAGAGGGTGGCGGTCATGTCAGTCCTTCAGTGGTTCTCGAGGGGGTCACGGCCCGAGTCTGGAGGGCCGGGTGTGCCTGCGGGTGGGGACGCGCCGGTCGGCCCGTCCCCACCCGTGGGTCACTGGATCAGCTGATGCCGGCAGCGGTGCACGCCGCGGCGAACGAGCCGGCGCAGATGTCCGACGCCTTGTAGACCCCGTCCTTGACGATGGTGTCCTTGACGTTGTCCTTGGTGACGGCGATCGGGGCGAGGATGGTCGAGGGCACGCCCTGGGTGTCGGCGGTGGAAGCCGGCTTCTGCTTGTTGGCCAGGGCGATGGCGGCCTTGGCTGCAGCCTCGGCCTCCGGCGGGATCGGCTTGTAGACGGTCATGGCCTGGTCGCCGGCGAGGATCCGCTGGATGGCGGCGAGCTCGGCGTCCTGACCCGTCACGGGCGGCACGGGCTTGACGCCGCCGGCCTTGAGGGCGGCGATGGCGCCACCGGCGGTGCCGTCGTTGGCCGCGTAGACGCCGACGAGGTTGCCCTTGACCGCGGAGATCTGGCCCTCCATCCATGCCTGCGCCTTGTCGGGGCTCCAGTCCGGGGTGTCGTACTCGGCGGCAACCTTGTAGCCGCTCGAGTCGATGACGCTGTGCGCGCCCTTCTTGAAGCTGGCGGCGTTGGGGTCGGTCGGCGAACCGTTGATCATGACCAGGTCGCCGGAGGACTTGCCGCCCTTCTTGAGGATGTCGACCAGGGTCTGGCCCTGCAGCTTGCCGACGGACTCGTTGTCGAAGGACACGTAGTAGTCGACCCCGGAGATGAAGCGGTCGTAGGCCACGACGGGGACGCCCTGGCTCTTGGCGCTGGCGGCGATCGCAGCGGCGGCCTTGCCGTCGACCGGGTCGAGCACGAGCACGTTGGCGCCCTGGGTGAGCGCGGCCTCGGCCTGCTGCTGCTGCTTGCTCGCGTCCTGGTCGGCGTTGCTGTAGATGATCGTGCAGGAGGCGCAGTCCTTCTTGACGGCGGACTCGAAGAGGGGGCGGTCGAAGGTCTCGTAGCGGGTGGTCTTCGACTCGGGCAGCAGGAGCGCGATCTTCTTCGCCGACCCACCACCGCCGCTGCTCGAGGACGAACCACTGGACGAGCTGTTGCCGCTGCCACAGGCGGCGATCGTTGCGAGGCCGAGGCCAGCCACGAGAGCGGCCCCGGCGAGACGAACGGAACGGGTGGGCATAGCTGAACTCCCTTGGTCAGACACCGACATCCACTCTGGTGCGGGCTTGGGTCGAGTTAAGCGCCGTCACACCGTTGGCGTCAAGAGTTGAATTCAAGAAATAGAGGCGGCGCTCACGAGGACACCCTCGCTGGCCGGCAGCAACGCGGCTGCGGAGACCAGCGCACCGACCACGTCGGCGTCCGTGTCGAGCTCGCCGAGCACCACCTCGAGGGAGGCCGTGGCGCTGGGTATGGCGCAGCGCTCGAGGGAGGCGCGCAGCGGATCGGTGATGATCGAGCCCACCCGGGAGAGCTGGCCGCCGAGCACGACGACCTCGGGGTTGACGAGGTTGACCACCCCGGCGACCGCCACCCCGAGGTGGCGTCCGGCGTCCGCCAGGACACGGCGACAGCCGGGATCCCCGTCGACGGCCCGGTGGATCACGTCGCGCAGGCTGAGCGGTCCGTGCGAGACCGACAGCACGTCGAGCAGGCTGCGCGACCCGATGTAGGTCTCGAGGCACCCGCGGTTGCCACAGCGGCAGACCGGGCCGTTCTCGTCGATGGTCATGTGCCCGATCTCGCCTGCAGTGCCCGCGGCACCGCGGAAGATCTCGCCGTCGAGGATGAGCCCGGCGCCCACGCCGTGCGAGAGCTTGATGTAGACCGCGTGCTGGACCCCCTGCAGGACACCGCACCTGAGCTCGCCCAGGGCGGCGAGGTTGGAGGTGTTGTCGACGATGACCGGCGCCTGGATGCGGCCGGCCATCTCGTCGGCGACGGCCACCCCGCGCCAGCCCGGCAGGATGCTCTCGCTGCCCACCTGACCGGAGACCCGGTCGACCGGAGCCGGGATACCGACCCCCACAGCACGCACGTCGCCCATCGTCTTGCCGGCCTTCTCGACCAGGTCGAGGAGCAGGCGGGAGGCTCGCTCCATACCCTCGTCGGCCGCGTGGTCGGCTGGGAGCGGCATCCGCTGGCGGCCCACGATGTCGCGCGGCCCCGTGCCGATGGCCACGCGCACGTCACGGTCACCGAAGGCGATCGCCGCCAGGAGGACGTTGCCGGTGGCCAGCGAGACGAGCACGGCCCGGCGACCGTTGCGGATGCTCGGCTCGAGCTCGACGGCCCCGGCGGAGTCGAGGTCCTTCACGAGGTTGGACACGGTGGCCGGGCTCAGTCCGGTGAACCCGGCGATCTCGACCTGGGTCATCGCCCCCTGGTCGCGCAGCGCCTCGAGGACCCGGAGGCGGTTGGCTTCACGCAGGGACGCCTGCGAGCCGGGTGCCGCCTGGGATGAGTTCACGGCTTAAACATAAAGGGACGAGTGCTCGAATGGGTAGACCCGGGACAACCGACCTCAGGCCAGCAGACCAGGGCCGGTGTCGTCGGCGACGTCCCACGGGCGGGAGCCATCGGACAGGCGCAGCCCGTGACCGAAGGGGAACAGCGGGTCCTCGAAACCCGGCACGTCCTCGCCGTGGCGGCGCACGTCCTCCATCGACCGGGGCAGGTCGAAGGGCAACCGACCCTCGGGCGCGACGACCCCGGTGAGCGCGTCGAGCAGCGCCGTGTCGCTGGAGCCGTAGCTGCCGACCATGGCGGACGCGAACGGCAGCAGCGGTGTCACGATGGCCGGACGGTCGAGGACGATGTCGACCACGAGCGGGCACTGTGCCGCGATCCGCGCCAGGCGCGCGACCAGCCCCGGCGGGAAGTCCAACGACCCCTGGTGGAACCACGACTCGAGGAACAGGTCGCTGCGGGCGTCGAACGGGGCCATCACCCGCACCACCGCTACATCGGCACCGGCAGGACTGTCGACCGGCACGCCCACCGCCTCCACCGCGGCCGTCGACAGGTTCTCGGCGTAGATCCGCGCGCCTGCGGCCAGCGGCAGCGGAGCTGCCATCGCGTCGGTGCCGTTCTGCAGGACGGTCACCGAGCGCGCCTGGGCCACGTGCCCGGCCGCGCGGAAGTCGGCGCGGCCCACGGTCCGAGCGGCGAGGTCCTCGTCGACGAAGGGGTCGTCGAACAGTCCGAGCCGGAACTTCACCGCGAGCAGGCGACGCGCCGACTCGTCGATGCGCTCCTGCGTGACGCGGCCCTCCTTGACGAGGTCGACGAGGATCTCGACGCACTCCTCACCGCCGAACTGGTCGGCACCAGCGTGCAGGATGAGCTCCATCCGCCCGTGGGGATCGAGGTGCTCGACACCCCAGGCTCGCGCCGGGAGCACCTGGTCACCCACGTGGTTGTCGTTGACCAGCTCCCAGTCGGTGACCACGACGCCGTCGTAGCCGAGCTTCTCGCGCAGCAGCCCGGTGACGATCTGCCGGTTGTAGCCGAAGCCGACCTCCTCGATCTTCTCGCCGTCGATCTCGAGCCCGATCGGCATGCCGTAGTAGGGCATGATCCCCGCGGTGCCGGCCTCGATCATCGGTGGGAAGGGCTTGAGGTGGTCGGCGAAACGGCCCCCCGGGTAGACCTGTTCGCGCCCGTACGGGAAGTGGGCATCCTCGCCGTCCTTCTGCGGGCCACCTCCCGGGAAGTGCTTGCTGGTGCAGGCGATGCTGTCCGGCCCGAGCGAATCCCCTTGGAAACCCTTGAGGTACGCGACACCCAGCTCGGTCACCAGGTCGGGGTCCTGACCGAAGGTGCCCGCCTGCCGCGCCCACCGCGGCTCGCTCGCGAGGTCCAGGGTCGGGTGCAGTGCCGCCCGGATCCCCACGGCCCGGTACTCCTGCCGGGCGATGTCACCGAACTCGCGGACTGCGTCGACGTCGCGCAGCGCGGCCAGTCCCAGCGGCTCCGGCCACTGCGAGAAGGCCTTGGCCGTGAAGGAGACACCGGCGTTCTCGATGAAGGCGTGGCGCGGATCCGTCGAGACCGTGACCGGTATGCCGTGCGGCGTCTGCTCGGCCAGGGCCTGCAGGGCGTTGTGCCAGCGGGCCGCCATCGTGGCGTCCTCGAGGGCGTGCACGTTGAAGTGCGATAGGTGCTTGGTCAGCACGACCTCGCTCGTCGGCGACTTGCTGATCGCGCCGGGGTGCTCGAGGACCGTGCCGTCGGCGCCGGCCTCGATCACCGTCTGGAACATCAGGCCGATCTTCTCCTCCAGGGACATCCGTCCGAGGAGGTCCTCGACACGCTGCTCGACGGGCAGGCGCGGGTCCTCGAACGGATCCATCCGGCCGTTGCCGTTGAGGTCGCGGTACTCGACGCCATCGGGTGAGGTCTTGCGGGCCGGCTGCATGGAGGGTTCCTCTCGAGGGGTGCTGCGTGGTGTCGGGGTGGCGACCACGCTTGCAGGCGCGGTCACCACCCCGGGGGTGGGGTGCGCGGCCGGGGCAGGGGGGACCCGACCGCGCACCGGCTAGGCGGGCCCGGCGCCGAACTCTTCCGCGCCGATGACCGGGCGGAGGCGACGCTCGACGTCGCGCGTGCTGAAGGCGCGTCGGATCACGTTGTCCGACAGCACGTTGCCGATCGCGCCCATGATCATCGCCTGGTCCAGGGAGAGGTAGCGGCGGGCGATCGTGCCCGAGTGCACGGCGACGGCGTCGAAGAAGCCGCCCTTGCCGTAGGCCTTGAGCTCGTCCTCGATCTTGGCGAGGTTCGTGAAGGCGTTGCCGGGCTCGTGCATCATCGCGAGGAACGACGCGTGCGGGGTGACGACCCCGTCGCCGAACTTCGGCGTGGGGTTGGTGCCGGCGCGGCACTCCCCGAAGCCCACGTCCACGTTGGTCTTCTCCTTGTCGGAGAAGTAGCCGTCGGGGTTCATGCCGAGCCGGTCGACGCCGTACTCGCGGTAGCCCGCGAACGGGTCGCTGGCGGGCGAGAAGCCCCAGTAGCCGTAGCCCGCCTCGTCGAGGCCGTGCTCCCGCTGCGCGCGGACGTGGAGCGGGTGGTTGAGGCCCCAGCTGCGTGGTGCCCAGCTCGCCTCGGGGACGAACACGTCGGGCATGAGCTCCTCGAACATCGAGCCACCCCAGCCGGGGACGATGCGCATGCCGCGGTAGGTGTACGCACCCTCGTAGACGTCGACGCCCAGGTAGGTGCGGTTCTCCCCCACCGGCTGCGACTCGGGCCAGGCCCAGTCACAGCTGGCCGGGAAGGTGCGCCACATGGCGAAGTAGTGGTTGGCCGGGACCTGCCCGGTGAGGATGCCGAGGTAGCTCGTGATGCGGGTCTCGGACACCGTGGTGTCGTAGTGGTGGTTGGTCAGCCACACGTCCGGGCCGACGCCGATGTGGTTGCCGTAGAAGCCATCCGTGCGGTTCGGCGGCTGGACCACGAAGAACCCGCCGTGCATGAGGCCGGGCTTCCGGGAGGCGTTGGTGTCGTAGAAGCTGTCCCAGCGCATGCGCGTGAAGAGCTTCTTCGCCAGGGGGGCAGCGCCGTGGTCCGCGGTCATGACGACCTTGAGGGCCGCGCCCAGCCAGCCGTTGTCGACGCTCGACAGGAACGGGTCGACCCGGTCCCCCGTGCCCGGCCAGGACGTGAGCTTGTCGCCCGTGGCCTCGTCGTACCAGTTGTAGAACATGCCGCTCGGCTCGTGGTGCTCCATGCGCAGCAGGGTGGTCAGCGTCTGCCGCAGGCGACGGGTGCACTCACCGCGGGAGATCAGGCCGAGGTCGCGGGCCACGACCGCGGACCACAGGTAGCCACCGATGTTGGTGGGCGACGTGTAGCCCGAGCGGTCACCGACGGCAAGGCCCTCGTTGATGTTGTCGGCCGGCAGACCGGTCTTGGCGTCGGTCATGGCCACGAGGCTGTGCCAGGTGTCCTTGGCCCAGCGACGGACTCGCTCCTGCTCCTCGCCGCGGCCGTGCGCACCGCCGGCGAGGACGGGAGCCCCCGCCACGGCGGCGGGCGCAGCAGAGGCGCGCTGGGTGGTGAGGCCCGCGGCGGCGACGGCGGTCGCCCCGACGAGCAGCTGGCGCCGGCTCGGTGCGAGGCGGCCCGCGGCCGAGAGCGCGGAGGCTGCCGAGTCGGGTATGGCGAGCGGGGACTGGGTGGGGAGGTGAAGCCTGGCCATGGGTGATGCTCCTTGGTTGGGATGTGTCACTTGATGCCGGTGGTGGCGATGCCCTCGATGAACTTGCGCTGGAAGGCCAGGAAGACCGCGAGGACCGGGATGACGACGACGGTGGCGCCCGCGAGGAGCAGGCCGTAGTTCGTGCTGTTCTGCCCCTTGGAGTAGAGCGCGAGGGCGACCGGGAGGGTGTAGCTCTTCTCGGACTGCGCCACCACGAGCGGCCACAGGAAGTTGTTCCAGCTGCCGAGGAAGGTGAGGATGCCGAGGGTCGCCAGGGCCGGACCGCACAGCGGCAGGATGATGCGCGCGAAGATCCGCAGCTCTCCCGCGCCGTCGACCCGTCCGGCGTCGAGCAGGTCGCGCGGCAGGCCGGAGATGAACTGGCGCATCAGGAACACGCCGAACGGGCTCACGAGGAACGGCAGGATCAGTCCGGGGAGGCTGTCGATCAGACCGGCGTTCGCCACGAGGACGAACAACGGCACGAACGTCACCACGCCGGGGATCATCAGCGTCGCCATGACGATGCTGAACAGCGCCTTCTTGCCCTTGAAGTCGAGCATCGCCAAGGCGTAGCCGAGCATCGAGCAGAAGAGCAGGTTGCCTGCGGTGACGGCCACGGCGACGACGATCGAGTTCGTGAAGTAGGTGCCGAAGTCGAGGCGCGAGAACAGGTGCGTGTAGTTGTCCAGGGAGGCCGTCTCCGGCCACCAGGTGGGGGGCGACTTGCGCAGCTCGCCCTCGCTCTTGAAGGAGCCGAGCACCATCCACACGAACGGTGCGACGACACAGACGAGGGCGATCGTGAGCAGGCCGTAGAGCCACCAGCGGCTGGACTGCTTGGAGCCGGCCATCGTGGCGTTCGTGCCGACGGTCGCGCCGTCGCGGGTCGGTCGTCCCCGCCGCCCCTTGGGCGACGAGGGGGTCGGGGCCGCCACCGCGGTGGCCTGGTCCGAGGTCGTGGTCATGGCGATCAGTCCTTCTCGCGCAGCAGTCGGAACTGGATGGCGGTGACGACCGCGATGACGATGAAGATGATGTAGCTCAGCGACGCGGCATACCCGTAGTTGCCGAAGCCGAACTGCTTGTAGGTGTACATCGACATCGACGTCGTGCTGTTCAGCGGACCGCCGTTGGTCATCACGAAGGGCTCCTCGAAGAACTGGAGGTAGCCGATGCCCGTGGTGACGGAGACGAACAGGATGGTGGGGCGCAGCATCGGCAGCGTGATGTGGCGGAACCGCTGCCAGGCACCGGCGCCGTCGATCGCGGCAGCCTCGTGGAGCATCCATGGCACGGCCTGGAGGCCGGCGAGGAAGATGATCATCGCGGTGCCGAAGTTGCGCCACGACGCCATGAGGATCAGGGCGGGCATCGACCAGTTGGGGTCGCCGAGCCAGTTGGGCCCGGTGATGCCGAACCAGCCGAGCGCCGTGTTGATCAGGCCGCGAGTCCTGCTGGAGCAGGAAGCGCCAGACGACGGCGACGGCGACGATCGAGGTGATGACCGGGAGGTAGAAGCCGAGCCGGAAGACCGCCCGGAGCTTGGTGATCCCTCGGTCGAGGACCACCGCGGCGGCGAGCGCCATGGTCAGGGTCAGTGGCACGCCGACGAGGACGAAGTAGGCCGTGTTGCGGGCGGCCTGCAGGAACTGCTCGTCGGAGAGTGCCTTGGTGAAGTTGTCCAGGCCCACGATGTCGACGGCGAACGGGGTCTTGAGGTCCCGGGCCCGCGTGTCCGTGAAGCTCATGAACAGGGACTGGAGGACCGGCCACACCGTGAAGGTGAGGAAGAGGAGGCAGAACGGCAGGGCCAGGATCCAGGCGGCCCGGCCTTCCCCGAACGCGCCGCCCTTGCGCGACTTCGCGGTCCCCCCGCGGGGCGGCCGACCGGTCTGGTCGGCCTCCCCGCGAGTGGTGACCTCGGATGTGGCGGCCATGGTTACTTACCGCTCCCGGTCCCGATGGACTCGGCCTGCGACTGCACGGACTTCAGTGCGGCCGAGACGTCGGCGTCCTTCTTGGTGACCTGTTCCATCTGGGTGTCGAACTGCGCGACGACCTGCTCCCACGTCGCGAACGACGGCGGGGCCTGGGCGGTCTTGAGCTGCTCACCGAAGACGGCCAGCTTCTTGTCGGCGCTGATCGACGGGTCCTGCCACGCGCTCTGCACGGACGGCAGGTCGGTGGACTGGGTGTACCACTTGGCCTGGGTCTTGGGGTCGGCCAGGAACTGGGTGAACTTCCACGCGGTGTCGCGCTGCTTGGAGTTCTTGAAGACGACGAAGTCCGAGCCGCCGACGAAGGACGAGGACGTCTTCTTCACGGGCATGGCGGCCACGGCGTACTTGTCCTTGAAGCCGGCGCCGCCGAGCTTCTCGACCGCGGACATCTCCCACGGGCCCGAGATGAACATCGGCACCTTGCCGCTGACGAAGTCCGGCTCGGTGGTGGGGGTCGCCGGGGCGGCCTTGTCCGAGATGCCCTCGTCGAAGTAGCTCTTGTAGTAGTCGACGGCTTCCTTGATCTCCGGGGTGTCGAAGTTGTAGCCCTTGCCGCCGTCCTTGGTGAGGTTCGCGCCGTTGGACCACGCGAACGGCATCACGGTCTGCCAGGAGCCGGTGCCACCGGCCTGCAGACCGATGCCCCACTTGGCGCCGGCCTTGGACTGCATGCCCTTGGCCATCGCCTTGAGCTCGTCCCAGCTCTTCGGTGCCTGGGTGAAGCCGGCCTTCTTGGCCAGGTCGGTGCGGTAGTAGACGAGGCGGGTCTCGACGTACCAGGGGATGCCGTAGGAGGTGTCGCCCACCTTGGTGGTGCCCTGGGCTCCGGGGAAGAACTTCGAGGAGTCGATCGACTTCGGCGTCGGGTCGAGGGCGCCGAGGCCGGCGAACTCACCCATCCACGTGGTGCCGACCATGGCCGCGTCGGGCGTCTTGCCGGCCGTGATGGCGGTGGTGAACTTGTCGTGCGCGGCGTCCCACGGGATCGCCGTGACGTTCACCTTGGCGCCGGGGTTCGCCGCCTCGAAGTCCTTGGCCAGGTTCGGGAGGTTCTCACCCTCGGCACCCATCGCCCAGACCGTGATGGTGCCGGTGGCCTTGCCGGCGCTGACGTCCTTGCCGGTCTCGGCGCCGGTGCTGGTGCCACTGGAACGTCCGCACGCGGTGAGCGTGAGGGCGGCGGCGGTCATGGTCGCGACCGCGATCGCAGAGCTGCGTCTCATCGGGGTGTCTCTCTTTCATCGGGGTGGGGGAACCGGACGGTGTGCATGGAGGTGCGCCCCGCAGGGCGTCACGTATGGCGCGCTAGGGCCGGGCGCCGACGGCCACCGGAGGTGGCGGGCACCCGCACGAGGCGCGGATCACGAGCTGGGTCGGGATGACCTGGGCGCCGTGGGGGGAGGCGGAACCGGTGATCCGTTCGTGCAGGAGGTCGGAGGCACGGGCACCGAGCTCGCGGACGGGCTGGCGGACGGTGGTGAGTCCGGGCTCGACGTAGCGGGCGGTCATCACGTCGTCCCAGCCGACGACCGCGAGGTCCTGCGGGACGCGCAGCACGCTGCCGCGCAGGCGGACGAGGACGGCGAGGGCGAGCTCGTCGTTGGCGCAGACGAGACCGTCCGCCTCCAGCTCGCCGCGCAGCAGGCGGTCGGCCACCGCCGTGCCGTCCTCCTCGCGGAGGGCGACGCGGACAGCCTCGGCCGCGGGGATCCCCACGGCGGCGTGCGCGGCGACGAAGCCGGCGTACCGGTCGCGGATGTCGGGGCCGGAGGCCGGGTCGCCGACGAAGAGCAGGCGCGTACGGCCGTGGCCCAGGACGTGCTCGGTGAGCTCGCGGGCGCTGGCGGTGTTCTCCGCACGGACGGTGTCGACGTCGGCGCTCTCGTCGCCGGCGATGAGGACGACCGGCTTGCTGCCACCGAGCGCGGAGACGGTGTCGTCCGGGATGGCCGAGGACCCGAGCATCGCGAGGCCGTCGACGCGGGTCGCCAGCTTGCGCACAGCCCGGGGGAGGTCGGCCTTGCCCTCGGCGAGCATGAGCACGACACTCTGGCCGAGCTCGGCTGCGCGGTACTCGAAGCCCATGAGGAGCTCGGAGTAGTAGGGACCGGACAGCTCCGGCAGGACCAGGCCGTGGGCCTCGTGGTGGCGCACGGCCAGGCTGCGAGCGGCGGCGAGGGGCACGTAGCGCAGCTCCTCGGCTGCCTCGAGGACGCGCTTGCGGGTCTTGTCCGAGACGGCCTGGCTGCCCTGCAGGACGCGGGACACCGACGCGATCGAGACACCGGCACGCTCGGCGACGGAGTAGATCGTCGCCCCTGCGGGGTGTCTCGTCGGGGGTCCCGAACGGATGGCCATCAGGCCGCCTTCCTCGTTGAAAGCGCTTACAAATTCGTTACGACCATGCCAGAGGTGGCGCGGGGGCGCAAGGGCGCAGGCGTGTCGGATTCCGGACAGACCGGGGCGAGCGTCGTCCAGCTCGGGTCGCGGGAGGTCGCCGGACCGGTCGTCGCCCGGGTGCTGACGAGCACGGTGGCGGGGACGGCTCCGGTGTTCTTGACTGGGTTCGTGACCAACCAAGGCCTGTCGATGGGAGCCGTCAAGTAATGGGTCCGAGCCCGATCCGCCTGTCCGACAAGACCCTCGACGAGCTGGACCCGCGGGTGGCCCGCCCGGCATACGACCGCTCGGCGGTGACCGCGGGCATCGTCCACTTCGGGGTGGGCGGGTTCCACCGCGCGCACCAGGCGATGTACCTCGACGCGCTGATGAACGACGGCGACGCGCTCGACTGGGGCCTGTGCGGCGTGGGCGCCCTCCCCCACGACCGCAGGATCATCGACACGCTCAAGGCCCAGGACGGGCTCTACACGCTCGTCGTGAAGCACCCCGACGGGCACCGCGAGCCACGGGTGATCGGGAGCATCGTCGAGCTGTTGTTCGCCCCCGACGACCCGTTGGCCGTCGTCGACCGGCTCGTCGACGCGCGCACGCGCATCGTCTCGCTGACCATCACCGAGGGCGGCTACCTCGTCAACCAGGTGACGGGCGAGTTCGACGCGGATGACCCCTCGATCCAGGCGGACCTGGCCGACGGAGCCGTTCCCGCAACGGTTTTCGGCTACATCACGGCCGCTCTGGCCCGACGACGGGACGAGGGGCTCGAGCCGTTCACCGTGATGAGCTGCGACAACCTCCCCGACAACGGTGACGTCGCCAAGCAGGTGATCTGCGCCTTCGCGCGGCTCAAGGACCCGGGCCTGGCCGACTGGATGGAGGCGCACGTCGCCTTCCCCAACTGCATGGTCGACCGCATCACCCCCGTCACCGCGCCCGAGGACATCGAGCGGCTGCGCGAGGAGTTCGGCGTCGAGGACGGCTGGCCCGTCGTCTGCGAGCCGTTCACCCAGTGGGCGCTCGAGGACCGCTTCGGACAGGGGCGCCCGCCGTTCGAGGACGCCGGCGTGCAGGTGGTCGACGACGTCGTGCCGTACGAGCTGATGAAGCTGCGGCTGCTCAACGCCAGCCACCAGGCCCTGTGCTACCTCGGCCACCTCGCCGGCTACCGCTACGCGCACGAGGTCTGCCAGGACCCGTTGTTCGCGAGCTTCCTGCTCGCCTACATGGAGCGCGAGGGCAGCCCGACGCTGCCACCCGTGCCCGACGTCGACCTCGAGGCCTACCGCCACGAGCTCGTCGCGCGCTTCGCCAACCCCGAGGTGCGCGACACCCTGGCGCGGCTGTGCGCGGAGTCCTCCGACCGCATACCGAAGTGGCTCGTGCCGGTGATCCGCGCCAACCTGCGCGACGGTGGCGAGATCGACCGGGCCGCGCTCGTGGTGGCGTCCTGGGCGAGGTATGCCGAGGGGCGCGACGAGCACGGCGATCCGATCGACGTCGTGGACCGGCTCAGGGACCGCGTCATGGCTGCGGCGGCGAAGCAGGACCAGGACCCGCTGGCGTTCATCCGCGACCGTGACCTGTTCGGCGACCTCGCCGACGACGAGCGTTTCGCCGCGGCATACACGGCTGCGCTCGAGCACTTGCACGACGTCGGCGCACGGGCAACGCTGGAGGCCCGTTCCGCCGACGACGCCCGGCCCGCCTGAGCCCAACCGGACCGAACCCGAGCCGGACCGAACCACCACCGATGGAGAACACCTGATGCGTGCTGCCGTCCTCAACCGTCCCGGCGAGGTCGAGGTGGTGCAGCGACCCGACCCGGCTCCTGCTGCGGACGAGGTCCTCGTGCGCGTCCACGCCGTCGGCGTGTGCGGGTCGGACACGCACTACTTCGACCACGGCCGGATCGGGCGGTTCGTCGTGGAGTCGCCCCTGGTGCTGGGCCACGAGACGTCCGGCGTCATCGAGGCCGTCGGCGCCGACGTCGACCCCGCCCGGGTCGGGCAGCGCGTCTCGCTCGAGCCGGGGGTCCCGTGCCGCGCTTGCGAGCAGTGCCTCGCCGGCCGCTACAACCTGTGCCCGGACATGGTGTTCCACGCGACTCCGCCGGTCGACGGGTCGCTGGCCGAGCTCGTGGCGATCCACCACGCGTTCGCCCACCCCGTGCCCGACAACGTCAGCGACGAGGCCGCGGCCCTCCTCGAACCGCTCTCGGTCGGTGTCTGGGCCTGCCGGAAGGGGGGTGTCGGCCCCGGTTCGCGCGTCCTCGTCACCGGCGCCGGTCCGATCGGCCTGGTCTGCGTCCAGGTCGCCAAGGCGTCCGGGGCCAGCGAGATCGTCGTCGCCGACCTCAACCCCGACCGTCTCGCCGTCGCCACCGAGCTCGGTGCGACGCGCACCATCACCTCGGGTTCGGAGTCCATCGCCGACGGGTATGCCGCTGGGCCGGCTCCCGAGGTCCTCCTCGAGTGCTCGGGCCACCCCGGCGCCACGGCGGACGGTATCCGGGCGCTGGCGCCTGCCGGTCGAGCCGTCCTCGTGGGCATGGGTGGTGACGAGATCAGCCTCCCGTTGTCGACGATCCAGGAGCGCGAGCTCGTCGTCACCGGGACCTTCCGCTACGCCGGCACGTGGCCGACCGCCATCGCCCTCGCGGCCTCGGGCCAGGTCGACCTCGAACGCCTCGTCACAGGACGGTTCTCGTTGGAGGACACCGCCGCCGCGCTGACCGCTGCGCGCGACACCGCCGGCGCGATCAAGTCCGTCATCGACCCGCGGCCGACGGCCCGCACCACTGCCGGGACCACCACCTCCGGTGCTACCGGCTCCGCGGGCGGCGACCGTGGCTGACCGCGACCGCACCCTCGTCGCGGGTGTCGACTCCTCCACCCAGTCCACCAAGGTCGTCGTCTGCGACGCCGCGACGGGCGAGATCGTCCGCTCCGGCCGGGCGCCACACCCCGACGGGACGGCCGTCCACCCGGCCCGGTGGTGGGAGGCGTTCACCACGGCCACGGCCGACGGCCTGCTCGAGGGTGTCTCGGCCATCGCCGTGGGAGGCCAGCAGCACGGCATGTGCGCGCTCGACGAGTCGGGCGAGGTCATCCGGGAGGCGTTGCTGTGGAACGACACCCGTTCCGCACAGGCAGCTCGTGACCTGACCGACGAGCTGGGGGGCCCGCAGGAGTGGGTGCGTCGCACCGGGCTGGCGCTCGTGCCCAGCTTCACCGTGACCAAGGTGCGGTGGCTGGCCGACCACGAGCCCGAGAACGCCGCCCGGGTCCACGACGTGGTGCTCCCCCACGACTGGCTGACGGCCCAGATCCTCAAGCAGGGCAACGGTTTCGAGCGCTACACCACCGATCGGGGCGACGCCTCGGGCACGGGGTACTTCTCCAGCACCTCGGACACCTACCTCCCCGACCTCCAGGAGCTCGCCCTTGGCCGCGAGTTCGGGGTGCCGGTGGTGCTCGGACCCCACGAGGTGGCCGGACGGACCGACACCGGCATGGTCGTCGGGCCAGGGACGGGTGACAACGCCGGCGCAGCCCTCGGGCTCGGCCTGCGCCCCGGCGACGTCGTCGTGTCGCTCGGGACCAGCGGTGCCGTGTTCGCCGACGCCGACCAGCCCGTGGCCGACCCCAACGGCCTCATCGCCTCCTTCGCGAGCGCGTCCGGTGGCCACCTGCCGCTCATGGCGACCCTCAACGCCGCCCGGGTCCTCACCGCAGCCGCGCAGCTCCTCGGCACCGACCTCGACGGCCTGGACCGGCTCGCCCTCGCTGCCGAACCCGGCGCCGGGGGCCTGACCCTGCTGCCGTACCTCGACGGTGAGCGCAGCCCGAGCCTGCCCGACGCCACCGGCACGCTGGGCGGCCTGACCCGGTCGAACTCCACCCCCGAGAACCTCGCCCGGGCCGCGGTCGAGGGGATGCTCGCCAACCTCGTGGCCGGCGTGTCCGACGTCCGGCGCCTCGGCCTGCCGGTCGAACGGGTGTTGCTCATCGGCGGTGCCTCGGCCTCACGGGCCGTCCGGGCGATCGCGCCGTCGCTCTTCGGCGTGCCCGTCGCGATTCCTGCACCGGGTGAGTACGTCGGCCTCGGCGCGGCCCGCCAGGCGGCCTGGGTGCTCGCCGGTGACGACGCACCCCCGTCGTGGAGGGTGACGGTCGAGGAGATCCTCGACCCTCCCGCCGACGACGAGGGTGCAGCAGTGCTCCAGCGCTATGCCGCGCTGCTGGCGACGGTCCACGGCGCCTGAGCGCGGGCGGCCCCCCTGACGTAGCCGTCGCAGACCTTGCTTCGAGTCTCAGGCCGGCGCAAGGATGGCCGACATGAGCTACCCGCCCCCGATCTACGACGGCAACGGCGAGGTCAGCGCCTGGCTCCTACCGGCAGGCTCCGAGCCGGACGTGCTCTACCCCAACGGCAACAAGGTCCGCTACCTCGCCACCGGGGAGTCGACGGGCCGCACCTACGGGCTCTACCACTGGGAGTTCGCCGGACCGCCGAGTGGACCGGACGCGCACTTCCACCGGACGCTCACCGAGTCCTTCTACGTCCTGGCCGGCGAGGTCAGCATCTACGACGGGACCCGCTGGAACACGACGCGGCCGGGCGACTTCGTCCACGTGCCGGCCGGCGGGATCCACGGGTTCCGCAACGAGTCGGGACCCGCGTCCATGCTGCTGCACTTCGCCCCAGGCGCACCCCGCGAGGCCTACTTCGAGGGCCTGGCCCGCGTCGCCGCCGGCGAGACGATGACCGACGCCGAGCGGGACGAGTTCATGCGCCACCACGACAACCACTGGGTGCAGGACTGACCGCTCAGGGCACCGGCCTGACCTCGGTGAGCGCGGCCAGCTGCAATCGCAGGGCGAGCCGGACGAGCGGGTCGTCGAGGTCGAGACCGGCGAGGTCGGCGATGCGGTTCATCCGGTAGCGCATCGTGTTGGGGTGGACGTGGATCGAGCGCGCAGCCTCTCCCGGAGCACCGGGATGGTCGAGCCAGGCGGTGAGCGTGCGGAGGTCGTCGCTGCCCTGCTCGCGGTCGTGGGCGACCAGGACCTCGAGCGGGCCAAGCACGTCGCCACCGCGCAGCGTCGCGGCGGCACGGGCCACCGTCACCTGCGCCCAGACGTCCTCGTGGACGACCGCCGCAACCGCTGCGCCGGTCCCCCCACCCACTACGCGTTCGACCTCCAGCGCCTCGGCCTTGGAGCGCTCCAACTCCCCCACCACGTGTGCCGGGCGGCCGGCTCGCGCGGTCAGCTCGAGGGCCTCGCCGCGGGCCCGGTCGATGACCGAGGTGAGCCAGCCCCACGTCCCCGGTGAGGGGTCCTCGCTGTCGCGCACCACGGCATACGCCCGGCCGTCGAGGTCGGCAAGCAGGGGCTGGTTCCACGCGTGCCGGCGCGAGACCGACTCCCAGAGGTCGAGCAGGCGGGACGCGCCACCCTCCCCGCCGAGGCAGACCACGCGCCAGGGGCCAGCGGGCAGCCACCCGTCCGCCCCGGCGGTGCTGCCCGACAGGACGCCCCGCAGGCGGTCTGCAGCGACGCGGCGCGAGAGGTCGGCCTGCGCCCGCAGGCGCAGGAGGTGAAGCGCGACGACCGAGGACGTCTGGACCAGCTCGGCGACGAGGTCGGCCGGCGGGCGCTCCTCGACGACGGCCCAGATCGAGCCCAGCCACTCGCCGCCGGCCCGGACCGGGACGACGAGGCGGGGCAGGGTGCCATTGGGGTCGGCGGGCACGAAGACCGGTTCGCTGGAGCGGGCGAGGCGCCGGAACACTCCGCGTGCGCGCAGGCTGGCCAACACCTCGTCGGGCACGCGCCGGCCGACGATGGTCGAGACACGGGCCGGGTCGGTCATGTCCTGGCGGGAGGAGTACGCGAGGACGCGGGACTGCGCATCCTCGATCGTGACGGGGGCGTCGACCAGCGCAGCCGCGGCGTCGGCGAGCGCGAAGAGGTCGTCCTGCACCGGGGCGTCGCCGCGCCGGTCGCCCATCGAGGTCGACGCGCGGTCGATGACGCCGCGCAGCAGCCAGACGACGTGGGCCCAGGAAGCCTGCTCGGCCAGCCCGACCAGGGCGAGGCCGTCGCGGCGCGCCCGGTCCCGCACCTGGCGCCGCCGCGCGAGGGTGCGACGCAGGACGAGGCCCCCGGCCCCGGCCGCCGCTGCGGCCTGCACGAGCGCCACGGCGGCCTCGGTCGTCTCGATCCCCACCCCGAGCACCAGGTCGCCCGGTTGCCCGACGATGCCGTGGGCGGGTTCGGCGATGGTGAGGTCGTCCACCTCACCGGCCGAGGGGTCGGCGCCGAGGGTGAGCAGCCCGGCCAGGGTGGCGGTGAGGTCGACGACGCTGAGCACGGCACCACTGTCCCACGCCTTTGTGTCGACAGCACAAGACTGTCCGCTCGATCTGTGCCATCGGCCCAGTGCGAGGTGTCTGCGGCGGCGGGACGATCGATGCATGGCTACCTCTCGCACCGTCACTGCTGCCGGTCTCCCCGTCCCCCAGCGCGTCGCCGTCGTCGGCGCCGGCATGGTGGGCCTGTCCACCGCCTGGTTCCTCCAGGAGCAGGGCGTCGAGGTGACCGTCCTCGACCGCGAGGGCGTCGCCGCCGGCTCGTCCTGGGGCAACGCCGGGTGGCTGACGCCGGGCATCGCGACCCCGCTGCCCGAGCCCGCCGTCCTCAAGTACGGCATGCGTGCGGTGCTGTCGCCGTCCTCGCCGGTCTACGTGCCGCCGAGCGCCGACCCCAAGTTCCTCAAGTTCGTCACCGGGTTCACCAAGAACTCGACGATGAAGGCGTGGAAGAAGGCCATGGGCTCGCTCGTGCCCGTCAACGACCTGTCGCTCGAGAGCTTCGACCTGCTCAAGGCGCGGCGGCGTCGCGGGCCGACACCCGTGAGGCGAAGTCGTTCCTCGCGTCCTACCGCACCGAGGCCGAGCGCGTCACCCTGCTCGAGGAGATCGAGCACATCCACGCCGCCGGCCAGGCCATCGAGTTCGAGGCCCTCACCGGCGACCAGGCCCGCGCGATCGAGCCGAGCCTGTCCGACGAGATCGGCGCGGCCATCCTGCTCAAGGGCCAGCGCTTCGTCGACCCGGGTGCCTACGTCCACGCCCTGGCCGACTCGGTCCAGGACGCGCGGCGGCAAGATCCTCGACGCCGCAACGGTGTCCGACATCCGCGACACCGGCAACGGGGTCGTCGTCACCACCGCCGAGGGCTCCGTCGAGGAGTTCGACGCGGCCGTCCTCGCGACCGGCGCCTGGCTCGGCCAGCTGGCCCGGCAGTTCGGCGTCAAGAACGTCGTCCAGGCCGGCCGCGGCTACTCCTTCTCCGTCGAGATCGACCACGTCCCCAACGGCCCGGTCTACTTCCCGGCCCAGCGCGTCGCCTGCACGCCGATCGGTGACCGCCTGCGCGTCGCCGGGATGATGGAGTTCCGCAAGCCCGAGGCCGCCCTCGACCAGCGCCGCATCCAGGCCATCGCCGAGGCCGCCCGCCCGCTGCTGCGCGGCGCCGACCTCGACGACCGCCAGGACGAGTGGGTCGGCTCGCGCCCCTGCACCGTCGACGGCCTGCCGCTCATCGGCGCCACCAAGTCGCCCGCGCGTCTTCGCCGCGGGCGGTCACGGCATGTGGGGCATCACCCTCGGCCCGGTCACCGGTCGCCTCCTCGCCGAGACGATGGTCACCGGCAAGCAGGTCGACCAGCTCCGCCCGTTCGACCCGCTGCGCTGACCGACGCCGTCAGCACGCACCGAAGAGCCGCCCCGTTCGCACGGGGCGGCTCTTCGTCGCCCTGCTCCCCTCTTGCCGAAATACCATAGGGGGGTATGGTGTTGGCATGAGCATGAGCGACGTGCAGCCCGGCTACCACTCCGAGAAGGACAACCACCTCAAGCGGCTGCGCCGCATCGAGGGACAGGTCCGCGGCCTGCAGCGCATGGTCGAGGAGGACAAGTACTGCATCGACATCCTCACCCAGGTGTCGGCCGCCACCAAGGCGCTGCAGTCGTTCTCGCTCGAGCTGCTCGAGGAGCACCTGGCGCACTGCGTCGTCGACGCCGCCCGGAAGGGCGGCCCCGAGGCGCAGGAGAAGGTGCGCGAGGCGTCCGACGCCATCGCCCGCCTCGTCCGCTCCTGACCCCACCGGCTCGTCCGCTCCTGACCCACCCGCCACCACCCAGCCAAATCCCGATCCGAGGAGAACCCCATGAGCACCCAGACCTTCGACGTCGTCGGCATGACCTGCGGCCACTGCGCCAGCGCCGTCACCGAGGAGCTCAAGGCCCTCGACGGTGTCAGCGACGTGCAGGTCGACCTCGTCGCCGGTGGCACCTCGGCCGTCACCGTCGCGGCCGACCGCGAGCTCACCCCGGCTGAGGTGACGACCGCGCTCGACGAGGCGGGCGACTACAGCCTGCGCCAGGTGAGCACCGTGACGAGCGACGTGGAGCTCGTCATCGGTGGCATGACCTGCGCGTCCTGTGCGACCCGGATCGAGAAGAAGCTCAACAAGATCGACGGGGTCACCGCGACGGTCAACTACAGCACCGAGAAGGCGAAGGTCACCTTCCCCGACGGCGTCACCGCCGCCGACCTCGTGGCCACCGTCGAGAAGACCGGCTACACCGCCGAGCTCCCGCGGGAGCCGGAGGTCGGCAGCGACGGTGACGACACCGCATACGCCGAGGTCGATCCGACTGCGGCACTGCGGCAGCGCCTCCTCGTGTCGGTCCTGCTCGCCGTGCCCGTCGTCGCCATGGCGATGGTGCCCGCGTTGCAGTTCCGCTACTGGCAGTGGGCGTCCTTGACGCTTGCCGCCCCCGTCGTCGTCTGGGGCGGGCTGCCGTTCCACCGCGCGGCCTGGACCAACCTGCGGCACGGCCAGACCACCATGGACACGCTGGTGTCGGTGGGGACGATCGCGGCGTTCGGCTGGTCGCTCTACGCGTTGTTCTTCGGGACGGCGGGCATGCCGGGGATGACGCACCCCTTCCGGTTCACCATCGAACGCACCGACGGCGCGGGCAACATCTACCTCGAGGCCGCAGCGGGCGTCACCGCGTTCCTGCTCGCCGGGCGGTATGCCGAGGCGCGCGCCAAGCGTCGCTCCGGCGCCGCCCTGCGCGCCCTGCTGGAGATGGGCGCCAAGGAGGTCTCGGTGCTGCGCGGCGAGGGTGCCGGCGCCACCGAGGTGCGGGTGCCGGTGTCGGAGCTGGTCGTCGGGACACGGTTCGTCGTGCGCCCCGGCGAGAAGGTGGCCACCGACGGCGAGGTCGAGGACGGCACCTCGGCGGTCGACGCCTCGATGGTCACCGGGGAGTCCGTACCCGTCGAGGTCGGGCCCGGCAGCCAGGTCGTCGGCGCCACGGTCAACGCCGGCGGCCGGCTCGTCGTCCGCGCCACGCGGGTCGGCGCCGACACCCAGCTCGCCCAGATGGCGCGCCTCGTCGAGGACGCCCAGAACGGCAAGGCACAGGTGCAGCGGCTCGCCGACCGGGTGTCCGGGGTGTTCGTCCCCGTGGTGATCGTGCTGGCCCTCGCGACGCTCGCGTTCTGGGTCGCGATCGGCGCAGGGTGGACCGCAGCGTTCACCGCCGCCGTCGCCGTCCTCATCATCGCCTGCCCCTGTGCCCTCGGGCTGGCGACGCCGACCGCCCTCATGGTCGGCACCGGCCGCGGTGCGCAGCTCGGCATCCTCATCAAGGGACCCGAGGTGCTGGAGTCCACCCGGCGCGTCGACACGGTCGTGCTCGACAAGACGGGCACCGTGACGACCGGCCGCATGACGCTCGAGGAGGTCGTCCCCGCGACAGGTGAGGACGCCGCCGAGGTGCTGCGCCTGGCCGGGGCGCTCGAGGACGCGTCCGAGCACCCGGTGGCCAGGGCCGTGGCCGCGGCTGCCGCACCGCACCGCCAGCAGCGCAGCGGCCCGCACCGCACCGGCCAGCAGCGCCGTCGGCCATGTCGGCCCCGGCGCAGCCGAAGCCGGCGCCCTGCCGGTCGTCGAGGACTTCACCAACGAGCAGGGCCTCGGGGTGCGCGGCCAGGTCGAGGGCAAGGTCGTCCTCGTGGGCCGTCCCGCCCTGCTGGCCGACTGGTCGGTCAGCGTGCCGGACGAGCTCACCGCGGCGATGGCCGCAGCCCACTCGCGGGGCGCGACCGCGGTCGTCGTCGCGTGGGACGGTCGGGCTCGCGGGGTCATCACGGTCGCCGACACCGTCAAGGAGGGCTCGGCCGAGGCGGTCGCCGAGCTGCGCCGGCTCGGGCTCACCCCCGTGCTGCTCACCGGCGACAACGATGGCGCCGCGCGGCACGTCGCAGACCTCGTCGGCATCGACGACGTCCATCGCCGAGGTCCTGCCGCAGGACAAGGTCGACGTCGTCAAGGCCCTGCAGGACCAGGGCCGGGTCGTGGCGATGGTCGGTGACGGCGTCAACGACGCGGCCGCCTTGGCCCAGGCCGACCTCGGGCTCGCGATGGGCACCGGGACCGACGTGGCGATCGAGGCCAGCGACCTGACCCTCGTGCGCGGTGACCTGCGGGTGGCGGCCGACGCGATCCGCCTGTCCCGTCGGACGCTCGGGACCATCCGCGGCAACCTGTTCTGGGCGTTCGCCTACAACGTCGCCGCGATCCCGCTGGCGGCGGCCGGACTGCTGAGCCCGATGCTCGCCGGCGGTGCGATGGCGTTGTCGTCGGTGTTCGTCGTGACCAACAGCCTGCGGCTGCGCACCTTCCGCTGACCCTCAGCGGCGCTGCCCGTCGCGAGGGCGTGCCGCGTCAGCGAGGGCGCGCTGTGTGGGTGACGCAGGTGCGCGCCGTGGGCCGCGCCTCCAGGCGCGCGTCAGGTATGGCGTCGCCGCAGACCTCGCACACGCCATACGTCCCGTCGTCGAGGCGGCCCTCGGCAGCGGTGACCTCGCGCAGGTGGGCCACCGCGGAGGCGGCGAGCGCGCTGGTCTGGGCCCGTTCGAACGCGATGGTCGCGCCCTCGGGGTCGTGCTCGTCGTCGGCGTTCGACCCTTCCGAGGCCTCGACGATGAGGGCGACATCGGCTTCGAGGTCACCCAGCCGCGCCAGGGTCGCCGCCCGGTCGGCCGCCAGCAGCTCGCGGGCCAGGGCATCACGCGACGGGGACGTCATCGCCCCAGCCTAGGAACGCCGACGGACAGCCGCCGCTCGGCACCGTCAGGCTGCGAGAGGACGGCGGGTCAGCGACCAGGCGAGCATCGACAGTCCGCCGACCGGGATCTCCATGCCGAACGTGAAGGCCCGGTAGAGCAGGACCCCGGCGGCCGACATCGTCGGGTCCACCCCGAGCGCCACGAGCACGCCGGTCATGCCGACCTCGACGACGCCCGTGGCCCCCGGCGTGATGACGACCATCGACAGGATCCGCTCGACGGCGAACGCGGCCAGCACCACGCGACGGGTTGACGAGCTCGACCCAGCACCCGCAGGGACAGCCACAGCAACCCTGCCTGGAGCGCTGCATACGCGATCTTTCCGAACGCCATCCGCCACCACCCCGCGGCGACGAGCGCAGCACTCTCGCGGCGGAAGGCGGCCGCACGGACGGCATACCCCTGCTCGGGCGGGCGCAGGACCCGGACCCGAGCGCACACGCGGTCGGCCCAGCCGCCCGAGGCAGGTCACCGCGCGGTCGTCCCGCGCGAGCAGCCAGAGGGCGACGACGATGCCGGTGAGCAGGCCCAAGCCCGACGTATGCCGCGGTGTTCACCGCGCCGCCGGCCTCCACCCCCGCGGCGGCGAGCCAGAGGAAGGCGATCCCGGGAAGGGCGAGCTTGAGGGCGGTGTCGCAGAGGTTGGTCAGCAGGGCCCATCGTGCGAAGGCCGGGGACGCGAAGCCCCAGGACCGTGCCATCCGCCAGTTCGCGACGGTGCCGGCGGCGCCGCCGAGCGGGAGGAGGTTGGAGACGAAGCTGCCGGTGAGGTTGAGCAGGAGGGCTCGACGGTGCGACAGGCCGGGGAGGGCTGCGGTCAGCGCCGGTGTGTGGACCCACAGCCCGGCCAGCCAGACGACCGCGAGCAGCGCGAGGTGGGCCACCGAGAGCGAGGCGAGCGCATGGGCGATGTCTCCCCACTGTGCCCCGGCGACCTTGGGGAGGGCCAGCGCGAGGATGCCGGTGGCGAGGGCGCCGGAGACCAGCAGCTTGGCGGCCCTCCTCCCGCCGCGACCGCCCCCCGGCGCGCGGCGGGCGGGCTGTGCCCAGGCGGTCGAGAACCGCAGGGATGCGGTCGTCGCCGGCGGTGGGAGCAGTCCGGGGTGGAGGGCCATGACTGGACTGTGACGGTCCGCCGGGCCTCACCACATCGGTGGTCCTACCCAGATCGACCCCCAGCGTGACCCACCGCGCTCAGGGTCGACCCTGAGCGGGCACCCCGGGCCGGGCTTCGGGCCGGGGCGTCAGTGGACGTGCTCGGCCCAGTCGGGCGGGACGGCCCCGGCGGGACCGGGCACCGGCTGGTCGAGCGGGTGGTGCTGCGGGTCGGCCAGCGCCGGTCCGGTGAAGCCCTGCTCGGACCGGAAGTCCCAGAACCAGTCCTCCCCCGGTTCGAACGATCGGATGACGGGGTGGCCGGTCTGCTCGAAGTGGTGGCTGGCGTGCTGGCTGGGCGAGCTGTCGCAGCAACCGATGTGCCCACACCCGGCGCAGCGGCGCAGGTGCACCCACCACCCGCCTGATGCCAGGCACTCGACGCACCCCGTCCCGCTCGGCGCCACGCTCGGGTCGATGCCCTCTGCTGGATCGGGCTGGCTGGTTCCCTCGGCTGACGGTGTCACGGTCGACCTCCTGGCTGGGCGGCCCCTCGGCGCGGACCGGCACCCGTCACGCTACTGCCCCGGGCCGATGGTCACCGAGCGACGACGCCGGCGACGAATTAGCGTGGTGGCATGCGCTTGTGGAACGGTCACCCGAAGCCCGACCCGATCGGTCCCGGGCAGGAGTCCGTCTGGGACTACCCGCGTCCGCCGCGCGTGGAGCCGTCGTCGGACTCGGTCGAGGTGTGGGTCGGTGGCGAGCGCATCGCCCTGGCCACCCGTGCGTGGCGGGTGCTCGAGACCAGCCACCCCCCGACCTACTACCTGCCGCGCGACGCGTTCGTCGCGGGTTCGTTGCAGCCGGCCGATGGGGCGTCGTACTGCGAGTGGAAGGGTATGGCGTCCTACCTGGACCTCTGCGGCGGCGGCCGGGTGGCGCCCCGGGCCGGGTGGTTCTACCCCGAGCCGACACCGGGGTTCGAGGTGATCGCCGATGCCGTGGCCGTCATGCCGGGCGCGGTCGACCGGTGCGTCGTCAACGACGAGGTGGTGCGTCCGCAAGAGGGCGGTTTCTACGGCGGCTGGATCACCGACCGCGTCGTGGGTCCGTTCAAGGGTCAATCGGGCAGCTGGGGCTGGTAAGTCCTGCTCGGACGGCCGTTGGCGAGCCAGGTAAGTGGGCAGCCGGGTCAGCCGTCGGCCTCGGCCCTGAGCCGGTCGAGCTCCGCCTGGGCCGTATGTCGGGTCGCCTCCGCCCCCTTGCGGGTCCTGACCGCGTCGGTCACCGCCTCGAGCGCCCGTTCGTGGGCCTCGCGGGCCTTGGCCAGCTGCCGCTCGACGACGGCGATCCGGTCGCGGGTCTCCTCGGCGTGCTCTCGCGCGCGGGCCACCGACGTCTCGGCTGCGGCGTGGGCGGCGGCGGCTGCCTCGAGCTCGGCCTCGGCCCGCGCGATGGCGTCCTCCGTGCTGGCGTCGTCGGCCGAGTCGTTGGACGCGTCGTCGGCCGCGTCGTCGGCCGCGTCGTCGGCCGCCCCGTCCGTCGCGTCGCTCCCACCGGTCCCTGCCGAGCCACCACGACCTGACCTCGTGCCGCCTGCTCCGTCCCGGACCACCGAGAGGATCGAGCCGGAGGAGGTCCGGACGACCGCCTCGGAGAGGTCGACCTCGCCGAACCCGCTGTAGGACAACGCCCTCGTGAGCTGTCCTGACGTCACCGCGGCGGACGCCTCCTCGTCGGCGAGCGCGGCGATGACGGTGCCCCGGACGTCGTCCTGCGCCGCGGGCGAGAGCGTCCGGCCGGCATCTCCCACCAGGGCTGTAGCCGCGGCGACGACAGCGGCAACCACCCGGTCACGCTCGGGCCGCAACGACGTCAGGGTGGCGGTGTCGAGACGGGCCTGGGCTCCGCGCATGCGCACCCCGAGGTCGACGAGCTCGCCGACGAGTTCGGGGTCCTGTCGGGCGAGCAGGTTCACCGCCCAGGCAGCCGTGCTCGGCTTGCGCAGCGCGCCGATCGCCTTCGCGCCGGCGGCATCACCGTCGGCCTTGGCTGTCGCGGCAAGCTCCTTGCGGACGGCCATGAAGTCGGTCGGGCTCGCCCCGTACACCGCTCGCAGGGCCTCTGCGAGGTGCGCGGAGGTGTCCTCGGTGAGGCCGTCGGGCTGGTGCGAGTCGGGCACACGGTGACGCTACGGCATACAAGTCCTGGCGCGTGGGGACCGAGCTGACGCACCCCGATCGCGGCCATGCAGCGACGCCGGACCGATGACTTCCGGCGCCGGGGGCGGTCCAATGGGCAGGGAGCGGGCACCCGGCCCGCCCGGACACCAGGAGCTCGCCATGCCTCGTACGTACCCGTGTCTGTGGTTCGACACCGATGCCCAGCCAGCCGCGGAGTTCTACACCTCGCTCTTCCCGAACTCCAGGATCACCACCGTCTCGCACTACCCGAAGGGCTCCGGCGACCGCGAGGGCCAGGTGCTCACCGTGGCGTTCGAGCTCGACGGGGTGCCCTACCTCGCCCTCAACGGCGGACCGCAGTTCACCTTCGACGAGGCCATCTCGATCACCATCGACGTCAAGGACCAGGCGGAGCTCGACCGCTACTGGGACGCGCTGGTCGCCGATGGTGGCCAGGAGAGCATGTGCGGCTGGCTCAAGGACAAGTTCGGGCTGTCGTGGCAGGTCGTGCCCGAGCACTGGGACGAGATCGCCAGCGGTGACCCCGACCGGGCCGCCAAGGTGTTCGCCGCGATGATGACGATGAAGCGCCTCGACATCGCCGCCCTCGAGGCAGCCGGCAACAGCTGAGCCGCTGGGCCTGGCCTGGGGTGTCAGGCGGAGGGGCGTCAGGCGGGGGCGTCAGTCGGCGGCGTGTCAGGCCGCCGGACGTGTCAGGCGGCGCCGGTGCGCCCCGGAGCCAGCTCGCGGGTGATGCCCTCGACCGTCTCGTCGCCGAGCTTCTCGAACACCCGCTGCATGAGGGGTTCGGCCAGCTTGGCGATGCCGTTGAAGACGATGTGCGCGTGGTAGGTCACCTTCGAGCCGGCACCGTCGGGCTTCACGGTGATGTCGTCGGTGGAGGTCGCGGTCTTGTTGGTCCCGCGCAGGACGACGTGGTCGGGCTCGAGCGTGGTGAGCACGTAGTCGAGCTCGGTCTCGCGGCCCAGCACCTTGGAGGTGTTCTTCCAGGTCGAGCCCACCTGCACCGGTCCGCTGCCCACCCGGTCGCAGCGCACGGTGCCGGGGTCCCAGGCAACGGCGTTGGAGAAGTCGCTGAGGTAGGCCACGACCTCCTGGGGCGGGCGGGGGACGGAGAACTCGCGGATGACGTCGACCATTCCTCGACGCTAACCCGGTTGCAACCCCGGTGCCCTGTCGAAGCTCGCGGCTACCGTGTCGCTGATGGACCTCAGCGCCGGCTTCCCGCCCCTGGCCGCGAGGATCGCCACCGGCTTCGGCGTCGACGTGGCGCTGCTCGAGGCCGTCCACCACGGGGCGGATGCGCGCGCCGACCTCGTGCGCGTGGTGGCCACCGACGGCCGCCGGTATGCAGCCAAGTCCAGCATCGGGCCACAGCCCGGTCTCGCGGTGGCGGCACTGCTCGCCGACCGTGGGGTGCCCGCGTGCCGGGACCGGTGCCCACTCGGGACGGTGGCCCCACCGCGGGTGCCGGCGGCGACCGGACGCGGCTCAGCCTCGTGCCGTGGGTGCGTGGCCGCCGGGTGCTCGACACCGGTATGGAGCCGGGCGAGTGGACGCGGCTGGGCGAGCTCCTCGGGCGCGTCCACGCCACCCCCACGACCGGGTCCGAGCTGTCGGCGGACGCGGATCGGACTCGACCACCTCGACCGTGACCTGTTGACCTACCTGCGCAGCGTGCGTGCCCTCGTCGACGTCCTCGACCTGCTTGCGAACGCGTTGGCCGTCGACCACCCGCCAGCCGACCGGAGCAAGGCCCTCCACTACGCCCGAGGAACGCTCGGCCCGGACGGCCTCGTCGACCTGGCGCTGGCCTGAGCCGCCACCACAAGTGGCAGGAGGCCAGAACTGGCGGCGGATCAGGCGATTCAGCCACCAGTGGTGCCACGTCGCCATTCGTGGTGGTGGCGGTGCGCCCACTGTGGGCGGTCGGCGCTCTGGGACGATGGACCGGTGAACCCCCTGGACCCGCTCGCCGACCTCCCCTCCCGCTGGTCGACACGGGTCCCCACCGCGCAGGACGTCGACGCCCTGGTGCGGCTCGTCGCCCGCCACCACGAGGCCACCCGTGGCTCGAGCTCCGTCGACGAGACCACCGTCCGCCTCGAGGTCACCGGACACGCGTCGTGGACCCGCCGCCAGCTGCTCGTCGCCGACGCCCGGGGTGAGGTACGGGCCTGGGTCCGCGTCCACGACCGCGCTGCCGGCCGGACGGTGGTCGACCTGACCGTCGACCCCGCGGTCCCGGAACGCCACGACGTCGCCGGCCTGCTCTTCGCCTGGTCCGAGGCGACCGCGCTCGAGATCGCCGGGCAGCGCGGGCTCGACGGCACGCAGCTCGACTCCGGCCGACACGTCGGTGACGAGGACCAGGCCCGCTGGCTGGCCGCGGCGGCATACACCAAGGTGCGCACCTGGCTGCAGATGTCGCGGCCGGTGGCGCACGCAGAGGGCGGCCCCGGCGTGCTCTCCGGGCCGAAGCCCGGGGTGGTCGTGCGGCGGGTGGCCACACACGAGAACGGCCTGCCCGTGGCCGGGGACCTGCAGACGGTGCACCAGATGCTCGAGGAGTCGTTCGCCGACCACTTCAACGCCTACCGCGAGAGCTTCCCGGAGTTCGTCGCGCGGTTGCGTGAGGACCCCGGTCACCGGTGGGACCACTGGTGGATCGCCGAGGTGGAGACCGACGGGGTCGTGCTGCCGGGCGGCGCGATCGTCGGCTCGGTGCTGTCGGCCGACGCCTCCGGGGTCGAGGGCAGCTACATCGACTACATCGGGGTGCACCGACGGGCGCGCGGCCGGGGAGTGGCCAAGGCCCTGCTGCACACCGTGATCCGTGACGCGGCCGAGCGCGGCCGCAACCGCGTGAACCTCGAGGTGGACGCCGACTCCCCCACCGGCGCCGACGGCCTCTACGTCTCGATGGGGTGGGAGACGAAGTACCGCACCGAGTCCTGGCATCGGGACGTCACGATCGACCGGTGAGCCGACGGGCACGACCCGTCAGGCGGTGAGCCCCATCAGGCGGGCTCCGTTGTGCCACAGCACCTTGCGCATCCACTGCTCGCCGAAGCCCAGGCGGTGCAACGCCTCGAGCTGGTGGGCGTAGGCGTACGGGATCTGCGGGAAGTCCGAACCCAGCACGACCTTGTCGCCCAGGGCCGCCAGCCGCGGCAGGTAGTCCTCGGGCAGCGGGGCGAACCGGTTGGTGAAGTCGGTGCCGACCATCGTGGTGTCGAGGTGCACCCGGTCGTAGGACTCGGCCAGCTCGGCGAACGCGTGGTACTCCGACATGCCCAGGTGCGCGATGACCAGGGCGAGGTCAGGGTGGCGACGCAGCAGCTGGGCGACGGCCTCCGGCCCGGTGAACTCCCCTGCCAGTGGCGCGGATCCGGCGTGCAACACCACCGGGACACCGGCCTCGGCGAGCACCGCCCAGGCATCGTCGAGCAGCGGGTCGAGCGGGCTGAACCGCCCGACCTGCACGTGCACCTTGAACAGCCGGGCCCCGGAGGCGAGCGCCGACCGCACGACGTCGACCGCACCGGGCTCGGGGAAGAAGGTCGCGCTGTGGACGGCGTCTGGCACCCGTGCCGCGAACTGCGTGCCCCACTCGTTGAGCCAACGCGCCATACCCGGCTTGTGCGCGTAGTTCAGCGCGGGGATCCCCTTGAGCCCCAACGTGCGGAGCATCTCGATGCGCCCGCCCTCGTCCTGCCTGTAGTTGATCGGCCACGGCGCGCCGTAGTGCTCCTCGGCGTGGTCGAAGTAGTCCCAGACCTTGCGCAACATGGGTTCTGGCATGAAGTGCACGTGGATGTCGGCAAGGCCGGGGAGACCGAGCGACCGCCAGTAGGCAGGGACGTCCTCGTCACGAGTGGGGGCCTTCGTCGGGCCTGGAGCCGTGGTCACGGCCCCCACGCTAACGAGCGGCCGGCGGCAGCAGCTCGGGGTCCCCTGCAGGCCAGCGGCTGGGCTGGGGTCCGAGACCTTCGAGCAGCCGCAGCTGCTGGGCGCACCACGGTGACACGACGCGCAGGCCGAACCTCACCTCCTCGCACACCTCGCTCCACGGCACCCAGGTGGCCTCGTGCACCTCGCTCGCATCGAGGCGCAACCGCTCCCCGGGAGCCAGCCAGGCGGCATACACGGGGCACAGCTCGTGCTCGACGACGCCGCCCATCTGGGCCCGGTAGGCGAAACCGGGGAGGACGAGCCGCACGCCGGTCACGGACACCCCGAGCTCGAGCAGGGCCCGACGCCGGACCGCGTCGACGAGGTCCTCGCCGGGTGCGGGATGGCCGCACACCGAGTTGGTCCAGATGCCGGGGAAGGTGGCCTTGTCGAGGGCGCGGCGGGTGAGGAGCAGGTGGCCGTCGCTGCCGAAGACGTAGGCGGAGAAGGCGAGGTGCAGGGGTGTGTCGGCGGTGTGCACGGTGGCCTTGGGCGCGGTGCCGATCGCGTTCCCGGCGTCGTCGAGCAGCACGACCAGCTCCTCCGGAACCGATGCAGCGGAGCCGGACCCGATGGCTGGGCCGGTGTTCACCGCACCCGCCCCAGCTCGTGCACCGCAGCGGCGAAGACCGGCCGCAGCGCGGCGGCGGAGGGCACGATCACGCGCCGCGACCAGCCGGGCCGGGTGGCCCGCACGAGCCCCTGCGTGAGGAGGGTGTAGCGCCAGCTCGCGCGGCGC
The DNA here is from genome assembly GCA_963695205.1 of uncultured Actinomycetota bacterium. GTDB lineage: Bacteria > Actinomycetota > Actinomycetes > Actinomycetales > Dermatophilaceae > Pedococcus. The sequence goes on along the minus strand of CAVOGI010000003.1, from coordinate 76,521 downwards.
CAACCCCGTTCGTATGAATGCGGGTTCCCGTCCCGCGATCGCCGCAACGGCCTCGGCTACCTGGGCGATCCCGAGGGCGATCCCCTCCCCGGTGAGGGCGTCGACGTAACCGCTCGCGTCGCCGACGAGGAGCACCCGACCGGCCACCCGGCGACGAGACCGCTGCCGCAGCGGACCGGCACCGCGCAGGTCGCTGCCGTGGGCCACGGGGGCGTCCAGCCGCTCACGGAGGGTGGGGAACTGCTCGAGGAGGGCGTCGTACCCCGCCCGGCTGCGCGTCAGCACCGCCACCCCCACGAGGTCAGGCGCGACCGGCGTGACGTAGGCCTCTGCCGTCGGTCCCCAGTGCACCTCGACGTGGTCAGACCACGGCGCGGTGGCGTAGTGACGCCGCAACCCGTACCGCGCCACCCCGCGCGCAGGGACGTCCAGCCCCAGGGACCGCCTCACCGGGGAGTGCAGGCCGTCGGCGGCGAGGACGTATCGCGCCCGCACCGACGGTCCCGGGCGTCGCCCCTGCTCGTGGGTCAGCACGGTGACCCCGCGGTCGTCCTGGGTCAGGTCTCCGGCCGTCAGGGGCAGCACCTCGACCCCGGCCGACGTCACCGCCGCGGCGAGCGCGGCGTGCAGGGTGGTGCGGCGCACCCCCCTGCCCTCACCGTCGCGGAAGGCCGCCTGGGCACTGGTGCCACCGCCCAGGTAGCGGATCCCGTTGAGCGGCAGACCTTCCGGGTCGACGCCGAGGCGCGCAAGTGCTGCCACCGCTCCGGCATCAAGCCCTCGCCGCAGGCCTTGTCGATGGGCGCGTCGCGCGGCTCGAGGACGACGGCGGACAGGCCCGCGAGCCGGCGGCGGTAGGCGGCGGCGAGCCCGACTGGGCCGCCTCCGACGACCACCACGTCGACCACGCCACCCGCCCCGGACGTCATGCGGGCGGTCCACGCGCTGGTCGAGATCCGCCAGCGCCCGCTCCTCGGCGCGCAGCCGCACCCGGAGCAGCCCGCGTTGAGCACGGTGAAGACGACCGCGGTGACCCACGCCGTGTGCACGAGCGGCAAGGCGACCCCTTCGGCCACGACGGCGACGTAGTTGGGATGGCGCAGGAACCAGCGGTACGGGCCCGTCGTCACCAGCGGCAGCACCGGGCACGACGATGACCCGCGTGTTCCACTGGGGGCCGAGGGTGCGGATGCACCACCAGCGCAGCGCCTGGGCGGCGCGAGACACGACCAGCATCGGCCACGCGAGGGCCGGGAGGAACGGCCGGTCGGCCACGAGCACCTCGACGAGACACCCCGACCAGCAGGCCGGTGTGCAGGACGACCATGACCGGGTAGTGGCCGACCCGGACTCCCGCCGCCGCGCGGACGCCCAGCGGCGTTGCGCTTGGAGACGACGAGTTCGGCGAGGCGCTCGACCGCGACGGCGGGACGAGAGCGACGTACCAGGCTCACCGACACCGGTCAGGCCTCCGCGGGCCAACGCGAGCAGGACCAGTCTCGAGGCGAACCCCGGTCCCATCGCCATCAGCATACCCGGGGTGCCCGGGCGGGGGCGGCGGTCGCGCAGGGTGTCGCGCAGCACGTGCAGCACCGACGACGACGACAGGTTGCCGACGTCGGCCAGGTGACGCCACGTCATGTCCAGCGCGTCGCCGGCAGACCTCGAGCGCCGTCGTGCATCGCCTCGCAGGACCTTGGGGCCGCCGGGGTGCGCACCCACCCAGGCGATGTCGTCGCGGCGTCAGGCCGTGGTCGGCGAGGAACCCGTCGACGTCCTCGCGCAGGTTGCGCCGCACCAGGTCGGGGACCTCGGCGTCGAGGACGATGCGCAGGCCGCTGGCCCCGACGTCCCAGCCCATGGCGCGCTCGGTGTCCGGCGTACAGGCTGACTGCGGGTGCGCGAGGGCCCGCGGCCCTGCGGGGCGACGGTCGGCGTGCTCGGCGCCCGACCATGACCACGGCGGCGGCGCCGTCCCCGAACAGGCCGCTGGCCACGAGGTTGGCCATCGAGGTGTCGTCGCGCTGGACGGTGAGCGCTGCACAGCTCGACGACAGCAGCACCGCGACCTGGTCCGGGTGGCCGAGCAGGTAGTCGTGCACACGGGCGAGACCCGGCCGCGCCAGCGACGCAGCCCAGGCCGAACAGCGGCACGCGCTTGACGTCCGGGCGCAGGCCGATGCGGGCCGCGATCCGCGCGTCGACGGACGGGACGGCCATCCCCGTGATCGTCGTGAACACGATCAGGTCCACGTCGCGGACGCCCAGCCCGGCGGCGGCGAGCGCGTCCTCGACCGCCTTCGCTCCGAGGGCGACCGCGACGCGGATGAACTCGTCGTTGGCGGCGCCGAAGTCCTTGCAGCTCGGGATATCGCTCCAGGGGGAGCGCCAGGTGCCGGAACTCGACCCCGGCATTACCGTGGACCCGTTGCAGCAGTGGGAGATTCGGCTTGTGGGGAGCGAGAACCTCGGCGAAGACCTCGGTGACCTCGCGCTGGGCGTAGCGGTGCTCGGGGAGCGTGCCGCGGACGGCGAGGAGGTGGCTCACCTCCACAGCCTAGGCATGGGCGGCCCGGAAGCGCCCCACTCCCGCCGCCAGAGCTCGTCGGCCGCCTACGCTGCGGGTATGGGTGAGGGCACCGACGGAGCGCAGGCACCCTCCACGTCTGGTCCCGGTGCCGGTAGGCGCGCCTCCGCACGTCGCGTGGCCGCGCTGCTCGCTGCGGCGCACCCGGCGCCTGCCGCCGCGGTCACCGTCCTCACGGCGCTGCTTGCCGTCGCCGCCGGCCACACCCTGGGCTCTGGCGCCCTCGTCGTGGGAGCCGTCGCCAGCGGGCAGCTCGGCATCGGCTGGTCCAACGACCTCATCGACTCCGACCGCGACCGCCGCGTCGGCCGCACCGACAAGCCCGTCGCCACCGGCGCCGTCGCCGAACGGACCGTCCGAGTCGCCACGGCCCTCTCCCTCGTGGTCTGCGTGGTCCTGTCGCTCGCCTGCGGCTGGCGGTCGGGGCTGGTCCACCTCGGGCTGGGTGTCGCCTCGGGGTGGGCCTACAACCTCGGCCTCAAGCGCACCGCATGGTCCGCGCTTCCGTATGCCGTCGCCTTCGGAGCGCTGCCGGCCGTCGTGACCCTCGCGCTGCCCACCCGTGCCTGGCCGCCGGCGTGGATGATGGCGACCGGGGCGATCCTCGGCGTCGGCGCCCACCTCCTCAACGCGCTGCCCGACCTCGCGGACGACGAGGCGACCGGCGTGCACGGGCTCCCCCAGCGGCTCGGCGCCCACACGGTCCGGGTGGTCGCCCCGCTTGTCCTGCTCGCCGGCTCGGCTGTCGCCGTACTCGGTCCCCCGGGTCCGGTACCCCTGTCGGCGGCCGTGGCAGGTGGCCTCTGCGTCGCCCTGGCCGCGGTCGCCGTGGGTGGTCGCGGCCGGGTCCCGTTCCTCGCCTCGATCGCCATCGCCCTGGTTGACGTCCTCAGCCTGGTCCTGCGCGCCTGAGCCTCGCCAGCTCGCTACCGCGGCACCCGCGGGGCCCCGCGCCGTCCGCACCCACGCGCCGCCCGCCCACGGGGCCTGCGCGCCGCCGACGCCCGCCCACGCCCTGTACGACCATGTGTGGCGCCAGCGCCACGAATGGTCGCGGCCGCCCCGGAAGTCGACCAGACGTGGCTCCAGAGCCGCGGATGGTCGCCTCGGTCTGCGCGAAGGCGCCGTCCGGCGGGAGAGTCAGATGGGTTCGAGCAGGCGGGTGAGGAAGGTCTTGGTCCGCGGGTGCTGCGGGTTGGCGATGACGTCCTGGGGCGGGCCCTGCTCGACGATGACGCCGCCGTCGATGAAGAGCACCTGGTCGGCCACCTGCTGGGCGAACCGCAGCTCGTGCGTCACCACGACCATCGTCCAGCCCTCTGCCGCGAGCGACTTCATCACGCCGAGCACATCGCCGACCAGCTCGGGGTCGAGGGCCGACGTGGGTTCGTCGAAGAGCACGAGGTCGGGCCGCATCGCCAGCGCGCGGGCGATGCCGACCCGCTGCTGCTGCCCGCCGGAGAGCTGGAACGGGAACTTGTCGGCGTGGTCGGCCAGACCCACCTTGTCCAGCAGCACCCGGGCGCGTTCGGTGGCCTCGGCCGGCGGTTCGCGCTGGACGACGACCGGGCCCTCGATGACGTTCTGAAGGGCCGTCTTGTGCGGGAAGAGGTGGTGGGCCTGGAAGACCATGCCGCTGTGGCGCCGCAACGTCATGAGCTCGGTCCGCTGGGCCTTGGGCAGGCGACCAGCGGCCCCGGGGTTGATGCCGGCGAAGTCGACCGTGGTGGCGCCGATGCGCACGACGCCGCTGTCGGGGACCTCGAGGGCGTTGAGCGCCCGCAGCAGGGTGGTCTTGCCGGACCCCGACGGCCCGATGATGCAGGTCACGGTGCCGGGGTCGACGGTGAACGACACGTCCTCGATGACGACGTGCTCGCCGAAGGACTTGCGCAGGTGCTCGACCTCGACGAGGTGACTGCCGGGTGCCGCGGGACGGGGCGCTCCGGGACCCTGTGCAACGGGACCTGGAGCCGGGGTACCTGGAGCCGGGGTACCTGGAGCCGGCTGGGACTCGGGGCTGGAGTGGGTGCTCATGCGGCGACGAACCTGTTCAGTCGGGTCTCGGTGCGGGACTGGGCGAAGGACAGCACCAGGCAGATCGCCCAGTAGTAGACGGCAGCCATGCCGTACAACGCCAGGAACTCGAGGCTCGGCGCGGCAGCCAGCTGGGCCGTCCGGAAGAGCTCGATCACGAGGATGACGGCCGCGAGCGAGGTGTCCTTGACCAGCGAGATCAGGGTGTTGGACAACGGTGGGACTGCGGTCCGGGCGGCCTGCGGCAGGATGATCCGCCGCAGGGTGGTGGCGTAGTCCATGCCCACGGTCGAGGCGGCCTCCCACTGTCCCTTGGGCAGGCTCTCGACGGACGAGCGCACGATCTCCGCGGCATACCCTCCGACGTTGAGGCTGAAGGCGATCACGGCCGCTGGGAACGGGTCGATCTTCACGCCCAGCTGCGGCAGCGCGTAGAAGATCAGGAAGAGCTGCACGAGCAACGGCGTTCCGCGGATGAACGAGATGTAGAGGCGGGCCGCACCGGCGACGAAGGGCTGCTTGGACATCCGCATCAGCCCGACGGCCAGCGCGATGACCATGCCGAGGGTGAAGCTGATGATGGTGAGCGGGATGGTCTTGGTCAGGGCTGCCTTGGCCATCGGCCACGCGTTCGCCTTCATGACCTCGGCGGTGGTGGGCACCGGTCGCGCGGCGTCGAAGTACTTGGCGTAGATCTTGTCCAGGGTGCCGTCGGCCTTGAGGTCGGCGATGGCCTTGTTGAGCTGGGGGAGGTAGCCCGAGCCCTTCTTCGCCGCCAGCACCGACTTGCTGACGTCGTTGGTCTCGGCGACCACCTTGACGCCGGCGTCCGGCTTGGTGGCGAGGTAGTTGCGGATCGCGAGCTTGTCGTTGACGAGGGCGTCCACCCGTCCCTGCTCGAGGTTGTCGATGGCCAGGGACATGTCGTCCACGCCGACGACCGTGGCGCCGGCGTCCTTGGCGACCTGCGCCCAGTTGCTCGTGATGTTCTCCGCGGCCCGCTTGCCCTTGAGGTCGGCGATGGTTCGGATCTGCTTCTCGCCCTTGCGCACGACGAGGACGCCGGTCGTCTCGACGTACGGGTCGCTGAGGTCGTAGCGGGCGTTGCGCTCCTCGTTGAAGGTGATCTGGTTGGCGACGACGTCGAACCGTCCCGCCTCCAGCGCGGCGAACATCGAGTCGAACGGCGTCTCGACGTACTCCACCTTCACCCCGAGGTGCTTGCCGATCGCGTTCATCACGTCGATGTCGTAGCCGGTCAGGCCGCTGCCGGCGCCGCCGTGGTAGCTGAACGGGGGGTAGACCCCCTCGGTCCCGACCTTGATGGTGGGGGGCAGGTCCGCGGGCCGCGCGCCGACCGCAGCGCTGGCGCCGGAGGCCGGCAGGGCAACGCACAGGAGTCCGAGGACGAGCACGAACAGGGCGGAGGTGGCGCGCTTCACCCAGTCACCGTAACCACGCGCGACAGGACCGGCATGTCGCGCCCCCGGTTCGAGACCGGAAGGCGCGCACCCTCAGCCGGATCCGAGGGACGAACCGGGCAGCCGGCCCGCTCGGAGTGGTCAGCCTGCGGAGCCCTCGCCCTCGCCGGAGCCGGCGATGTTGACCATCCACGCGGTGCCGAACCGGTCGGTCACCATGCCGAACTCGTCGCCCCACATCTGCTTCTCCAACGGCATCGTCACCGTGCCACCGGCAGAGAGCTTGTCGAAGTAGCCGCGCAGCTCCTCGTCGTCGTCACCGCTGAGGCTGATGGTGATCGCGGAGCCGCTCGAGTGCTCCATGCCCTCGGGCGCATCGCTCGCCATGAGCGTGAAACCGGACTCGGTCTCGAGCTGGGCGTGCATGATCTTGTCGGTGTCGGGGCCCTCGGGGGCGCCGAACTCACCGAAGGTGCTCGTCGTCAGCGAGCCGCCGAAGACGTCCTTGTAGAACTCCATGGCCTCCCGAGCGTTGTCGGAGAAGCCGATGTAGGGGTTGAGCTTCGAGGCCATGAGGGCTCCCTGGGGTGGTCCTGCCACGGCGTCTCCGAGGCTGGTTGCCCGGCACGATAGTCCCGGCCGCCGACAGCGTCATCGGCCATCTGTAGCCGTCAGGCGCGCAGCTTCTCCAGGCGCGCTCGCAGCGAGGCCTCGCGGTGGGCGTTGCCGTGCAGCCCGAGGTAGCGCGTGCCGAAGACCGCGAGCAGGGCGTCATCGAGGCGGCGCACCGCTCCGGCGGGGTAGCGGTAGCCCATCCGGGCGTTGATGGCAGGTGCGTCGATCGACTGCAGCAGTCCCGCGAGCTCGTCGAGCGAGGTGATCCCGAGCTCGAGCAGCAGCCCGGAGATCCACGCGTAGTGGTCGGTGCGCGACCAGCCGGCGTCGGTGAACTGGCCGGCGAGGAACGTCGTGAGGTCAGCGGCACTGATGCGGGGGTCGCTGTCGTCGGCGGGCAGCGCGTGCCCACCACCACCCATCGTGGCCTGCAGCCGGTGCCGGATCTCGGAGAACTCACGGTCGGCGAGCTCGAGCAGCCCTGCCGCCAGCGTGAACCGGCGGTCGAGGTCGCTGACGTGCTCCTCGGGGATGGTGCCCTTGTAGCGGATGTCGTGCTCGAACTCCGCCCACGCGTGCTGGAGGATCGTGCGCACCTGCACCGAGGCGCTGTAGCCCTTGAGGGAGTCGTACTGCGCCGGGGCACCCTTGATCCGGTCGATGGCCACGAGCAGGTGCCGGCTGGCATACCCGAAGCGCCCCTCGCGGGCCGTCTCCAGCCCGAGGTCGCGGTCGTCGAGGACGCTCAGCTGGTCGGAGAGCAGGTCGGCCACGGCGGTGACGTCGTCGCGCAGGTAGGTCACGACCCGCACGCCGACCTGGTCGGTGATCTCCTCGAACGGGTTGGCGTACAACGGTGCGCCCTCGGGTCCGGTGCGGGCCGCCTTGCCGGCGAACGAGGAGACGCTCTTGGCCCGACCGGTCACCGACACGTAGTTGATGCCGGCGTCGTCGAGCAGTGCGGTGACCATCGCGACGAAGCCGTCGGAGGCCGCCTGCACGTCGTCGTGCACCGCGGCATACCGCTGCACGGCGTCGCGGATGCGCTCCTGGTCCTCACTCACGGACCCCACCCTGCCGTATGCCGCGCCGCGGCGGGCTCACAGTCCGGTGCGGCCGTCGATCCGCTCGCGGATGAGGTCGGCGTGGCCGCAGTGCTGGGCGTACTCCTCGATGAGGTGCACCAGCAGCTCCCGCAGCGAGATCGCGTCCCTGGTCGGGTGGGTGCTCATGACCTCGAGGGACGGCGCCTGCTCGACGAACGACCTCGCGTCGGCGACCTCGCGACGCCACGACTCCCACGCCTCCGCCACGACGGCCGGGTCACCCACGGCCCCGTCGAAGTCGGCGTCGACGACGTCGCTGGTGCCGTAGAGGCGCGGGATCTCGTTGCCCTCCATGGTGATCCGGAACCAGATGTGCTCCACCTTGGCGAGGTGTCGTAGCAGCCCGAGCAGCGACAGGGTGGACGGCTCGACCGAACGCATCGCCATCTGCTCGGGCGTGAGGTCCGCGCACTTGGCTGCGAAGGCCGAGCGGAAGTGGTCGAGGTACTCCACCAGCACCTCCCGCTCGCCGGCGGGCGCGGGAGCGGCTGGGTCGTTCGCCTCGGCGGTCATGGCGCACAGCATGCCAAAGACAGGAATCAACGAGGCGGCACCGCGGTTGTGGCCGTCATGACAACAGTGGGTTTCATCGGCAGTGGCAACATCGGCAGCACCGTCGCACGACTGGCCCTCGCGGCCGGCCACGAGGTCGTGATGAGCAACAGCCGCGGGCCGGAGACGCTCGCCGACCTCGTCGCCGAGCTCGGTCCGGGCGCCCGGGCTGCGACGGCGGCACAAGCGGCGCAGGCCGGGGACCTGGTCGTCGTGACCATCCCGCTCAAGAACTACCGCGACATCCCGGTCGCCGAGCTCGCCGGCAAGGTCGTCATCGACACGCTCAACTACTACCCGCAGCGCGACGGCCAGGTCGCCGAGCTCGACGACGAGTCGACCACGACGTCCGAGCTGGTCCAGGCCCACCTGCCGGAGTCCGCGGTGGTCAAGGCCTTCAACAACATCTACTTCGAGCACCTGCGCGACCTCGCCCGCCCGTCGGGTTCCGAGGACCGCAGTGCCCTCGCGATCGCCGGTGACGACGCCGAGGCGAAGGCCACCGTGACGCGGTTCCTCGACGAGATCGGCTACGACACCCTCGACCTCGGCCCGCTGGCGGAGGGATGGCGCACCCAGCGCGACACCGCGGCCTACGGCGTGGTCTACGCGGCGGACCCGACCGACTGGTCGAAGGGCCCGGTGCCCGTGGACGCCTCGGTCCTCGCGGACCGCGCTGCCGCGGCGAAGCGCTACCGCGACAGCTGACCGAAGTACGCCGTCAGGCCGTCGAGCAGCCGGTCGACATCCTCGTCGTCGGTGTACGACGCCAACCCGATCCGCAGCGCACCGGCGTCCCCCAGACCCAGGGCACGGGACGCCTCGAGCGCGTAGAAGCTGCTCGCCGGGACGTTGACGCCGCGTCCCGCGAGGAACCGGTAGATCTCGGCACTGTCGTACCCAGAGCCGTCCCGGCCCGAGAACGAGACGAGCAGGGTCGGCGTGCGGTGGGCGGCACGGGAGTACAGGGTCGCGCCGGGCAGCTCGACGAGCGCGGCCTCGATCCGGCCCCGCAGGGCGAGCTCGTGCTCCTCGACCGCGGCCATCGACCGCACGAGGCGTTCGCGACGGCTCGCACCAGCATCCGCGGCGGGCACGAGGTCTGCCATGAAGTCGATCGCCGCTGCGGTGCCGGCCATGAGCTCGTAGGGCAGCGTCCCCAGCTCGAACCGCTCGGGCACCGCGTCGGACGACGGCGCGAGCTTGTCGGGGTGCAGCGTCTCGAGGAACGCCGGGTCGGCCGCGAGCGCCCCGCAGTGGGGGCCGAAGAACTTGTACGGGGAGCACGCGACGACGTCGGCGCCGAGCGCCTGGAGGTCGACGGTGGCGTGGGCGGCGAGGTGGACCGCGTCGACGAAGAGCAGGGCACCCCGCTCGTGGGCCAGTCCGGCGATCGCAGCGACGTCGGGGATGGTGCCGATGAGGTTGGACGCGCCGGTCACGGCCACCAGCCGGGTGCGGTCGGACAGCACGTCGGCGAACGCCTGCGGGTCGAGCTCGCCGGTGGCCGGGTCGAACTCGGCCCAGCGCACGGTCGCACCGACCGCCTGCGCCGCCAGGAGCCACGGCCGGATGTTGGCGTCGTGGTCGAGGCGGCTCACGACCACCTCGTCGCCGGGGCCCCAGTCCTTGGCCAGCGTTCGGGACAGGTCGAACGTCAGCGCGGTCATGCTCCGGCCGAACACCACCCCACCCGGTTGCGCCCCCAGCAGGTCGGCCAGTGCCGACCGTGCGGCGAGGACGTGGGCATCGGAGTTCTGCTCGGCCGTCGTCACGCTGCCACGAGTCGACATCGGCGCCGTCATCGCCGCCGCGACGGCCTGCGCCACCACGCTCGGGATCTGCGACCCACCGGGCCCGTCGAAGTGCGCGGCCCCACCCTGCAGGGCCGGGAAGTCGGGTGCGCAGGGTGGCGACGTCGAGGGTGGCGGTGGCAGCGGAAGGTGCGGTCGGCGGCATACCCAGCACTGTGCCATCCCCAGGCAGGGTCGACCCGGTCAGACCGCCCACGCGCGCCGGGCGTCGGAGTCCCACCGCCGGAGCACCGCCGCCTCCCCGACCAGCTCGGGCACACCCCCGCGCTCGGTGCGCAACGCTCCCAGCGCGGTCGCCAACCGGTCCGCCGCTATGCCGCGGGCGAGCGTCACGTGCGGCACCCACCTCCCCGGGACGGTGTGGGGTGAGAGGTCGGTGGCGCCGGCGAGCGCGTCGACGACGGCGGCCTGCAGGTCGAGGAGCGGCCGGTCGACGACGACCAGTCGGGCGAGCACGAGCTGGCGGCCGCCGAACACCACGGGCGCCCCGAGCCGCACGGGGAGTGGCAGGACCGCAGCCACCGGGGCGAGCGGTTCCTCGTCCGGGAACCCCTCGGCGACCAGGACCGAGATGTGGGGGGCGTTCGTCTCGCCGCGGTGGTCTGCCTGGCTGGGGAGACCCGCCGCGGACAGGGCCGCCCACTCGGCGCGGACCGCGGCATCGATGGCCGGGTCGAGGAGGAGCTCGACGGACTGCACGCGTCCATCCTCGCCGGGCCGCCCCGACGAAGCACCCCGGGTGACGTACGGCACGTCGCCAGCACGGGACCCGGGCCGACACCCGACGTTCACCTACGAGCGGGAATCAGCGCGCGGCCTGTTCGGTTGCCGCCCTTGTTGAACTTTTGACGATCGACCCCCCATCGATCGCTCGCCGACTCCGAGGAGAACGCATGTCCAAGGCATTCGAGAACACCCAGGTAGGCCCGTGGACGCTGCCCCAGCGCTTCGTGATGGCCCCGCTCACCCGCAACCGCGCTGGTGAGGGTGGCGTTCCCACCGACCTCAACGTCGAGTACTACCGCCAGCGCGCCGGCGCCGGCCTCATCATCACCGAAGGCACCCAGCCGTCGGCCGTGGGCCAGGGCTACCTCGACACCCCCGGCATCCACAGCGACGAGCAGGTCGCCGGCTGGTCCAAGGTCACCGAGGCCGTGCACGCCGAGGGTGGTCGCATCTTCATCCAGCTCATGCACGCAGGCCGGATCGCGCACCCCGACAACAAGAACGGCCTCGAGTCGGTCGCCCCGAGCGCCATCGCCGCCCCCGGCAAGATGGTGACCGCCAACGGCCAGGTCGACCAGCCGACGCCGCGCGCGCTCGAGACCGACGAGGTCCCCGGGATCGTCGCCGACTTCGTGCACGCCTCCCGCCAGGCCGTGGCTGCCGGTGCCGACGGCGTCGAGATCCACTCGGCCAACGGCTACCTGCTGCACCAGTTCCTCGCGCCGAGCAGCAACACCCGCACCGACGCCTACGGCGGCTCCCCCGAGAACCGCGCCCGCCTGGCCATCGAGGTCACCCGGGCTGTCGCCGAGGCCATCGGTGCCGAGCGCGTGGGCATCCGGATCTCCCCGGCGCACAACATCCAGGGCGTCCTCGAGGAGGACGCGGCGGACGTGCAGGCGACGTATGACGCGCTCGTGTCCGGCATCGCCGACCTCGGGCTCGCCTACCTGAGCATCCTCGCCGACCCGGAGTCCGACCTGCTGCGCGACCTGCGCAAGCGCTTCGGCGGACCGGTCATCATCAACACCGGGTTCGGCGACGTCACCACGCTGGACTCCGTCGAGGGCCTGCTGGAGCGCGACCTCGGTGACCTCGTCGCCGTCGGCCGCCCGTTCCTGGCCAACCCCGACCTGGCCAAGCGCTGGCGCGAGGGCATCGAGCTCAACGAGCCGAACCCCGACACCTTCTACGGTGGCGGCGCCGAGGGCTACACCGACTACCCCACCGCCGACGCAGCCTGACCCACCTGACCGTCGCCGTACCGCCTGCGCTCCGACCCGGCGCAGGTGGTGCGGCGACCTCTGTCGGTGGCCGTCCCTAGGGTGGGGCGATGGCACTCGCACGCTTCCAGGACCTCTGCGTCGACGTGACCGACGAAGGACGGCAGGCCGCGTTCTGGTCCGCCGCCCTGGGTCTGACCCTGCGCGACGGGCGCTCCGACCCCGCGGTCCTCGTGGGCGCCACCGCGCAGCAGAGCCTGTGGCTCAACACCGTCCCGGAGCCGAAGACCGCCAAGCACCGCGTGCACCTCGACGTGCACACCGAGTCGGTCGAGGCGCTCGAGGCATTGGGCGCGACCGTCCTCGTGCCGGCGACCCCCGAGCAAGGCTGGACGGTGATGGCCGACCCCGAGGGTGGCGAGTTCTGCGCGTTCGTCCGCCCGCCGGAGCGGTTGGCGCCCTACCGCCTGTACGAGGTGTGCGTGGACTGCGCGGACCCCGGGTCGGTGGCGCGCTGGTGGGGTCAGGTCCTCGGCCTGAGGGTCGGCAACGACCCCGAGCACGACTGGTGGTGGCTCGAGCCCACGTCGGACAGCGCCGGGGAGAGCGGCACGGACAGTGGCGCCAGCGGCGGAGGCAATGGCGACAGCGACCCCGGTCTGCCGTTCGAGAGCCTGGTGTTCGTCGGGGTGCCGGAGCCGAAGACGGTCAAGAACCGGCTCCACTGGGACGTGCAGACGCCTTCGGTGGCCGCTCTGGTCGAGGCCGGTGCCACCGTCGTGGCCGAACGCCCTGACTGGACCGTGCTGGCCGACCCCGAGGGCAACGAGTTCTGCGCGTTCCCCGACGCCGGGTAGCCAGTCCGTGGGCGCCCGACCCCCACGGGTGTCGGTCACGCAGGGCCGGACGTAGCGTTGGGCAATGACCCAGACCGAACGCCCCGGCACCCTCGGCGAGCTCGTCGCCTCCGGCTACACCCACCGCAGCGTCAAGGCCGAGCTGCGCGAGAACCTGCTGGCCCGACTGCGCTCCGGGGAGCCGGCGTTCCCCGGGATCGTGGGCTTCGACGACACCGTGCTGCCCGAGCTCGAGAGCGCCCTGCTGGCCGGGCACGACCTGGTCCTGCTCGGCGAGCGGGGCCAGGGCAAGACCCGCCTCATGCGCACCCTCGGTCAGCTGCTCGACGAGTGGGCCCCGGAGGTGGCCGGGTGCGAGATCCACGACGACCCGACGGCCCCGGCGTGCACCCGGTGCCGCAACCTGCGGGCCGACCTCGGTGACGAGCTGCCCGTGGTGTGGCGGCACCGGTCCGAGCGCTACACCGAGAAGCTGGCCACGCCCGATACGAGCGTCGGCGACCTCGTCGGCGACGTCGACCCGGTCAAGGTCGCCCAGGGCCGGACCCTCGGCGACCCCGAGACGGTCCACTACGGCCTGGTCCCCCGCGCCAACCGCGGCATCTTCGGCCTCAACGAGCTGCCCGACCTCGCCGAACGCATCCAGGTCGCGATGTTCAACGTGCTCGAGGAGCGCGACATCCAGATCCGCGGCTACTCCCTGCGCCTGCCGCTCGACCTGCTGCTCGTCGCCACGGCCAACCCCGAGGACTACACCAACCGCGGGCGCATCATCACCCCGCTCAAGGACCGCTTCGGCGCCGAGATCCGCACGCACTACCAGGAGGAAGTCGCCGACGAGGTCCGCCTGATCCAGCAGGAGGCCGAGACCGTGGCCGACGTGCCGGAGCACCTGGTCGAGGTGCTGGCGCGGTTCACCCGTGGGCTGCGCGAGTCGTCCGCGGTGGACCAGCGCTCGGGCGTCTCGGCGCGGTTCTCCATCGCGGCGGCCGAGAGCGTCAGCGCCTCGGCCCTGCGCAGGGCGGCCCGTGCCGGTGAAGCCGACGCCGTGGCCCGGATCTGCGACGTCCCCACCGTGGTGCCGACCCTGCTCGGCAAGGTGGAGTTCGAGATGGGCGAGGAGGGCCGCGAGCGCGACGTGCTCGACCACCTGCTGCGGCTCGCGACGGCCGAGACGTTCCGCGCACGGCTGCAGGGGCTGGACCTGTCCGGGTTCACCGAGCGGTTCGCCGAGGGTGAGGTCGTCGAGACGGGTGAGCTCGTCCCCGCGGCCGACCTGCTCGCGCAGATCGGCACCACCCCGGGGCTGTCCAAGGTGCTCGACCGGCTCGGGCACGGCGACGACGCCGGTCCCGGCCAGGTCGCCGCGGCGGTCGAGTTCGTCCTGGAGGGCCTGCACCTCACCCGCCGCCTCGACAAGGACACCGTGGCGGGCCGCACGGTCTACGGGGCCTGACCGTGCCTTCCTCCGGAGGACACGGCCGCGGGGACGGCAGGGGTATGGGGCGTGGCCCCGGCTCCGGGTCCGGTCACCACGGCGACCGGTTCCGCTACGGCCCGTGGCAGGGCGGCGCCGATCCGCTCGCGCCGCCGTTCGACGTGCGCGAGGCGCTCGATGAGATCGGTCGCGACGTGCTGGCCGGTGGTTCGGCGCGTGAGGCGCTGCGCGACCTGCTGCGGCGCGGGATGGACGGACGACGCGGGCTCGACGAGCTCGCCGACCGCATACGCAGGGCCCGGGACGCGGCCCGGCGCAAGGGTGACCTGTCTGGCACCCTCGACCAGGTGCGCGCGGCCCTCGACCAGGCCCTGGCCGCCGAACGCGACACCCTCGCCGGTGAGGACACCGACGACGCGCGGCTGGCCGAGATGGACCTCGCGACCCTGCCCGACGACGCGGCCGGCCAGGTGCGGGCGCTGGCCTCGCACGAGTGGCACTCCCCCGAGGCCAAGGCGATCTATGACTCCATCGCGCAGATGCTCCAGCGGGAGGTGATGGACGCGCAGTTCGCCGGTATGGCGCGGGCGCTGTCCGACCCGGACCCCGAGGCCATGGCCGCCATCCGCGACATGCTGGCCGACCTCAACCGGCTGCTCGCCTCGCACGCCCGGGGCGAGGACACGACCGATGCGTTCCGGGAGTTCATGGACAAGCACGGCGAGCTGTTCCCCGAAGACCCCCAGGACGTCGACGAGCTCATCGACGCGCTCGCACGCCGCCAGGCCGCGGCGGCCCGGATGATGGCCTCGCTCACCCCGGAGCAGCGCGAACAGCTCGGCCAGCTGATGAGCGACGCCCTCGCCGACGCCGACCTCGCCTCGGAGATGGCCCAGCTGAACGACAACCTGCGCGCCCTGCGACCGGGGCTCGACCGCGGCAGCCCTGTCGGGATGCGGCCCGGCGGCGAGCCGATGGGCTACAGCGCCGCCGTCGAGGCGGTGGCCGAGCTCGCCGACCTCGAGTCGCTGATGGAGCAGATGGGTCAGAGCTACGGCGGGTCCAGCCTGGACGACATCGACGTCGAACGGCTCGAACAGCACCTCGGAGCCGATGCCGCACGGGACCTGGAGGCGTTGCGGCAGCTGGAGCGCGAGCTCGAGCGCCAGGGGTACGTCAGCCAGGGTGACGACGGCCTGCGGCTCACCCCGCGCGCCGTCCGACGACTGGGCGAGACGGCGCTGAAGAAGGTGTTCGAGGGACTGTCCGCCGACGGTCACGGCGACCACGACGACCGCCGCACCGGCCACGCCGACGAGCCGACAGGCCTCACCCGGCCGTGGGAGTTCGGCGACGAGCAACCCCTCGACGTGCCCCGGACGGTCGCGAACGCCCTGCGCCGCAACGGTATCCAGCCCGGCCAGGTCAGCCTCGACGTGGCCGACTTCGAGGTGGTGGAGACCGAGCGGCGCACCACCGCAGCCGTCGCCCTGTGCGTCGACATGTCGTTCTCCATGGTCAACGAGGGCCGTTGGGGGCCGATGAAGCAGACCGCGCTCGCCCTGTCGCACCTGGTGCAGACGCGGTTCCGCCAGGACGCCCTGCAGATCATCGGGTTCAACATCGCGGCCAAGCGCCTCACGCCGGTGCAGCTCGCCGATGCCGAGCCCGAGTGGGTGCAGGGCACCAACCTCCAGCACGCGCTGATGCTGGCGTCCCGCCACCTGCGCCGGCACCCGCAGGCGCAGCCGGTGGTCCTGGTCGTCACCGACGGTGAGCCGACGGCGCACCTGGGGGACGGCGGCATACCGGAGTTCCAGTGGCCGACGACGAACGCGACGCTGCGCGCGACCGTCGCCCAGGTCGACGAGCTGCGGCGGTCGGGGGCGGCGCTCAACGTGTTCATGCTCGGCGAGGACCCGGGGTTGGCGCGGTTCGTCGACGCGATCGCACGCCGGGCGGGTGGACGGGTGTTCACGCCGAGCGTCGACCGGCTCGGCGAGTACGTCGTCAGCGACTACCTCCAGGCCCGCAAGGGCCGCCGCGCCGCCGGCTGACCTCACCGGGGCCCCACCGGGCCGCGCGCGACACGGTCGGGGAACAACACCCGCCCGCCACGCGCTGGCACCTGTGTCCGAGCCCGACCGAGAAACCCTCCACCACCCCCCCTTCGAGAGGCCACCCCATGAGCCGCTGGACCGCTGACCAGATGCCCGACCTCACCGGACGACGCGCCCTCGTCACCGGCGCCAACTCCGGGATCGGGCTCGTCGAGGCGCGCGAGCTGGCCCGCCACGGCGCCGACGTCGTCATGGCGGTGCGCAACACCGAGTCCGGGGAGGCCGGCGCGCGCCGGATCCGCGCCATCGGGGGGCCGGGGAAGGTCACCGTCGAGGCGCTCGACCTCGCGTCGCAGGCATCCGTCCACGCCCTGGCCGACCGGTTCGAGGGCCCGCTGGACATCCTCGTCAACAACGCCGGGGTGATGGCGCCGCCTCGTCGTCGCGAGACCGAGGACGGGTTCGAGCTGCAGTTCGGCACCAACCACCTCGGCCACTTCGCGCTCACCGGCCTGCTGCTGCCGCACCTCCTGCAGGCCCCGGCACCGCGCGTGACGACCGTGTCGTCGATCGCGCACCACAGGGGTGACGGCACGGTCTGCGAAGGCAACCCGGCGCAGGGGTACGACCCGCAGTCCTCCTACGGCCGCTCCAAGCTGGCCAACCTGCTCTTCGCGACCGAGCTCCAGCGACGCGCCTCGGCCGCGGGTTCGACGCTCACCTCCAACGCCGCCCACCCCGGCGTCTCGGCCACCA
This sequence comes from uncultured Actinomycetota bacterium, assembly GCA_963695205.1. Lineage (GTDB taxonomy): Bacteria > Actinomycetota > Actinomycetes > Actinomycetales > Dermatophilaceae > Pedococcus. The sequence continues at coordinate 59,329 of CAVOGI010000003.1, read as the reverse complement.
ACCTCGTGGCGAGCAAGGACGGCATGGGCGCCATACCGGTGGTCGGCACGATCGCCCAGTGGAGCGTCAGGCTCGCGTTCCCCGGACCCGACAAGGGCGCCGAGGCGATCCTGTATGCGGCGACCGTGGCCGCGCCCGGGTCGTACTCCGGCCCGACCGGCTTCCACGAGACGCGTGGGCCGGTCGGCGAGGCGCGCCGCAGCCAGTGGGCGCGCGACGAGACGCTGGCGGGCCTGCTGTGGGAGCGCAGCGAGGAGCTCACCAGCGTCCACTTCACCCTCTGAGCCGGCCTGCCCGGTGCTCGTGAGGCCGATGTCACCGCCCGTGGGTAGCGTCGAAACCGCCCTGCCGACCCCGCACGCCCACGCGGCGGCTGCGGACCAGACGAGAGCGAGCCGATGGCCCAGCGACACCGCGACCACCTGCCGGAGGACTTCAGCGAGCGCAGCCTGAGCGAGGACGTGCGCTCCGGGCTGACCAGCAGCCCCAAGACCCTGCCGCCGAAGTGGTTCTACGACAAGGTCGGCAGCGAGCTGTACGAGGAGATCACCCGGCTGCCCGAGTACTACCCGTTCGCCGCCGAGCGCGAGATCCTCATGGCCCGGGCCACCGAGATCGTCACCGCGGCCGGCTGCCGTCACCTCGTCGAGCTCGGGTCCGGCTCCTCGGAGAAGACGCGCGCCCTCATCGAGGCGATGCTGGCGGCCACCCCTGACGGTGAGCAGGCGGCATACCGGGCCATCGACGTGAGTGGCAGCGCCCTGCGTGCCGCGGCGCAGGACCTGTCCCGGCGCTACCCCACGCTCGAGCTGGAGTCCGTGCGCGCCGACTTCGAGCACGGGCTCGCCGACGCACTGGCCGTCGAGGCCGGTGAGGGGCGCGGCGGGCGGCTGGTCATCTTCCTCGGCGGCACCATCGGCAACCAGACGCCCCAGCAACGTCGGTCGTTCCTGGCCGACCTGCGCGGTGCCCTCGCACCAGGCGACGCCTTCCTGCTCGGCGCCGACCTCGTGAAGTCGCCCGACGTCCTCGTGCCGGCGTACGACGACGCGGCCGGGGTGACCGCGGCGTTCAACCTCAACGTCCTCGAGGTGGTCAACAGCCGCCTCGGCGCCGACTTCGACGCCGCGGACTTCCGGCACGTCGCGGTCTGGGACGCCGAGAACGCCTGGATCGAGATGCGGCTCGAGGCGGTCCGCGACGTGCACGTCCGCATCAGCGGCCTCGACCTCGACGTGGACTTCGCGGCCGGCGAGCAGATGCGCACGGAGATCTCGGCGAAGTTCACCCGCGAGCGACTGGCTGCCGAGTTCGAGACCGCCGGTTTCGCTGCCTCCGGGTGGTGGACCGACGAGGCGGGACGGTTCAGCGTCTCCCTGTGGACCCTGTCATGACGAGTGGCTCGGCGTTGGTCGGCTCTGCACTCGATGGCTCGGCGCTCGGTGGCTCGGCGCTCGGTGGCTCGCCCGTCCGTGGCAGTCGCTACCCTCGCCGGTGTGGGGGACCTCCAGATCAGCCGGGCGCAGGCACGCAGGATCGCGGTGCGCGCCGAGATGCTGGACCTGCCCCGGCCCGGTGACCTCATCGAGGTGGTCCAGCAGCTGAGCCTGGTGCAGATCGACCCGGCCGCACCCATCGCCCCGAGTGCCGAGCTGGTGCTCTGGAGCCGGCTCGGGGCGGCATACCGGTCGGTGGACCTGCAGCAGGCCCTCGAGACGCGCACGCTCGTGGAGTTCAATGGGATGGTCCGTCCCGTCGAGGACCTGCCCGCCCACCTCGCGGGCCACGAGGACTGGCCCGGGCGGTGGCAACAGGCGCGGGACTGGCTGCAGGCCAACGACAGGTTCCGGAAGGACGTGCTCCGCCGGCTGGAGGACCACGGTCCGTTGCTGTCCAAGGAGATCCCCGACACGAGCCAGGTCTCCTGGCCCTCGTCGGGGTGGACCAACGACCGCAACGTCACCCAGATGCTCGAGTTCCTCGTCATGAAGGCCGAGGTGGCGGTGAGCGGTCGCCAGGGACGGCAACGGGTGTTCGACCTCGCCGAGCGGGTCTACCCCGAGCTGCCGACGATGACCGTCGAGGAGGCCCGCCGGCACCGCGACGAGCGCCGCCTCACCTCCCTCGGCATCGCCAAGGCCAAGGGCACGAAGATGCCGGCCGAGCCGATCGACGTCGGTGAGGCCGGGGTGCCCGTGACGATCGAGGGGGTCGACGGGCGGTGGCGGGTCGACCCTGTCGCCCTGGAGCGCGACGAGACCCACGCGTTCCGAGGTCGGGCGGCGCTGCTGTCGCCGTACGACCGCCTCGTCTACGACCGTGCCCGGGCGCAGGAGATCTTCGGCTACGAATACGTGCTGGAGGTCTACAAGCCTGCGTCGAAACGGCGCTGGGGCTACTACGCGCTGCCGATCCTGTTCGGGGACAGGCTCATCGGCAAGCTCGACGCGAAGGCCGAGCGCAAGGAAGGCATCTTCGAGGTCTACGCGATCCACCAGGACGTGGCCTTCACCGAGGAGATGACGGCAGCCGTGCAGGCGGAGATCGACGCACTGGCCGACTGGCTCGGTCTGGCGAGGTTGCGATGACCACGCCCTCCGAGGCTCGTCGACTGGCAGACCAGCTGGTCGACCGGGCGAGCGAGCTGCGTGATCGCGTCGACGCCGCTGACGGCGGCGAGCTCACCGCCGCGGTGGCTCGTGCGACGCAGTCGTTGGGCGATCTCGCCGAGGTCCTCGGCCTGGACCCCGCCGCGGTCGCGGGCCTCGCGGCAGAAGCCGGCGATCCAGCAGTCGTATTGAGGGATGGTCCGATCCCGTTGCCGCCGCTGGAGATCACGATCCCGGTGCTCGGCGTCGACGCGTGCAAGGCCGGTTGGGTGGGCGCGATCCTCGAGCCCGGCGCACCTCGGCCACGCATCGCGGTGGCGGCGACCATCGCTGGCCTCGTCGAGACGGTGCGGCAGTCCCTCGGCATCCAGGTCGTCGGCATCGACATCCCCATCGGCCTGCCGGACGACACCACGCGCCACGCAGATGCTCTTGCGCGAAAAGCGTTGAGGGGCAAGGCTTCCTCGATCTTCATGACCCTGACCCGCGCCGCCTACGCCGCCGAGTCCCGCGCGGAGGCCGACACCGCGAACCGGTCGCTGTCCGGCCAAGGAGTCGGTGCGCAGGCGTTCGCCCTGCGCACCCAAGATCGTCGAGGTCGACGCCTGGGTGCGCAGTCGCCCGACCGTGATGGTCCTCGAGGTCCACCCCGAGCTGTCCTTCGCGACGATGGCCGGCGCACCGCTGCTCTCGGGCAAGAAGACGGACGAAGGTCGTCGCGAGCGCCTGGCGGCCCTTCGCGCAGCCGGCCTCGCCTCGCCATCGGTCCTGACCGGTCCCGGGTATGCCGCCGACGACGTCCTCGACGCGTGTGCGGTCGCGTGGACGGCGGCGCGTCGGGCAGCAGGGCTGGCCCGCCCGCTCCCGGACCCGCCCGAGGTCTTCTCCGACGGCATACCTGCGGCGATCTGGGCCTGAGCCCGACGGGCTCGCCGGGGGGCGCGCGCCGCTCGGAACACCATGATCCGTATGGCGACCCGCGTGCCCGTGGTGCGCCGCAAGGTGACGACCACGATCGCCGAGCTCAGGGCTTGACCTTGACGCAGGGTCAGGGTTGCACGCTGATCCCATGACCGCGAGACACGCCATCCAGATCGCCGGACTGACCAAGTCCTACGGCGACCACGCGGTACTCGAGGGGGTCGATCTCGGAGTCGAGGAAGGCACCGTCTTCGCCCTCCTCGGGTCCAACGGCGCCGGCAAGACCACCCTGGTGAGGATCCTGTCCACGCTGCTCAAGGCCGACGCGGGGACGGCGGAGGTCAACGGGCACGACGTCGCGACCCAACCACAGGAGGTGCGCGAGTCGATCAGCCTCACCGGCCAGTTCGCCGCCGTCGACGAGGTCCTCACCGGGCGGGAGAACCTCGTGCTCGTCGCCCAGCTGCGGCGGCTCAAGGACGCCGGCGGGATCGCCGACAGCCTCCTGGCCAGGTTTGCGCTGACCGAGGCGTCCGGGCAACGGGTCGGGACCTACTCGGGTGGCATGCGTCGCAGGCTCGACATCGCGATGAGCCTGATCGGCGACCCGCCCGTCCTCTTCCTCGACGAGCCGACCACCGGCCTCGACCCACAGTCGCGGATCGAGGTGTGGCGGACGGTGCGCGAGCTCGCCGGCCACGGGACCACCGTGCTGCTCACGACGCAGTACCTCGACGAGGCCGAGCAGCTCGCGGACCGGATCGCGGTCCTGCACGGAGGGCGGATCATCGCCAACGGCACCCTCGCCGAGCTCAAGGCCCTGCTCCCGCCCACCCAGGTCGAGTACGTCGAGAAGCAGCCCACCCTCGAGGAGATCTTCCTCGCGATCGTCGGCCACGACGGCGCTCACGACCCGCCAACGACCGCGCCTCCGTCCGCGCCCACGACCGGGCCCACGACCGGGCCCATGTCGAGGAGTCCCGATGACCACGTACTTCCTCCACGACACCACGGTCCTGCTCAAGCGCTCCCTGAGGCACATCCTGCGCAGCCCCGACACGATCGTCACGACGGCGGTCACCCCGATCGCCATGCTGCTGCTGTTCGTCTACGTCTTCGGCAGTGCCATCGACATCGGCGGCGGCAGCTACGTCGACTATCTGCTGCCCGGGATCCTGCTCATCACCATCGCCTCGGGCATCGCGTACACCGCGTTCCGGCTCTTCACCGACGTCTCGAGCGGCATCTTCGAGCGGTTCCAGTCAATGCCCATCACCCGGTCCTCGGTGCTCTGGAGCCACGTCCTCACCTCGGTCGTCGCCAACCTGACCTCGCTCGTGCTGGTCGTCCTCGTCGCGCTGGTCATGGGCTTCCGTTCCGGCGCAGGGGTGCTCGCCTGGCTCGCGGTCCTGGGGATCCTGGTCCTGTTCACCCTGGCGCTGACCTGGCTGGCCGTGATCCCGGGCCTCACCGCGAAGACGGTCGACGGGGTGAGCGGTTTCTCCTACCCGCTGATCTTCCTGCCCTTCATCAGCTCGGCGTTCGTGCCCACCTCGGGCATGCCTGGCCCCATCCAGTGGTTCGCCGAGCACCAGCCGGTCACCCCGATCGTCAACACCATCCGGGGCCTGTATGCCGAGCAGCCGGTCGGTGCCGACGGCTGGGTCGCCGTCGGCTGGTGCCTCGGCCTGCTGCTCGTCGCGTACGCACTCGCGATGCGCACGTATCGCAGCAAGATCGCCTGAGGTCTGACCGAGAATGGAGCCATGCTGACCATCGGTGAGATCGCGGCGTACGCAGGGGTGACGGTGCGCACGGTCCGGCACTACCACGCCAAGGGACTGCTGCCCGAGCCCGAACGCGACCACTCCGGCTACCGCCGGTATGACGCAGCGTCAGTGGTCGAGCTCGTCCGGATCCGGACCCTGGCCGACGCCGGCGTGCCGCTGTCACGGGTGCGGGAGCTGCTGGTCGCCGGGGAGGAGGAGTTCGCGGTCGCCGTGGCGGACATCGACCGTCGGCTGCGCGCCGAGATCCGGGAACGGCAGCGACACCGCGAGCGGATCGCCCAGCTCGCGGCGGGCGACAGCCTCGCCCTCCCACCGGAGGCCGTCGACTACCTGAACCGGCTCCGCGACGTGGGCGTCTCCGAGCGGATGGTCGAGGCCGAGCGCGACGCCTGGATCCTGGTGGCCGCCCAGATGCCGGAGCGGATGCCCTCCTACATGCGGGCCAAGAGCCAGCAGCTCGAGGACCCGAACGTCACCGAGCTCTACCGCGAGCTCGCCGAGATCGTCGAGTGGTCGGCCGACGACCCGCGCCTGGACACGGTCGGTGACCGCCTGGTCGCCCAGCTCGAGGCGGTGCCCGAGGGCAGCTGGGACGAGGGTGACCTGCCGGCCGACCTGGCCGCCCTGCTGGACGCGGTCTTCCTCTCGTCCGTCCCGGGCGCGCGGCGGATCCTCACCCGGCTCGAGCAGCACGGGTGGACCGGGTGGACGAACGTCAAGCGGATGGACCCGGCCGGCCGTCCCGTCGGGTGAGCCGTCGGGGAATCCCGCCGGCGCGGCATACGGCGACGGGCCCGGACGCCCGCCACGGGAGGCGGTGCATCCGAGCCCGTCGTGGGTTCGGTTCGGGGTCAGCCGAGGTCAGGCGGCGATGGCCGAGATGTCGAACTCCAGGGCGACCTTCTCGGACACCAGGACGCCACCGGTCTCGAGGGCGGCGTTGAACGACAGGCCCCAGTCGGAGCGGTTGATCGTGGTCGAGCCCTCGAAGCCGACGCGGACGTTGCCGTAGGGGTCCTTGGCCGAGCCGGTCTCCTCGAAGACGACGGTGACGGGGCGGGTCACGTCGTTGATGGTCAGGTCGCCGGTGATGGCCCACTCGGTGCCGTCGCGGGTCACGTCCGTGCTCGTGAAGGTGAGGTTCTCGTGGTTCTCCACGTCGAAGAAGTCAGGGGTCTTGAGGTGGCCGTCGCGCTGCTCCTGGCCGGTGGTGACGCTCGCGGCCTTGATCGTGACGTCGACCTTGGAGTTGGCCGGGACGGTGGTGTCGATGACCGCGGTGCCCTCGAACTCGTCGAACTGGCCGCGGACCTTGGTGACCATCGCGTGGCGGGCGGAGAAACCGACCCGGCTGTGAGTGGGGTCGAGCGCGTAGGTGCCGGAGATGTCGTCGAGGATCTGGGAGTCGAGGGCGGTCACGGCGGCGGGGGCGTCGATGACGGCGGTGGTCGAGGCGGACTTGCGGGAGAACAGGGCCATGGGAGGTTCCTTCAGAGGTCGGGGTGGGTGGTTGTTGAATGTTCAACCATCATCCTTCTCGTTCCATTCCCGCTCTCTCCTGGGCGCAGCTTCTACCGCCGCCGGGTGCGAGTGAGGCGCCGGAGCGGGCCCACACCGAGGCGTGACACGGCCACGACGAGGCGGCCTACCGCGGCACCGATGGCCACGCCGAGGACCCATCCGGCCAGGACGTCCGTGGTCCAGTGCGCCCCGAGGTAGACCATGCAGACGCCGACCAGGGCGGTGACGGCGAGCAGCGCGAGAGCCACGGGACGGGCCGCCGGCCGCCGCGCCCACGGGGCGGTGAGGATCACGGCGACGGCGACCGCCGCGGTCTCGGTGGCCTGCGTCGAGGGGAACGAGAAGCCCGTCGTGAGGACCATGGCCACGTCCGCGGGTGGGCGGGGTCGCTCGAACACCGACTTGAGCTCCGCAGCCGCGGCTGCCGCCAGCCCGAGCGCCAGGACTGCGGCGAACACCGTCCGCCACGCACGGAACGCGATGACGACGATCGCTCCGCCTGCGGCCAGCAGGACCAGGCCTCGGGAGGTCGCGCCCAGCCACATCACGGCGTTGGCGACCGCCGTCGCCCCGGCGCTGCGATGGGCGACCATGAGGTCCATCACCCACCGGTCCAGGGCGTTGTCCCGGGCGCTCACGACGGTGCCTCGTGTGACGACCTGACGGCAGCAGCACAGAGCGAGGAGCGCCGATGCGGAGCCGGCGCTTTCCGCTCGGTGACCCTGCTGGCCATCATCTGGTGCTCCCGGTCGTTGGGGTCGAGGTCGGACTGGACGGATCAGGCGCCCGCGGCGGGAAGCTCTGGCCAGTGGGGACTGCAAACGTAAAGCACCCTGGCGAAGCGTTCCCTGAACGGTCCCTCCCCAGAGCCCGCCCGCGCGTGGGGCAAGGCTCGTCCGAGCTCGCTCGTGCTGTCGGCCAACGTGCGCAGCCACGCAACGGGGTGGTCAACGCCGGACGACCCAGCGGCGGGGACCGGGTGCCGTTCCACTCAAAAACGTGTCGAAACGCAGAATCCCGCTTCGTTACCCGAAATCGCGTCGTGTCGGCAGCGTTAGAAGTTCTGGGCCATGTTGGCGAACCGGGCGTAGTGACCCTGGAACGCCAGCACCATGTCCTTGGTCGGGCCGTTTCGGTGCTTGGCCACGATCACGTCGACCTCCCCCTCACGCCCCTCGAGCTTGGGCTCGCGGTGCAGCAGGATGACCATGTCGGCGTCCTGCTCGATGGAGCCGGACTCACGCAGGTCGGACATCGCGGGCCGCTTGTCGGCACGCTGCTCCGAACCACGGTTCAGCTGCGAGATCGCGATGACCGGGACCTCGAGCTCCTTGGCGAGCAGCTTGAGCGCACGGGAGAACTCGGAGACCTCCTGCTGGCGGGACTCGACCTTCTTGCCCGAGCTCATGAGCTGGAGGTAGTCGATGACGACGAGCTTGAGGTTGTGCTGCTGCTTGAGCCGGCGGCACTTGGCCCGGATCTCCATGAGCGACATGTTCGGGCGAGTCGTCGATGAACAGCGGCGAGTCCGAGATCTGGCCCATGATGCGGGCCAGCTTCTTCCAGCCGGCGTCGCCGATGGTGCCCTTGCGCAGGTCCTGCAGCTGGATCTGCGCCTCGGCGGACAGGCAGCGCATGGTGATCTCGCTGCGGCTCATCTCCAGGGAGAAGACCGCCGTGGCCTGCTTGTGCTTGATGGCAGCGCAGCGCGCGATGTCGAGGCCCATGGTCGACTTACCGACGGCGGGACGCGCCGCGAGGACGATCATCTGGCCCGGGTGGAGGCCATGGGTCAGCTCGTCGAGCTCGATGAACCCGGTGGGCACCCCGAGCATCTCGTTGGCGTCGCGCCCGGCGGCGACCTCGATCTCGTTGAGGGTGTCCTCCAGGACGTCACCGAGGGCGACGTAGTCCTCACCACCGCGCCTGTCGGCGACGGCGTAGACCTCGGCCTGGGCGGCGTTGACGATGTCCTCGACGTCACCGTTGCCCTGCTGGTAGCCGAGCTGGACGATCCGGGTGCCGGCCTCGACCAGGCGCCGCAGGACGGCCCGCTCGCTGACGATCTCGGCGTAGTAGCCGGCGTTGGCCGCGGTCGGGACGGCCTGGATCAGCGTGTGGAGGTAGGCCTGGCCACCGATGCGCTGCAGGTCGCCGCGCTTGGTCAGCTCATCGGAGACGGTGATCGCGTCGGCGGGCTCACCCCGGCCGTAGAGGTCGAGGATCGCGTCGTAGATCAGCTCGTGCGCGGGACGGTAGAAGTCGGTGCCGCGCAGTCCCTCGACACAGTCGGCGATCGCGTCCTTGGACAGCAGCATGCCGCCCAGGACGGACTGCTCGGCGTGCAGGTCCTGCGGGGGCACCCGGTCGTCGGACTGAGGTGGCCCGTCGCCGCGAGCACTGAAGGCGCTGGTGCTCAGCTCCGCAAGAGACACTCTGCCTACTCCCTGACCGACGAAACACGAACGAAGAACACCTGTGTGATTCGAGTAGACCACGGGCCGCTGACAACACCTGCCGACGCGCGTGGACCGCGAACACCTCACCGTAGGGCGCCCTTCGACACCCACCCAAACCGGGCCTGTGGAGGGGGTGTGGACAAGGTGTGCGCAACGCCCGACCTCCTTGTGCACAGCCGGGGGATAACCCTGTGGATTTCCGCGACGGTGCGTCTCGACCACGGCCCTGACCTGCGACGACGTCGTCCACGGGGTGTGGACCGCAGAAAGTCTCGGGCGTGTCCGTCAGGTGTCCACCCCGTGCACAACCCTTGACGAACCGGCCCGATACCGACCGCAGGGGACTGTGCCCCGCGCCATACCCGCCGTAGCCTGCGGGCATGTGCCGAAACATCCGCCAGCTGCACAACTTCGAGCCCCCGGCGACCACCGACGAGGTCCGCGCCGCCGCCCTGCAGTACGTCCGCAAGGTCAGCGGGAGCACCAAGCCGAGCCAAGCCAACCAGGCCGCGTTCGACGAGGCCGTCGCCGAGATCGCCCACGCGACCCAGCACCTCCTCCAGCACCTCACGACCGCCGCTCCGCCCAAGGACCGCGAGACCGAGGCCGTCAAGGCAAGGGCTCGCGCGCAGGCGAGGTATGGCGCGGCCTGATCACCCACGTCGTGGAGCCGTGACGACCGCTCCGCTCGTCGAGGCCGTCCGGGCGGCCCTCGCCGTGGCCGGCGACCCGGACCGGGCCGTGGCGCAGCAGGCGTACATGAAGTCCGCCATGCCCTACCGCGGCATCACCGCCCCCGAGCTCAAGGCGCTGCTCCGCCCGCTGCTCGCCGACCCGGCGCTGCAGCTCACCGACCGCCGGTCGTGGGAGGGCGCGGTGCGCCAGCTCTGGGACGACGCGACCCACCGCGAGGAGCGGTATGCCGCGACCGCCCTCACCGGTCACCGCGCCTACCGGCGGTGGCAGGACCCCGACACCCTGGAGCTCTACCGGCACCTGGTGGTGACCGGCGCCTGGTGGGACCACGTCGACGAGGTCGCCAGCCAGCGCGTCGGCCCGATCCTGGCCTCCCACCGCGAGGAGGTGACCCCGGTGGTCCTTGACTGGGCGGTCGACGACGACCTGTGGCTGCGCCGCACCGCGATCCTCAGCCAGCTGACGTTCCGGGAGCAGACCGACGTCGGCCTGCTCCGTGCCACCATCGAGCCCAACCTCGAGGACACCAGCTTCTGGATCCGCAAGGCCGTCGGGTGGGCGCTTCGGCAGTACGCCCGGACCGACCCTGACTGGGTGCGGACCGCGGTGGCGGAGTACGGCGAACGGTTGTCCGGGCTCAGTCGCCGAGAGGCCCTGAAGCACCTCTGACAGAAGCGCCCCCCGCCGCCCCCACACGACCGACGCCGCGCAGCAGCGGGACCGCCACGACGAGTGCCGCGAACGCCGATCCAGCGGCGACGAGGAACGCCGCACCGATCGCGCCACCGTCCGACAGGGCGCCCGCGGTGAGCGCCCCCACCGAGCTGCCGGCCAGGAAGGCGCTGATCAGCCACGCGAACGCCTCGGTCGTCGTCCCGACGGGCGCGAGCCGGTCGACGACCTGGAACACGCAGGTCAGCGTCAGCGGCAGGCCGACACCGCTGAGGACCGCGAGCACGGCCATCACCGCCGGCTGCGCCGGGGTCCAGGCCAGGGCCGCATACGTCACGACGAGGGTGAGCAGTCCGAGCGGGAGGTCGCGCAACGGGTCGCGGTGCGGGGCCCGGCCGCTGTAGGCCAGGCCTCCGGCGAGGGCGCCGAGGGCGTTCGCGGCGACCAGCCACGAGGCCCACCCGGGAGCTGACACGGACTCGGCGTACGCGACCAGGGCCACGGCGGGGACGCCGATGGTCAGGCCCACGAGAAGGACGGCGCCGTAGAGGACGCACAGGCGCACCGAGCGCAGCGGCCCCAGCCAGTGCCGCCCCTGCCGAACCGGCGCCCAGTCGCGGGAGACGCCCGACGCGGCGAACCACACGGTGCCCGCCACCCCAATGGCCGCTGCGGCCAGCAGGCCACCGCCGTCACCGAACGCCTGCGCCAGCAGGACGACCAGTGGGCCCAGGACGAACACGAGCTCCTGGGCCGCGGCGTCGACCGCGAACGCTGCCGGCACCTCGCGCGCCGGGAGCACCGACGGCCACAGGGTGCGCAGGGCGGGTTCGAGCGGCGGCGTCATGAGCCCGGCCACGAGCGCGACCAGGAGACCGGCGACCCCCGGCGCGAACGGCACGGTCGCCAGGGCGACGGACGAGACGACACCGCCGAGCACGAGGGCGCCACGCTGCCCGCGCACGTCCATGACCCGCGACAGCACCGGTCCACCGAGACAGGCACCCAGGGAGTAGGCGGCCGTCAGCAGCCCGGCCCGGGCGAAGTCGCTGCCGCTCTCGCGGGTGAACAGCACGAGCGCCAGGGGCACCATCCCGGTGGGCAACCGTCCGACGAGGGCCGAGGAGAGCAGGCGCGCGACGTGCGGTCGGCGCAGCAGCTCGACCGGCCCGACGGACCCCGTCGCGCTGGCCCGGTCGTGCGGGTCAGTCACCGAAGGGCCAGCCGACCTGCATCCCTGGCTCTCGACCCGGCTCGATGTAGTGCTCGAACCCGAAGAAGGCCAGGAAGAACTCCTCGGGCATGCCGAGCATCCCCTCGATGTCGGTCGCCTGGCTGGCATGGGCCTCCAGGGCCGCCCTGCGCTCTGCCAGGTACTGCGTGACGTCGACGCGCCAATGGATCTCGGCCTCTGGCGTACCCAGCGGGTTGCCGTCGTCCATCGGCTTGTCCGGGTCGAAGCTCTTGTCTCCCTGACCCGCTTCGACGGCAGCCTCGTGGAAGCGGCGCATCTGGTCACGGTTCATCGTCGACTCGAGGATGCGGGGTCGGCGGGCGGCGAGCTCGGCGGCGCGGTGGATGACGGCGTGGACCCGGACGTGGTCGGGGTGGCCGTAGCCGCCGTGCCAGTCGTAGCCGACGAGGATGTCGGCGTCCTCCTCGTCGAGCACCGTGGCCAGCCGACCGGCGGCCTGGTCGAGGTCGGCGGAGTGGAAAGCGCCCTCGTGGGTGTTCTGGTCCCAGCCGGTCATGCCGGAGTCGCGGTAGCCGAGCCAGGCGACCCGGTGGACCCCCAGGACCGCGGCGGACGCCTCGGCCTCCCGGCGCCGCCAGTCCGTGAGCGTCTCCCCATCGGGCAGACCCGCCTTGGGCAGCTCACCGTGCTCACCACCGGTCGCGAACACGGTGACCACCCGGCTGCCCTCGCGGCTCGCGCGCGCCATGGCTCCGGAGGTCTGCGATGCCTCGTCGTCGGGGTGGGCGTGGAGGAACACGATCGTCGTCACGGGTCCATCCTGCCCCCCGCCCCGGACAGCGCCACGAAACCCTCGACAAGCGCGAGCTCGAGTGAAATAGTTACCCCCAACTATTAATGCTCCACCGTCCCGGAAGAGTGACCGCCATGACCACCACCTCCGCCCCGCGCACGGGCCGCGACGACGCGGCATACCTCGAGCTCGTGAGCCGGCTCGACCTCGCCACCAAGGTGCGGCTGCTCACCGGTGCCACGTCGTTCACCCTGCACGGCGAGGAGTCGATCGGGCTGGCCCCGATGGCGTTCTCCGACGGACCGACCGGCGTGCGCGGGCTGAAGTTCACCGGCGGTGACCACGTCGCGCTGTTCCCGAGCGCCACCGTCCTGGCCAGCGCGTGGAGCGAGGAGACCGCGCACGAGGTCGGCGAGATGCTCGCCGAGGAGGCCGAGCGCCAGCAGATCCACGTCGTGCTCGGCCCCACCATCAACCTGCACCGCACCCCGCTCGGAGGCCGACTCTTCGAGGCGTACTCCGAGGACCCGCTGCTCACCGGCAAGCTCGCCGCCGCCTACGTGCGCGGTATGCAGGGGCGCGGCATCGGCGCGTGCCTCAAGCACCTCGTGGCCAACGAGTCCGAGACGCTGCGCAACTACATGAACTCCGTCGTCAGCGAGACCGCCCTGCGCGAGGTGTACCTCCTGCCCTTCGAGATCGCGGTCCAGGACGCGGACGCCTGGTCGATCATGGCGGCGTACAACGACATCAACGGGGTCGCGGCCACCGAGCAGGACCACGTCAACAACGCCGTGGTCAAGGGTGACTGGGGCTGGGACGGCCTGTTGATGTCGGACTGGTTCGCCACGAAGACCTCCGCCCCCGCCGCCCTCGGCGGCCTCGACCTCGTCATGCCGGGGCCTGACGGTCCGTGGGGCGAGGCACTGGTCGCCGACGTCGAGTCCGGTGCGGTCGACGCGTCGGTCATCGACGAGCACGTCGTGCGGTTGCTGCGCCTCGCCGAGCGGGTCGGCGCACTGGGTGGCGAGTCGGAGCAGCGGGTGTGGCCGGCTGAGTCGCTCACCCCCGACGCCCCGGCCCGTCGCGAGCAGCTGCGTCGCCTGGCCACCGACGGCATGGTCGTCCTGCGCAACGAGGGCGGGGTCCTGCCGCTCAAGACGGGCGATGCGGCCGCCGCCGGCACGGTGGCACTCATCGGCCGGCACGGCCTGGACACCATCTGCATGGGTGGTGGCTCGGCGACGGTCAACCCGCCCTACCAGGTGTCCATCGCCGAAGGACTCGAGGAGGCGCTCGGTGAGCGGCTGGTCGTCGTCGACGGTGTCGAGGTGCGCGAGCGCGCCGTCGTCGCCGAGGCCTCTGCCATCACCGACCCCGAGACCGGCGAGCCGGGGCTGAGGGTGGCCTACCTCGATGCCGACGGTGTCGTCATGGCCAGCGAGCACAGCAGCGTCTCCTCGGTCGTCACCGGCTGGGACGACGTCCTGCCCCGCCCGACCGAGCAGGTCGTGCTCACCGCTCGCCTCACCGGCTCCGGTCCGGTGCGTCTCGGCGTCCTGGGCAGCGGCAGGTGGACCGTCGACCTCGACGGCGAGCGGGTCTGCGAGGCCGACCTCGTCGCCGAGGGCTTCGACCCCGGCGAGTCGATGCTGCGACCCCCGGTCTGGACGGTCGACACCGAGGCGACGACCACGGTCAGCGAGGACGGCGAACGCGAGGGCGCGCTGGTCACCGCCACCCTCACGGTGGTCCGCTCGGAGCCGAAGCCCGGCCCCGACGGCAAGCTCAGCACCCTCTCGCACGTCATCGCCTCGGGCATGGGCATGAAGGGCCTGGTCGTCGCGCCCGTCCCCGCGCCCGCGTCCGACGTCCTCGACGCGGCCACGGCTGCAGCGTCGGCCGCCGACGTCGCGGTCGTCGTGGTGGGATTGACCGAGGAGCAGGAGACCGAGGCGACCGACAAGACGACGCTCGCCCTGCCCGGCGACCAGGACGCGATGGTGTCGACCGTCGCCGCCGCAGCCAAGCGGACGATCGTCGTCGTCAACGCCTCCACCCCGGTGCTCATGCCGTGGTTCGACGAGGTCGACGCCGTCCTCGTCGTCGGACTGCCGGGCCAAGAGGGTGGTCACGCCGTGGCCGACGCCCTGCTCGGGGTCCGCGAGCCCGCGGGCCGCCTCGTCACCTCGTGGCCCGCTGCCGACGAGGCCGCCCCGGCGTGGGAGGTCGTCCCCGACGGCCTGGTGCTGGAGTACACGGACGGCACCTTCGTCGGCTACCGCGGGTTCGCCGCCGGTCACGCCCCCGCCCCGGCCCACTGGCTCGGTGCCGGTGACGGGTATGGCGCGTGGAGCTACGACTCCGTCCGCCTCCTCGCGGGCGGGTCGGCTGCCGGGGCCTCTGCTGGGACCGCGGCCGGAAACGCTGCCGGGAACGCTGGCGGCACCACGCCGTCGATCGAGGTGACCGTAGCC
This sequence comes from uncultured Actinomycetota bacterium, assembly GCA_963695205.1. GTDB lineage: Bacteria > Actinomycetota > Actinomycetes > Actinomycetales > Dermatophilaceae > Pedococcus. Next base: position 44,196 of record CAVOGI010000003.1, on the reverse strand, counting down.
AACAGCTCGACCCGCGACTCGCGCGAGGTGGTGCAGGTCTACCTGCGCCCCGACTCGACCGACCAGCCGGTGCGGCTGGTCGGGTTCGCTGCGGTGCAGGTCGCCGCCGGGTCACAGGCGTCCGTCACGGTCCACACCGACGCCCGGCTGTGGCGGCGCTGGGACGAGTCGGCGAACGCGTGGGGCGAGCCGCTGACCGGCGGCACCCTGCTCGTCGCCCGCGGTCTGGGCGACGTGCGGGCCGAGCTCCCCCTCTGATCGGCCCTCCCCCATCACCCCAGCCCCAGCCCCAACGGGTCGAGGTGAACACGCCGACATTTGGTCAGCGTGTTCACCTCGACCGGGGAGTAGTCGGGTGGTCCACGAAAACGAGGACGGAGGAGCAGGTGAGCACACGGCATACAGTCGGCGCCATGCCAGCCACGCCGGGAGGATCCGCACCCCGTCGCGGCCGCGGCCGCCCGCGCGGCACCGGGGCGGGGCAGACCCGCGAGCGCATCGTCGTCGCGGCGTCGGACCTGTTCGCCGAACGCGGGTTCCATGCGACCCCGATGACGAGCATCGCCGAGGCCGCGGGGCTGAGCCAGACCGGGCTGCTGCACCACTTCCCGACCAAGGAGGAGCTGCTCGCCGCAGTGCTGGAGCAGCGCGACCTGCGCGACCTCGAGACCCTTGCCTCGACCCACGACCGGGCCCCGAGCGGCTGGGAGGTCTGGGCGGACATGGTCACCCTCGTCGGGCTCAACAGCGAGCGCGAGGGACTGGTCAGGTTGTTCACCAGCCTCGCGGGCGAGGCCGTCGACCCCACCCACCCCGGTCACGACTGGCTGGCGGCGCACCACGGCGCGGCCGTCGAGTCGCTGGCGCACGCGCTGCGCGAGGCCGCCCACGACGGCACCGCGGACGAGGACGTCCCCGCCGAGCAGCTGGCCCGGCAGGCGGTGGCGCTGATGGACGGCCTGCAGCTGCAGTGGCTGATGCAGCCGGATCAGGTCGACATGGCAGCAGACTTCGCCGACTGGGTGGAGACGGTCCGGCACCGCTGGGGCCGCTGACCGCCTCACCTGCTGCCACAGCTCCGGTATGCCGCCGGGCGCAGTGCCGCCCGCGGCCTACGAAGCGGTGCCGCTCGCTGCCTACGGAGCCGGGGCGAGGACCCAGAGGACCTCGCAGGCAGCCTTCGCCGACGCGTTGCGCCAGGTGTGCGGCGCCCGACCGGGGAAGGTCAGCGCGTCGCCGGGGCCGAGGTCCTCCTCCCCCGTCTCGAGGACGACCGTGAGGTGGCCGGCGACGACGTAGGCGCACTCGACGTCGCAGTCGAGCGTGTAGAGGTCGCTACCGCCGTTGCCACCCGGGTCGATCCGCGCGTGGATGATCTCCAGGCCCTGCTGCGTACCCGGGGTGATGAGCGCCTCGTGGGCGCCGGTGCCGCCGAAGTTGATCGGCCGACCCTGACCCGCGCGGATGACCGCGGTCTCCGGCGGGTCGAACAGGTCACCGACCCGCAGCCCCAGGATCTCGCACACGGTGACCAGCGAGGCCACCGACGGTGACACGTCGTCCCGCTCGAGCCGGCTGACGAACCCCTTGGTCAGCCCGGCCGACTCGGCGACCTGGGTGATGGTGAGGCTGCGGGCCTGACGGGCGGCGCGGAGCCGGGCGCCGATGCGGACCTGGGTCTCGGTGCGCTCCCGGGGAGCGCGCGACGCCGGTGTCCGAGTGGTCATGGCGCCAGTTCTACCGCAACCGCCCTGACCGGGGCCCCGTCGGCCGCCTCGAGCCGGATCGGCAGGACGGAGATGAACGGGTCGGCGAAGTCGATGTCGCCCAGGCCGCGCAGGTTCTCGATGATGACCCCACCGAGGTCGGCGATGAGGTGGTGGCAGGGGAACCCCACTCCCGGGTGCTCGTCGTCCGGCGTCTCGTCGAGGTTGAGCGCGTCGAGGCCGATGGTGCGGACCCCGAGGTCGAGCAGCCGCCGGCAGGCCTCGGCGTCGAGGTAGGGGTTCTCGAAGTACTCGGGTGTCCCGTAGTGCTGCGACCAACCGGTGTGCAGCAGCACGATCGAGCCCGGCCGGATCTGGTCGGCGACCGGGGCGATGTGCTCCCAGGTCACCACCCCGCGCGGGCCGAGACCGGTCGCGTCGACGACGACCCCAGGCCCTGCGAACAGGGTGAGGTCGCAGCTCGTCGATCCGGGCCCCGGTCTCCTCGAAGTGGTACGGCGCGTCCACGTGGGTGCCGGTCTGCGACCCCAGGTGCACGTCGAGCAGGTTGAAGCCGTCGCGCTCGATCGTGCTGTGCACGGCCAGCGAGGGCTGCGGGTCGCCGGGGTAGATCACGGTCGCGGGGCCGACGGGCACCGACAGGTCGACGATCCGAAGAACTCTCATGGTGAACAACTATTGCATTGCAGTAAACCCCGGCGCTAGCGTTCCCGCCGATGCTCCACCCCTCGGAAGGCCCCCTCGGAAGGGATCCCGCATGAGCTCCACGAACGCCCCGGACACGACGCATGCCGCGGACACGACGCACGCCGGCCTCGCCCCCACGTCCCGCCCCAAGGTCACCGATGTCGAGCAGCACGGCATCAACACCATCCCCGACAGCGACCGGACGTCGCGCCCGCTCGACCTGTTCCGGATCCAGTTCGGCGGTGCCAACACCTTCGCCACCGTCCTGCTCGGCACCTTCCCCATCGCGCTCGGCCTGTCGTTCTGGCAGGCGGTCGGCGCGACCGTGGCCGGGGTCGTCGTCGGCGCGATCTTCCTCGCGCCGATGGGGCTGTTCGGTCCGCTGACCGGCACCAACAACGCGGTCTCCTCGGGCGCCCACTTCGGCGTCCGCGGTCGCATCGTCGGCTCGTTCCTGTCGCTGCTCACCGCGATCGCGTTCTACTCCATCTCGGTCTGGGTCAGCGGCGACGCGCTCGTCGGCGCCATGAACCGGCTGTTCGGCGTCCCCGACTCCGACCTCCTGCGCGGGATCGTCTACGCCGTGCTCGGCGCCATCGTCATCGTCGTGGTCGTCTTCGGCTTCCAGTTCATGCTGCTGGTCAACAAGGTCGTCGTCATCGGCAACACCGTCCTGATCCTGCTCGCGATCGTCGCCTACGCGTCGGTGTTCGACCCGTCCTTCGACCCCGGCCCCAGCGCCTACGCCCTCGGCTCGTTCTGGCCGACCTTCGTGCTGTCGGCGCTCATCGTCATGGGCAACCCCATGTCCTTCGGGGCGTTCCTCGGCGACTGGTCGCGCTACATACCGGCCGCGACGTCGCGAAAGGCGTTGCTGGGCGCCACCTTCGGCGCACAGCTGATGACGCTCATCCCGTTCATCTTCGGCGTGGCCACCGCGACGCTCGTCGCCGGCGAGGCCGACTACGTCATCGCCCTGATCAAGATCTCCCCGATCTGGTACGCCGTGCTGCTCATGGTGGTCGCGTTCCTCGGTGGCCTGTCGACCGGTGTCACGTCGCTCTACGGCACCGGCCTGGACTTCTCGTCGGTCTTCCCGCGGCTCAGCCGGGTGCAGGCGTCGCTGTTCATCGGCATCATCGCGTTCGTCTTCATCCTCGTCGGCCGCCTGGCGTTCGACCTCATCGCCAGCGTCAACGCGTTCATCGGCGCCATCGTCATCTGCACCACGCCGTGGATGGTCATCATGACCATCGGCTACATCGTGCGCCGCGGCTACTACCGCCCCGCCGACGTGCAGGTCTTCAACCTCGGCATGAAGGGCGGCGCCTACTGGTTCCGCGACGGGGTCAACTGGCGCGGCATGGTCGCGTGGATCCCGGCGGCCGCAGCCGGCCTGATGTTCGCCAACTACCCGCCGCTGATCGAGGGCCCGTTCCGCAACGCCGCGGGCGGCATCGACATCAGCCTCCCCGTCGCGATCGGTGTCGCCGCGGTGCTCTACCTCGGCCTCCTGTATGCCGTGCCGGAGCCCCGCTACGTGTTCGGTCCGCAGGGCCCGCGCTGGGTCCCCGCGGCCGACGGCGACGAGCCGCAGGTCGTCGCGGACGAGTCCGCGTCGCACCACCGCCAAGCTCGTCGCGGCCACCTCATGGACGAGTCCGTCACCGCCGAGCTGGAGGCACGCACCGATGGCTGACCACACGACCGCTGCGGTCGACCCGGCCCTTCCCCGGGTCGACCGCAGCCTGCCCCGCATCACCGACGGAGGGCACGTCGGCCAGGTCGACGCCACCGTCGTCCCGCGCTTCGCCGGACCGGCGACGTTCGCCCGGCTGCCCCGCATCGACGAGGTGTCCGACGTGGACGTCGCGGTCATGGGCGTGCCGTTCGACGCCGGGGTCTCCTACCGACCGGGCGCCCGGTTCGGCCCGGCCCACATCCGCGAGTCCTCACGGCTGCTACGGCCCTACAACCCCGCCCAGGACGTGTCGCCGTTCGCGGCCCAGCAGGTCGTCGACGCCGGGGACCTGGGGGTCAACCCGTTCTCGATCGAGGAGGCCGTCGAGACCATCGAGGCCGGCGCCCGGTCGGTCCTGGAGCGCGCCGGGCGCGTGCTCACCCTCGGTGGCGACCACACGATCACGTTGCCCTTGCTGCGCGCCCACGCGGCGGCCCACGGCCCGATCGCCGTGGTGCACTTCGACGCCCACCTCGACACGTGGGACACCTACTTCGGTGCGAAGTACACGCACGGCACGCCGTTCCGCCGGGCCTCCGAGGAGGGCCTGCTCGACAAGGAGGCCTGCCTGCACGTCGGGTCACGCGGACCGCTCTACTCCGCCAAGGACCTCGACGACGACGCCACCCTCGGCTTCGCGATCGTGCCCAGCGTGGAGATGGACGACCTCGGAGCCCGGGGGGTCATCGAGCGGATCCGGGACCGGGTCGGCGACCGCCCGGTCTACGCCTCCATCGACATCGACGTCCTCGACCCCGGCTTCGCCCCGGGCACCGGCACCCCCGAGACGGGCGGTCTCACGGGTCGCGAGCTGCTCGCGATCCTGCGCAGCCTGTCGACGCTCAACCTCGTCGGTGCCGACATCGTGGAGGTCGCACCTGCCTACGACCACGCCGAGATCACCGGCATCGCCGCCTCCCACGTCGCCTACGAGCTGCTCAGCGCGATGGCGCTTCGCCCCGACCAGACCGCACGACCCGATGGCGAGGGCTCGCGATGACCACCGGCCCCGAAGCGACCCGGGCCGTCGAGCAGGAGGTCCTGGCCGCGGCGGACGCCCTGGTGCGGGCGTTCGCGAGCGGTGACAGCGCCGCATACTTCGCCTGCTTCGCGCCGGAGGCGACGTTCGTCTTCCACACGACGCCGCAGCGGCTGGGGTCTCGCGCGGCGTACGAGTCACTGTGGGAGCAGTGGGTCACCGAGGACGGGTTCCGGGTCGTCTCCTGCACGTCGACCAACCCGGTCGTGCAGGTGCTGGGCCCGGATGCTGCGGTGTTCGCCCACGATGTCGCCACGGTCGTCGAGGTCGGCGGCGAGCGCGAGGCGCTGAGCGAGCGCGAGAGCATCGTCTTCGCGCGCCGCGACGACGTCTGGATGGCGGTCCACGAACACCTGTCCCCCGCACCTTTGGTCCAATAGGCCGGGTGAGCAGGGGCGAGGGGCGGCGCGGCGGTAGCCGGAGGACCGGCGGTGACCTCGGGACCGGCGGTGACCGGAGGAGCGACCGCGATCCCGCGCAGAGCCGCGAGATCCTGCACCTGGCCGTCCCGGCGTTCCTCGCCCTGGTGGCCGAGCCCCTCTTCCTGCTCGCCGACTCGGCGATCATCGGCCACCTCGGCACCCCCCAGCTCGCCGGGCTCGGGGTCGCGAGCGCCACGCTGCTGACCGCGGCCAACCTGTTCGTCTTCCTCGCCTACGGCACCACGTCGATCGTCGCCCGCCAGGTCGGCGCGGGCAGCGAGCGCGGCGCCCTCGAGGCGGGCATCGACGGCACCTGGCTCGCGGTCGGCCTCGGCGTCGTGACCTCGGTCGCCGTCGCGCTCGCCGCCGAGCCGCTCTGCCGCCTCTTCGGTGCCTCCGACGCCGCGGTCGGGTTCGCCACGACCTACCTGCGGATCTCCGCGCTCGGAATCCCGGCGATGCTCGTCGCCCTCGCGGCCACCGGCGTGCTCCGGGGCCTGCAGGACACCAGGACCCCGCTGGTCGCCTCGACCGTCGGGTTCACCGCCAACATCGTGCTCAACCTGCTGTTCGTCTACGGGTTCGGCTGGGGCATCGCCGGCTCCGCGTGGGGCACCGTCCTCGCCCAGACCGGTATGGCGCTGGGCCTGGTCACCGTCATGGTGCGCCACGCGCGGCGGGCCGGGGCCGGACTGCACGCCCACCCCGGTCGGGTGCTGCGCGCCGCCGTCACCGGAGTGCCGCTGCTGGTGCGGACGCTGGCGCTGCGGTCGATCCTGCTCGTGACGACCTGGGTCGCCGCCGGTCTGGGGGACGTGCCGCTCGCGGCCCACCAGGTCGCCGCGACCGTCTGGTCGTTCCTCGTGTTCGCCCTCGACGCCCTCGCCATCGCGGCCCAGGCGTTGACGGGCAAGGCCCTCGGGGCCGGCGACGTCCGAGCCGCGCGCGCCGCGACCTCGACGATGATCCGCTGGGGTGTCTGGGGTGGCGCCGTCCTGGGGGTGGCCCTGCTGGCGCTGCACACGGTGATCCCCGCGGCGTTCACCCAGGACCCGGCCGTGCGGTCGGCGCTGGCCGCGGCCCTGGTCGTCGTCGCCATCGGCCAGCCGCTCTCTGGCTACGTCTTCGTCGTCGACGGCGTCCTCATCGGTGCTGGTGACGGCCGGTGGCTGGCCAAGGCCATGGTCGCGACCCTGGTGCTCTACCTGCCGCTCATCCTCGCCGTCCACGTCTTGGGTGACCGGCTGCTCGACCACGGGGTGCCGGCAGCGATGACGGTGCTCTGGGCCGCGTTCACCGGCTTCATGGCGATCCGGGCGGTGTTCTTCTGGACCCGCATCCGCGGTGACGCCTGGATGGTGACCGGCGCCGCCCGCTGAGCAGCGCGCCATACCGGGCTTCGGGTCGAGGTATTCGCCTACCGGGATCCGGTTGCCGCATACCTCGAACGAGCGAGGGGAGGTGCTGACAGAGGTGCTGACGACTCGATACCGCCAAATGGCCGATATATACCGACCATCGGACTATAGTCCTCACCATGGCCACTCCAGAGATGCGCGAACCCACCTTCCTGGTCCTGTCAGCCCTGGCGGACGGGCCCAAGCACGGCTATGCCGTGACCCGAGCCGTGGAGCAGGGCTCGGGCGGTCGGGTCACCCTCCGCGCCGGGACCCTGTATGCCGCCCTGGACCGCCTCCAGTCAGAGGGGCTCGTGACCACCACCGGCGAGGAGGTGGTCGACGGTCGCCTCCGTCGCTACTACGACCTGACCGACACCGGACTGGAGGTGCTGGCCCAGGAGACCAGACGACTGCGGGCCAACACCGACAACGCCGCTCGCGCGCTCCGGGCTCGCGGGGTCACGGCATGAGCACCGAAGGCGTGAGCCCCAACAACATCGGCACCGAGGCGCTCGGCACTGACGCACTCGAGCTGCGCTACCGCAAGCTGCTCCGCGGCTACCCCCGGGCCTGGCGCCAGCACCGGGAGGAGGAGGTCCTCACCGTGCTGATGGACGGTGCGCTCGAGGAGGGGCGAGCGCACCCGACCAGGTTCGAGGTCATCGACCTCATGCGCCATGCCGTCAGCGCGCGCCTGGTGCAGGCGGTTCCGCGGACCACCCGCCACCGGACCTCAGTCCTCGCGCTGGTGTCCGGGGTGACCCTGTCCGCGGTCAGCCTGGTGCTCGGTGAGGTCGTGCCGTGGGTCGGACCGAGCATCGCTCCCGGGACGATCGGGTCCCGCGCCGACACGCCCTTGCTGCCCGGATCGCCGGGGACCGGGCTGGTGCTCTACCTGCTGTGGCTGGCGGCACTCGTCCTCGTCGCGATCGGCCGCGGCGCAGCTGCGCGCGGCATCCTGCTCGGTTCCGTGGCGCTGGGCGTCAGCAGCTCCTTCATCGCCGCCCACACCGGCACCCTCGAGCCACCGCTGTGGTTCCGCGGGGTGTTGGTGCTGTTCGCCCTGCTCGCCAGCCTGGCACCGATCCACCTGACACGCCGGGGACTGCTGGCGTGCACCGCCTCGGCGACGCTGATGGCCGCCGGTCTGGCTGCGATGGCTCGACCCTGGGCCTCGGCGAGCACCGGGGCGCCCGGGTACGCCTACTACCGCCTGTTCGGGTTCGGACTGCGCGGCATCGGCGCCGACCTCCTCTGGGCGATCGGCCCGGCGCTGGTCGTCGTCCTCCTGGCCGCCACCCGACACCGCCTGCGCCCGTGGGTCGGTCCCGCGATCGGCGTCGGGGCGGTCTGGTCGGTGTTCGCCGCCCTCGCCGGAACGGGCCCGACGGCTTGGTATGGCGCGCGGCCGGCTGCAGCGGCATTCTGCGCGGCCGCCCTGGTCGGCATCGTCTGGGTCGCCGGTCACCGGGTCGGACAGAGGGCCGGACGACGCTCCACCGGCCGACCGACCACGAGCTAGCTGCGCGCCATACGGGCCTCGGCTCGCACCCCTTCACTCAGTTCGAGGTATTCGCCTACCGGAATCGGGTAGGCGAATACCTCGAACCGGCAGAAAGAGCCGGCGGTGAGGCTGCGTCAGCCGATGCGGGTCGCGGCTTCGCGGCGGGGGTCGCCGGCGGCGACCAGGTCACCGTCGGCACCCCGCGCCGCAGCGCCCACTCCCCCGAAGAACATCGAGATCTGGTCGTGGACGAACGCCGGCAGGCCCATCGCCGAGACCGCGGCAGCGATCGCAGGGTCGTCCTCGTGGTCCACGCGCGTGCTGCCGTCCTCGAGGATCCGCACGTGGGCCCGGGGCGCGTCGATGGCCTGCTGCAGCGAGTCGCCGTGGTGGCAGTAGCGGCCCAGCACCTGCATCAGGGCCGTGGTGATGCGGTCGGCGCCGGGGCTGCCGATCGCCAGTGCGGCGCCGGCACCGGAGCGCGCGACCGACGGCGCCATGTTGGACGCGAGGCGCGTGCCCGGGGTGAGGGCGTGCAGGCCGAGGCGGTTGAGCTCGGGCTCACCGAGGCAGTTGTTGAGCATCATGCCGGTGCCGGGCACGGTGGCGCCCGAGCCGTACCCGCTCGACGCGGTGATCGCGCAGACCGTCCCGTCGCTGTCGACCGCCGACACGTTCGCCGTCGAGGACGACGTGGGCAGGCCGGCAAGGCCGTGGCGCTCCACCAGCTCCAGCAGCGCGTAGCCGTCCTCCTCGAGGTCGGTCGACAGGTCATGGACCTTGTGCCGGTAGGCCAGCACCCGTCGCTGCACGTCGATGACCTGCTGCCAGTCCCACACATCGGCCGCCGAGCTCGCGGAGCATCACCGCGAGCATCGGGCCACCGACCGAGGGCGGGGGGTTGGTGGCGACGTCCCAGTCGCCGAGGCGCATCCGCAGCGGGGTGCGGACGACGGCGCGGTATGCCGCGAGGTCGGCGGCCGTGACCAGCCCACCCCGCGTGGCGCTGTCCTCGGCGATCCGGGCGGCCAGCTCCCCGGTGTAGAGGTCGTCCGCCCCGCGGTCGCCCAGGTGCTCCAGCGTCGTACCCAGGTCGGGGTTGGCGACCTGCTCCCCCGCAGCGAAGGCAGTCCCGTCGGCACGCCTGACCAGTGCGGCCGTGTGCTCGTCCCAGCCGAACACGCTGTCGCCGGTGATGCGCCAGGTAGCTCGCTGCCGCCGCGCCCAGTGAGAAACCCTCCCGTGCGGCCGCCACGCTCGGCGCCAGGACGTCGGCCCACCGGGCCGCGCCGTGCCGCTGGTGCGCCAGCCCGAGCGCGGCGAACGCCCCCGGGGTCGCGACCGAGCCGTGTCCGGCATACAGCGTCAGGCCCCCGCCGTACTCGGTCTGGATCTCACGCAGTCCGGTACCGAAGCGGTCCGGGTGATGGCCCCGCCCCGGCATCTCGACGTTGCCGTCGATGACCTCGGGCTCACCCCCGGCCGGCCAGATGCTGACGAACGCGCCCCCGAGCATCGACACGATGCCCGGCTCGGTCGACATGGCGGCGACGATGGCCGCGATCGCGGCGTCGACGGCGTTGCCGCCTGCGCGGACGGCCGCGACCCCGGCCTCGGCGGACACCGGACCGGTGCCAGCGACCGCAACTCGTCTGTCCATGGGCCGATTCTGCCCCGCCGCCCGACCCTGCGCCCGACGTGACCACGGCGGGCACCCCGCGTGGTGGCTCGACCAGGGATATGGTCCGGGGGTGCTCGAGGCGCTGCTGCTGGTCGTCGCCGCCCTCCTCGTCGGCTACGCCAAGACCTCCATCGGCGGCCTGGCGACCATCTCCATCGCGATCTTCGCAAGCGTCATGCCGGCCCGGGAGTCGACCGCTGCCATCCTGCTGCTGCTCATCACCGGCGACGTCGTCGCCGTGTGGAAGTACCGCGAGCACGCCGACTGGGCCCTGCTGAGACGTCTGGTGCCCAGTGTCCTGCCGGGCCTCGCGCTGGGTGCGGCGTTCCTCGCCGTGGTCGACGACACGGTGCTGCGGCGCTCGATCGGCGTGCTGCTGCTGGTCACCGGCCTCCTGCAGCTGCTCCTGCAGTGGCGCTCGCCCGACGTCTCGGTCATCGCCCGGTCCCGTCGCGCCGCGTCGGGGACCGGTCTGGCCGCCGGGTTCACGACGATGACGGCGAACGCCGCCGGGTCGGTCATGACCCTCTACCTCGTGGCGCGGGGGGTGGAGAAGCGGCGGTTCCTCGGGACCGGCGCGCTGTTCTACTTCGGGGTGAACCTCTGCAAGATCCCGTTCAGCGCCGGGCTCGGGCTGTTCACCGTGGGCACGCTGCAGCGGACGGCGCTGCTCATCCCGTTCGTCCTGCTCGGGACCTGGGCGGGGCTGCACACGGCGCGACGGCTGAGCCAGTCCCACTTCGACCGGGCCGTGCTCGCCGCCACCCTCGTCTCGGCGGTCGCGCTCGTGGTCCGCTGACCCTCAGGCGTCCTGGGGCCGACCAGGGTCGACCCTAGCCGTCCTGGGGGCCGACCAGGGGGCGTTGCCGCGCCTTGTGCTCGACGTATGCCGCGTAGGCCTCCTGCGTCGACGCCAGCTCGGACTCCGCGCTGACCGGCACGTCCCACCAGCTGTCGCTGTCGGGCGAGTGCACCGTCGGGTCGGTCTCGACGTGGATGACGACGGGGCCGCCGTCGGCAGGAGCCGCCTTCGCCTCCTTGACGGCCTGCTCGAGCTCGGCGCGGGAGTGCACCTCGATGACGTGGGCACCGAGGCTGCGGGCGTTCGCCGCGAGGTCGACCGGCAACGGGGCGCCCTCGAGACGCCCGGACGCCACGTCGCGGTAGCGGTAGCGCGTGCCGAACCGCTGCGAGCCCAACGACTCCGACAACGAGCCGATCGAGTGGAAGCCGTGGTTCTGCACGAGCACCACGACCACCTTGACCCGCTCCTGGACGGCGGTGACGAGCTCGGTCGGCATCATCAGGTAGCCGCCGTCGCCCACCATGGCGAAGACGTCGCGGGTCGGGTCGGCCAGCCGGACCCCGATGGACGCCGGGACCTCGTATCCCATGCAGGAGTAGCCGTACTCGACGTGGTAGCCCTTGCGGTCGCGCACCCGCCACAGCTTGTGCAGGTCGCCGGGCATCGACCCGGCGGCGCAGAGCACGACGTCCCGCGGGTCGGTCTGCTCGTTGACCACCCCGAGCACCTCGGCCTGGGTCAGCAGCCCCGGCGCCAAGCGCGCTCGGTCACCTCGGCAGGCGGGTCGTATGCCGCGCTGACCTGCTCGTCCCAGGCCCGCCACAGCGCGGCCTGGCGTTCGCGGTAGGCGTCGGTCGACGGCATACCCGTCGAGGGCGTCGGTCAACGCGGTCGAGCGCCTCCCGCGCATCGGCGACCACCGGGCAGGCCGGCCTGCTTGCCCGCGTCGAACCGCGCCACGTTGATGTTGACGAACCGGACGCCGCTTGTCCTGGAAGGCGGTCCGCGAGGCTGTCGTGAAGTCGCTCCAGCGGGTGCCGACGCCGATCACCAGGTCCGCCTCGGCGGCGAGGGCGTTGGCGGCGGTGGTGCCGGTGGACCCGACCGCGCCCATCAGCTGCGGGTGGCCGTGCGGCAGCGAGCCCTTGCCGGCCTGGGTCTCCCCGACGGGGATGCCGGTCGCCTCGCAGAACGCGCGCAGCGCGTCCTCGGCGCCGGAGTAGTGCACCCCGCCGCCGGCGACGACGAACGGCCGTCGCCGCAGAACGGATCAGCGGCGGCGGCATCCGCGACGTCCACGGCCTCGGGCAGCGGCCGGGCGACGTGCCAGACCCGTTCGGCGAACAGCTCGACGGGCCAGTCGAACGCCTCGGCCTGCACGTCCTGCGGCAGCGCGATCGGTCACGGCCCCGGTGCTCGGCCGGGTCGGTCAGCACCCGCATCGCCGCCGAGCAGGGCGGACGGCAGCTGCTCGGGACGGTTGACCCGGTCGAAGAAGCGCGACAGCGGACGGAAGCGCGTCGTTGACGGTGACGTCCGCGGCATACGGCTGCTCGAGCTCCTGCAGCACCGGACCGGACACGCGCGTCGCGAAGGTGCCGGAAGGCAGCAGCAGCACCGGGATCCGGTTGATCGTGGCGAGCGCCGCGCCGGTGAGCATGTTGGTCGAGCCCGGGCCGACCGACGCGGTGCAGGCCCAGGTCTGCAGCCGGTCCTTCTGCCGGGCGTAGCCGACCGCGGTGTGCACCATGGCCTGCTCGTTGCGGGCCAGGACGTAGGGCAGGTGCTCGTCGTGGGCCGGCGACTCGTCGCCGACCTCACCCTGCAGCAGCGCCTGGCCGATGCCGGCGACGTTGCCGTGGCCGAAGATCCCGAAGCAGCCGGCGAACAGCTTCTGCCGCTCCCCGTCGCGCTCGGTCCACTGCTGGGCGAGGAACCGCACGACGGCCTGCGCGACGGTGAGCCGCACGGTCGGCTCACGGTCTTGCTCACTGGCGCGGTCATCGGTCCCCTCCCAGGGGCAGTCGGGGGTCGACGTCCTGACCCTGCCCAGGTCTCGCGCACCCAGCCGTGGGCCGGGTCGTCGCAGATCAGCCAGGCCCGCTCGGCCCCTGGGCCGGCCATGACGTTGAGGTAGTAGAGGTCGTAGCCGGGCGCGGCCATCGACGGGCCGTGCCAGCCGTGGGGCACGAGGACGACGTCACCGGTGCGCACCTCGGCGAGCACGTCGATCGGTCGCTCGTCGGTGCCGTAGACCCGTTGGTAGCCGACGGGATCCGCGCCGTGAGCGGCCGGCGACCCGGCCGTCGCCTGGACCTCGAAGTAGTAGATCTCCTCGAGCTCGGTCTCGAGCCCCTCGCGCGCCTCGTCGTGCTTGTGCGGCGGGTAGGAGCTCCAGTTGCCGGCCGGCGTGATCACCTCGCAGGCGATGAGCGAGTCGGCGTCGAGGACACCGGGGATGCCGAAGTTGCGCACCTCCCGGCTCGCCGTGCCGGCGCCCGCGCAGCTCGACCGGCACCTCGGCGGCCGGCAGGTGCCGGAACGACGGGGTATGCGCGCGCTGGCCGCCGGCCGCGCTGGCCCGGGCCGCGCAGACCGCCACCCGGGCCGGACCGTCGTGGGCGGTGACCGTCAGCGCGACGGTCCCGCGCGACGTAGGCGACGTCGGTCGGGCCGGCGAACACCGACGCCCGCCCGGCCAGCACCGCCCGGTCCGCCCTCGCGACTCGACCGTGACCGAGCCCGACAACGGGACGACCACGTGCTCCCGCTCCGCCGGCCGCGAGCTCGCGGCTCTCCCCGGCCGCCAGCCGACCCGGCATACAGACCGGTGTGCTGCCAGCCGTCGACGGCCTCGTCGACCGCGACGTCCCAGCCGTCCGGTCGGCGACGGTGCCGAGCGGGTGCACCCAGCGGGCGTTGTCGACTCACGTCAGCGCGACACCCCGTGCACGAGCTCGGCGGCGATGTCGACGGCAGCGGCGACGTCACCGTCCGGCGGGTAGAGCAGGGCCCGCCCGACGACGAGTCCGCGGACGGCGGGCAGGTCGAGGGCCTTGCCCCAGGAGGCGTAGGTGTCGTGCGGGTCGCCCACGGGGTCGCCACCGAGCAGCAGCGTCGGCAGGGTCGTGGCGTCCATGACGCGCGGTCGAGGTCGTCGACGACGGGCAGCTTGAGCCAGCGTGTGCGCGCTCGACGCCCCGAGCGCCGACGCGACGTGGATCGAGCGTGATCGACGAGTCCGGGTCGAGCAGGTTGACCACCCGGCCGTCACGGCGCTCGCGACAGGAACGGCTCGACCATCGCCATCAGCCCGAGCTCGGCCAGCTCGGTCACCGCACGGGCACTGGACTCTCGAGGGTCGCCACGGTGCCGGGGTCGTCGAACGCGATCCGGGTCAGCATCTTGCCGCCGTCGAGGCCGCAGGGCGGCGAGGTCGCTGGCGCGGTAGGCCGTGAACCGGTCGTCGAGCTCGAACGACGAGCCCTGCAGGCCGCCGCGGTTCATCGAGCCGATCGACGACCTTGCCCTCCAGGGCACCGAGCAGGAGCAGGTCGTCGAGGATGTCGGGCGTGCCGAGCACCCCGTCGACGCCGGGGCGCGACAAGCGCGGTGACGAGGCGTTCGAGCAGGTCGGTGCGGCTCGCCATCGCGCGCGGCGTCGTCGCGCACACCGAGAGCGCCGCGGGCCGGGTGGTCGGCGGCGACGAGGAGCAGCCGGCCGTCGCGGCGCACCACCTGGCGAAGGCGCCGGTTCGCCCACTCCTCGGCGATGCGGTGCGGCTCGCGGGCCCGGACCTCGGTGAGGTCGGCGACGGCGAAGCGCGGCGCGGTCACGACCGGCTCCCGGCGAGGAGCGACTCGACCTCGGCGGTCGTCGGCATGGCGGTCGAGCACTCCAGCTGGGAGGCGACGATGGCGCCCGGCGACGTTGGCGAACTCGAGGATCCGGCGCAGGTCCCAGCCCTCGAGCAGCCCGTGGCACAGGGCCCCGCCGAAGGCGTCGCCGGCACCCAGGCCGTTGACCACGTCGACGGGGAAGGGCGGCACCTCGACGCGCTCGTCACGCGGTCGCGGCCAGCACGCCCTTGGGGTCCCTGCTTGACCACGGCGAGCTCGACCCCGCGCTCGAGCAGCGCGTCGGCGGCGCGCTGCGGGTCGGTCTCGCCGACGGCGACCTCGCACTCCTCGCGGTTGCCGACGGCGACGGTCACGTGGTCGAGGGCCTTGTCCACCTGGGCGCTCGCCTCGCTCCGGGTGCGGCCAGAACATCGGCCGGTAGTCGAGGTCGAGGACGGTGTGCGGTGCGTCGGCCGCGGGCCTGCCCAGGCGGCGAAGTGCGCCGCGCGGCTCGGCTCCTGCGACAGGCCCGTCACGGTCGCCCAGAAGATCCGGGCGTCGCGGATGGCGTCCAGCGGCAGCTCGTCGGCCTCGATCATCAGGTCGGGGGCGATCGGGTAGCGGTAGAAGTACAGCGGGAAGTCGTCCGGCGGGAAGCACCTCGCAGAACGTCACCGGCGTCGGCGGCCCGTCGACGGCGGTGACGAACCGGTCGTCGACGCCGAAGCCCGCGCAGCGCCTGGTGGACGTAGCGCCCGAACGGGTCATCGACCGGTGCGGGTCACGCAGCGCGGTACGCAGCCCGTGCCGAGCCGCGGCGACGGCGACGTTGGTGGCGCTGCCCCCGAGGAACTTCTCGAACGTCTCGACGTCCTCGAGCCCGACGCCGTGCTGGAGCGGGTAGATGTCGACCCCGGTGCGGCCCATCGCCACGACGTCGTATGGCGCGCCGCCGCCTGCCGCGGCCACGTCGCCATCGCGGGTCGCCGGAGCGTCGGACCCGCCACGTCAGCCACCTACCCGCGGAGTGGTGGCACCGGCGACGTCGAGCAGGTGGGCCAGGCTGGTGCGGACCGCCGCGACCGGCCCGTCAGGGCCGGGGTCGCCGGGCAGGATGGTGTCCTGCTCGAGGACGTACCACCCGGCATACCCGTGGGCCTCCAGGGCGCCGACGATGGCGGCGATGTCGACGTCGCCCTCGCCGAGGGGGACGTACATGCCGCCGGCGACGGCCTCGGTGTAGGTGGCCTCGCCGGACTGCACCTGGCGGGCCCAGTCGAGGCGGACGTCCTTGAGGTGCACGTGGGCGATCCGTTCCGGGGGCTCGCCGGCGACGGCGACGGGGTCACCGCCGCCGATGAGCAGGTGACCGGTGTCGAGGCAGAGGCCGATGCCGGCTGCCGGCCAGGACACGGGCCGTCTCGTCACCGGTCTCGACCATCGTGCCGACGTGCGGGTGCAGCGTCGCGGTCAGCCCGTGGGCCGTTGCTGCCTCGGCGATCCGGTCGAGGTTGGCGAGCAGCGTGCTCCAGCGCGGTGTCGTCGAGGACCGGGCGCTCGTCGTACCCCTCCATCCCGGTGGCGGCGGCGAGGACGACGGTCGAGGCGCCGGCGCGCGACGAGGGCGTGCATGGCCGGCTCGACCTCGGGCAACGGGTCGTGCGACGGGGTCGTGCAGGACGACCGGGACGAACTGGCCGACGGCGTGCAGCCCGTGGGCGGACAGGGTGCGCGCGCGCTCGTCCGAGGTCGTCGGGCAGGAAGCCGTCCGGGCCGAACTCCGTCGCCGCGAGGCCGACCTCGGCCATCTGGGTCAGCACCGTCTCGGCGTCGAGCTGCCAGC
The DNA here is from genome assembly GCA_963695205.1 of uncultured Actinomycetota bacterium. Classification (GTDB taxonomy): domain Bacteria; phylum Actinomycetota; class Actinomycetes; order Actinomycetales; family Dermatophilaceae; genus Pedococcus. Next base: position 27,507 of record CAVOGI010000003.1, on the reverse strand, counting down.
CCCAGCCCGGGCACCTCGCAGACGCCCCAGGAGATCGGGGCCCCGGCGACGCGCTGCTCGACCGGGCGGCGGACCCCTTGCGGTGCCCCCACCAGTGCGGCGCTCACAGCGACGCCACCTCGTCGAGGCGGACCACGCGGCCCTCGCGACGGGACGAGCTCGCAGGCCTCGGCGATCCGGAACGCCTGCGAGCGCGTCGGCGACGGTGCACGGGGAGGGGATCGCGCCGCGGGCGACGTCGGCGAACGCGGTCAGCTCGGCACGGTAGGCCGGCAGGAACCGGTCCATGAACGACACGTGCACCGGCCCGGGTGGGAAGGTCGACGCCCGGCTTCGACGGAGCGCAGCGCCAGGGAGTCGTCGAGGCCGACGGCGACGCTGCCCCTGCTGCCCAGGACCTCCAGCCGCACGTCGTGGCCCTGCCCGTTGTAGCGCGACGAGGACACCTGGGCGAGCGTGCCGTCGTCGAGGGTGAGGATGGCGGCTGCCGGTGTCGACGTCGCCCGCCTCGGCGAAGAACGACTGCGCCCTGGTTGGCCCCCGTGGCGTAGACCGAGACGACCTCGCGCCCGGTGACGAACCGGACGATGTCGAAGTCGTGGACGTTGCAGTCGCGGAAGATCCCCCCGCTGGTCGGGATGTATGCCGCGTGCGGCGGTGCCTGGTCGCGGGTCGCTGGCCCGCAGCGTGTGCAGGAAGCCGAGCTCGCCGACTGCGACCGCGCCCGGCGGCCGCGCGGTAGCCGGCGTCGAAGCGACGCTGGAAGCCGATGTGCACCGGGCACGTCCGTGCTGCCGCGCGAGCTCGGCGAGCTCGAGGCGTCTCCGCCAGGCGTCGCCGGCGACCGGCTTCTCGCAGAACGTCGGGATGCCCGCCTCGACGCCGGCCCGCAGGAGCAGGGGCGCGTGCGCGTTGGTCGCTGCCGCGATGACGAGCGCGTCGACGCCGCGGCGAGCAGGGCCTCCGGCGAGTCGGCCGCAGGCCAGCCCGCAGCTCGGTCCGCGACCTGCTCGGCCCACCCCGCGTCGACGTCGGTGACGACGAGCTCGTCGACCGCGGGAGGGCTCGCAGGGTCTCGGCGTGGAAGGCGCCGATGCGTCCGACGCCGGCGAGGCCGATACGCATGACTGCTCCGTTCAGGGCGGGCTCGAGGAGGGCGAGGTCACAGCCTGACGCGGACCCTCGAGGGAGTGTCAAGAATATGTCCTGACATTCTGATGTCCTCTCGTCGGGCGCGTCGACCGACTACTGTGTCGCGCCATGGTGAAGCAGATCGGCGTCAGGATCGACCGGGCCTCCCCGGTGCCGCTCTACCACCAGCTCGGCCGAGCAGCTCTCGGCCGGCGATCACGGACGGCGACCTGCAGCCCGGCGACCCCTTCGAGAACGAGATCGCGCTCGGCGAACGACTCGGCCTGTCCCGCCCCACGGTGCGCCGCGCCTTCCAGGAGCTCGTCTCCCAGGGCCTGCTCGTCCGGCGCCGAGGTCTGGGCACGACCGTCGCCAACCGCAAGGTGCACCGTCGGGCCGAGCTGCACCAGCCTCTGCGACGACCTCGCCCGCGGAGGCGACACCCCGACGACCGACCGTCCTCTCCCACGAGCTGGTGCAGGACGAGGTCGCCGCCGCTGCCCTCGACCTGCCGCCGGACACCGTGCTGCTGTGCATCCAACGGCTGCGCTGCGCCGGCACGACACCGCTGGCCGTGATGCGCAACTGGCTGCCGCCGGCGGTCGGCGACATCACCCGCGAGCAGCTCGAGCAGCGAGGGCCTGTATGCCGTGCTGCGTGAACGCGGGATACGTCCCGTCGTGGCGCACCAGAGCATCGGCGCCCGGATGCCCACGCGCCGCCGAACGACGGCACCTGCGGATCCGCGGCACCGAGCCCGTGCTCACCATGACCCGCAGCGCGTTCGACGCGGCCGGCAAGGCCGGTCGAGTACGGCGACCACTGCTACAGGGCCCGAGGACTACAGCATCGACGTCATGGTCGACGAGCGCTGACGCCCATCCCGGCCCGACCCGGCGTCGGCACGCGGCCGGCCCGGCTCGGCGCCGGGCGGACCTACTTGGTCGTCAGGCGGATCCGGAAGTCCGCGCCCGAGCCGTGGCTGGTCGCCGTGATGCCCAGAGCCGACAGGTGGTCCAGTGCAGAGGCGCCGCCAGAGGCGCCGGCGGAGGTGGACTTCGATCCCGCCAGGTCGTCCTTGAACTGCGCAGCGAGCCCGGAGATGTCGACGTAGGCCGCGACCTGGGCGTCCTGGGGATCCTTGAGGGCGTCCTTGAAGGCGGGCATGTCGCCGAGACCGTGCGTGGTGGCCACCTCCTGGCCGTAGTCGTCGGAGAGCGAGACCACGGTGTCGCCACCCGCGGGGTGGACCGACGCCTTGCCACCGCCGGCGAGCCCCGGCCGCGTGGTCGGCGACGGAGCGCAGCACATCGGCGTCACCGTCACCGAGGACGGCCACCTTCGGTCCGTTGGCCGGGTCGATCCCACCGAAGACCACGGTGAACCGGGTGCCGAGGGCGGCGGCGACGTCGCCGGGCACCGAGATGCCGACGGCGTGCTCGACCTGCTTGAGCCCGGCGGTGAACTCCTTGTCGCCGACCGCGGCCCGCAGCGAGGACTCGAGCTCGGGCCACGCCGTGCTGAAGCTCTTGCCCGCACCGCCGACGCTCACGGCGGCCAGGGTGTTCCACGGCAGCGTGGTGATGGCCCGGGCGTCACCCGTGCCCGAGGGACGAGCCTTCACCCCGTTGACGTGCCCTGCCAGCTCGAGGTGTGGCCCGTCGAAACGCAGGGCCACCGCCGTCCGACCGGCGTCGGCGAGGTTCGTGAGGTTCGCCTTCGGCATGCCGGCGGCCCCGCTGAGGGCCCCGACCATCTCCCCCGCCTTGGCGGAGTCGACCCAGGCCGAGACGACCCCGTCCTCCCCGAGGTCGCCCATGTCCTGACGGTAGGTCGACGCCTCCGCCAGGGTTCCGCGCGCGGTCGCCGCGACGATGGCGTCGAGCGGGGCGTCGGTGGTGCCAGTGGTGCAGACGGCGTACTCCTCGAGCACCCGGCAGCGTCCACCGAGGGCGCTCGCCAGCGCAGGGAGGTGGGACCTGGCCGCCGTCGCATCGCTGAGGCCCAGGGCGAGGACCGGGCGGGCGCCCTCCTTGGCGGCCGAGTCGGGGACGAACCCGATGCCCATCCGCTGACCCAGCCAGGGCTGCACGTCCTTGGCGTAGTCGACCTTGCCGAGCCCACCCTGCTGCTGGATCGCCTCGAAGGCCACCTTGCGCAAGTCGGTGTTGGCACCGATCTGCTTGTCCGCCGCGGGGAAGGACCGCAGGAAACGAAACGCGTCGACCTTCTGACCCGCTGACGGGTCGAGGTCGACCTTGGCGAACGCGACCGTGCTCGAGGGCAGCACCGACTCGGGCTGCGTCCCGCCCCCGCTGAGCTGCTGGAAGGCGAAGACGCCCCCGGTGCCGAGGGCGACGATGCCGGTGACCGCGCCCACCAGGGCGACAACCCGACCTCGGCGGCGGTCCCGTCCGTTGGCCTGCATGAGGGCGACGAGCTCCTCGGCTCCCGCGCCACGCAGCTCGACGGCCGGCGCCACCTCCGGGTGGCTGGCATCCGTGGACGGTGACGACGAAGCCGACTCTGGCATCGAACTGGACAAGACGTTCCCCCACGCAATGATTCGTCGACCCCGGGCGAGGCCTTCGCCGGAGCATAGGAACACCACGGCCGTCTCGACCCGTGATCACGCCCGCTACCAACCGAACGGACGATCAGCACGAACCGGACAGTCGCGAGACGTGCGGTCGCCGACCTCGCACCCGGCGCGGACCCGGACACGACGAAGGGCCCACTCCAGCAGGAGCGGGCCCTTCGGGGTGTGGCGTCGTCAGCCGGCGACGACGTCGAGCGTCACCTTGGCCTGCACCTCGGGGTGCAGACGGACGAGGGCCTCGTGGCGTGCCGACCGACTTGATCGGGGTGCTGATCTCGATCTTGCGACGGTCCAGCTCCGGGCCGCCGGCAGCCTTGACGGCCTCGGCGATGTCGGTCGTGGACACGGCGCCGAACAGGCGACCGCCGGTGCCGGCGTGGGCGACGACCTTGACGGCCTTGTTCTCGAGGTTGCCCTTGATCGACTTGGCCTCCTCGAGGGTCTTCACGGCGCGGACCTCACGGCCCTTGCTGATCGCGTCGACCTGCTTCTGCCCGCCCTTGGTCCACGCGGTGGCCAGGCCACGGCGGAACAGGAAGTTGCGGGCGTACCCGTCCTTGACGTCGACGACGTCGCCAGGGTTGCCGAGGCTCGAGACCTCGTGCGTGAGAATCACCTTCATAACTGACTTCTCCTCTGGTTTCGCCGGCTCAGCGGGACGAGCTGGAGTAGGGCAGCAGCGCCATCTCGCGGGCGTTCTTGACCGCGGTGGCGATGAGCCGCTGCTCCTGGACGGACACACCGGTCACCCGACGAGCGCGGATCTTGCCGCGGTCGGAGATGAACTTGCGCAGCAGCGCGGTGTCCTTGTAGTCGATGTTCTCGACCTTCGCCGCCTTCAGCGGGTTGGCCTTCTTCTTGGGCTTGCGCACAACGGGCTTGGCCATCGTGGTGCTCTCCTTCTGCGAAGTGTCTTCGCGGATGAGCCCTGGTCTCCCAGGGATGGGGTTCTTCAGCTGGTCCTGCCGAGCCGGCGTCAGCCGGCGGGCAGTGGTGGGTATGCCGTGGGGCGAGCTCCGTGCGGAGCCGCGCGGCATACCCGGGTGATCCGAACCGGATCAGAAGGGGGGCTCGTCGTAGGACGGCGCGCCGCCGCCCCAACCGCCACCCTGCTGGCCGCCACCCTGGGACGAGCTGCCTGCTGGGAGGGCTGCTGGCCACCGGACGGGCCGGTCGCCCACGGGTCCTCCTGCTGACCGCCGCCACCCTGGCCGCCGCCGCCGCCGCGACGAAGCCGCCGCCGCCGCCGTGCCGCGCTGGGTCTTGTTGACCTTCGCCGTGGCGTACCGCAGCGACGGGCCGACCTCGTCGACCTCCATCTCGACGACGGTGCGCTTCTCGCCCTCCTTGGTCTCGTACGAGCGAGACTTCAGGCGGCCGGAGACGATGACGCGCGTGCCCCGCTGGAGGGACTCGGCCACGTTCTCGGCCGCGTCACGCCACACCGAGCAGCGCATGAACAGCGTCTCCCCGTCCTTCCACTCGTTGGACTGCCGGTCGAACTGCCGCGGCGTGGAGGCCACGGTGAAGTTCGCGACGGCAGCACCCGAGGGGGTGAAGCGCAGCTCGGGGTCGCCGGTGATGTTGCCGATGACGGTGATGATCGGTGTCGCCAGCCATGTAGCGGGTCCCCTGTTCGGTAGGTCAGGTCTGGTGGAACGGGTGGTGCAGGTTCAGATCGGTGCGGCTCAGGCGCCGGGGCGCAGGAGCTTGGTGCGCATGACCGACTCGTTGAGGCCGAGCTGGCGGTCCAGCTCCTTGGCCGTGGCCGGCTCCGCGGTGAAGTTGACGACGGCGTAGATGCCCTCGGCCTTCTTCTTGATCTCGAACGCCAGGCGACGACGGCCCCAGATGTCGACGTTGTCGACGGTGCCGTTGTCCTTGGTGATCGACGGTGAGGAACTTGTCGAGCGACGGCGCGACGGTGCGGTCGTCGAGCTCGGGGTCGAGGATGACCATGAGTTCGTACTGACGCATGCTGATAACCCGCCTCCTTTGGTCTGTGCGGTCACGGTCTCTCCGTGACAGGAGGGTTGCAGTGCGATCCCCCTGGACTCACCGGTTGGGCGAGCCTCGGGGGGAACTGGACAAGAGTACCGGGACCGGGCGACATCGCCGAATCGCTTGTCCACAGGTCCCGGTCAGGCGAGACGGACGAGGAACCGGTCGTCGGCCCCGGCGAACTCGCCCGCGAGCTCGTCGACCGCCGCCGACGTGCGGGTCCTCGGAAGATCCGACGTGTCCTGCCGCCGCGGATCCTCGACGACCCGGGTATGGCGCGGGCGCCGGTGCGCTCGAGGGCTCCGGTTCGGCCGCGGGCGGGGTCGGATCCGCGGCGGGCCGGGCGGCGGCGGTGCGCCACACCCGCCAGACGAGGTAGCCGACGGCGACCACGCGGACGACGAGGAACACGGCATACCAGCCGGCGGGCAGGCCGCGGTCGGGCGTGGACAGCCCGCCGACGTAGAGCCAGACGGCGACGAAGTGCAGCGCCTCGGCGCCGGCCCAGATGAGGTGGTCGCGCCAGCGCAGCCCGCACAGCGCGACCAGGGGGACCAGCCACAGCGAGGACTGGACGGGGAAGGCCTTGCCGGTGAGCAGGGCCAGCGCCACGAGGACGAGCGACACCTCGGCCAGCGTCGGGCCGCCGCGGGGTGCCCAGGGCGAAGACCGCACCGGCTCCGAGCGGCGAGCACCAGCGCGACGAGCGGCAGGTCGCCGTCGTGGCCGAGGTCGGCAGCGGGGCGCCGAGCAGCTGCGGCAGCATCCACAGCGACCCGAGGCCGGCGGCGCTGTCCCACCAGCACGTGGGTGGAGCGCAGGATCGCCGACGGGTTGCCCACGCAGGAAGGGCAGCAGGACCACGGCCACGGCGCCGCGCGGCCGCCAGCGAGCGTGCGACCGCACGACGGCCAGGCGTCCGGCGCGCAGGCCGAGCAGCACCAGCGCCAGCAGGACCAGCAGCGGATAGGTCCGAGCCGTCACGGCCAGCCCCAGCAAGACCCCGGCGGCCACGGGCCGGCGCCGGCTCCAGGCCCAGATCCCGGCGCTGACCAGGGCCACCCCGAACAGGTCGGAGGACACCATCGCGGTCAGCAGCAGGACCGGGCTCAGGGCGACCTGCGCCGCCAGCGGAGGCCGTGCGCGGCCGGGACGCCGCGGTGAGCCACACCATCGCGACGACCAGGACCGTGCCGAGGATGGCCCAGAGCGTGAAGTACCAGCGGGTCTGGTCGAGGAACGCGCCGTCGGGGACGAGGCCGCCGAGCCAGGCCATCACCGAACCGGTGAGGACCGGGTGGTCGGCGCGGGCCCCGTTCCGCCGACGTAGGCCGCCAGGCCCTGGTCGAGGTTGCCGAGCTGGTACTGCGCCGGCAGGTCGGAGAAGCAGGCGTGCCAGAACTGGTCGGACCCGACCCAGCCCTTCTGGATGCAGTGCGCGCGTTCGGAGCACCGACAGCGCCATCGTCGCCGCCGCGGCGACGAGCAGCGGGAGCACCGTCGAGCGGCCACGACCTCGCCCGGGCGGAGGCATGGCGGCCGAGCGGCCCGCCGGCAACCGCCAGTGAGCCACTCGGCAGCAGGTCCTCCCGCTGCGTCACGGACCCGTGGTCGGGTGGCGGCTGTCGTGCTCGCGGGCGGTTGCCGAGCAGGGTGACCGTCGCCGGACGTCGGGACCGGCGGTTTCGTCTTGGTCGTGGACGTCGGAGCGGGCGGTGCGGTCGTCGAGGTGGTCGACGGCGGGGTCGTCGTGGTCGTCGTCGTGGTCGTCGTCGTGGTGCTGGTGGTGGTCGACGTGGACGAGGTCGAGGACGAGGTCGTCGTGGGCGGCGGGTGTAGATCTGGTTGTCGCCGACGCCGACCCGCGGCGGGAAGTCGAGCGACCTTCTGGCCGGCGAGCGCCGAGGTCATGTAGTCGGTCCAGATGTGCAACGGGACCGTGCGCACCGGTCAGCTCACCGACGCCGGGGATGTTGTTCATCGACAGCTCCTGGCCGTTCTTGCCGGTGCTGTAGATGCCGACCGCCGTCGCCAGCTGTGGGGTGAACCCGTCGAACCAGGCCGCCTTGTTGTCGGTCGTCGTGCCCGTCTTGCCCGCGGCGGGACGGCCGAGGTTCTGGGCGTACGACCGCGGTGCCGTCCTTGACGGGCTGCTGCATCGCGTCGGTGGTGTCGGCCATGGCGTCCTTGTCGAAGGCAGCCTTCTTGACCGGCTTGGCCGTGTAGTTGATCGCGCCGGGACCGCCCGTGACGCTCGTGACGAAGTACGGCGTCACGCGCTGACCCTTGGCCGCGATCGTGGCGTAGGCGTTGGCCATGTCGATCACCTTGACGTGCGAGGTGCCGAGGACGTTGGCGTAGTTGGTGCCGAGTCCCTTGGCGGGCAGGCCGGCGGCCACCGCGGCGTCGCGGGTCGCCTGCGGCCCGACCTTGATGTTGAGCTGGGCGTAGACGGTGTTGACCGAGTGGCCGGTGGCCGTGCGCAGGTCGATGTTGCCGAACTGCTCGCCCGGGAACGGCCGAAGTTGCGCACCCCGCCCTGGCGCAGGAAGTCGGTCGAGGCACCCGGGTCGGCGAACTCCTTGAAGTACTGCGGCGAGTGGCCGTCGAACTGCGTCTTGGTGCTGATGGGGTTCTTCTGGGACAGCGCCGCGAGCAGGGTGAAGACCTTGAAGGTCGAGCCGGCCTGCATCGTGGCCTGGGTCGCGGTGTTGAACTGGTCCTTCTTGTAGTCCGTGCCGCCGTACATGGCCACGACCGCACCGTCGCCGGGCCTGATGGAGGTCAGTCCGACGCGCAGCGTGCTCGTGCCCGGGCCCGTGGGCATCCGGGCCTTGACCGAGGCGATGGCCGCGTCCTGGGCCTTCTTGTCGATGGTCGTGACGATCTTGTAGCCACCACGGTCGATGTCGGCGTCGGTGAGCTTGAGCTTGCTCTTGAGCTCGGCCTTGACGGCGTTGGTGACGTAGCCCGTTGGGTCCGCTCGCGCCCTTGTCGGGGCTGTACTTGACGACCTTGGGGAACGTGGCCTTGGCGCGCTCTGCGGGCGGTGATGCTAGCCCTGCGACACCATGCCGTCCATGACGTAGGTCCAGCGGTCCTTGGCGTTCTGCGTCTGCTGCTTGCCCAGGCCCGGGTCGTAGAAGGAGGGCCCGCGGATGACCGACGCGAGCAGCGCACCCTGGGAGGCGTTGAGCTGCGAGACGTCCTTGCCGAAGTAGGCCTTGGCCGCGGTCTGGACGCCGTAGGCGCCGCGCCCGTAGTAGATGGTGTTGAGGTAGTCCTGCAGGATCTGGTCCTTGGACTTCTGCTTCGCGATCTTGATCGAGATCACGATCTCCTTGGCCTTGCGGGTCAAGGTCTGGTCCTGGGTCAGGAAGTAGTTCTTGACGTACTGCTGGGTGATCGTCGAACCACCCTGCGTCGCCCCACCGCGCAGGCCGACCCAGACCGCCCGGGCGATGCCGGACGGGCTGATCCCGGAGTTCTGGTAGAAGCGTGCGGTCCTCGGCGGCCAGGTGCGCCTCGCGGACGACGAGCGGGATCTGCTTGATCGTCACCGACTCGCGGTTGACCTCGCTGATCCGGTCGAGCTCGGTCTTGCCGTCGGCGTAGTAGATGACCGAGGCCTGCGCGCTGGCGAGGTCGTTGGGCTCAGGGGTCTTGATCAGCGCGTAGGCGGTGAAGAAGCCCAGAAGCATGAGCACGAACCCGGCGAGGGCGACGATGCCGAGCCGCTTGGCCCACACCTTCTTCCGGCTGGCCACCGGCTTGGCACCCTTCGGGCGGCGAGCGGCGCCCGACTGGGCCTGGCCAGGCCGCTTCGGACGTGGGGCGCTCGGGGGTGAGGTGCTCATGGGGCCTTCCGGATCGGCATGAAACACGGGCTGGGGCGCGCCCGTGGGAGCGCTGCCCCACCCCGACAACTGACCATCAGTATGACCGCTGACCTTGGGAATGCCGCATCGGAACGGGGGACGGCCTCGACCGAACGGCTGGGCCGGCCCATGGACGGACACCGCACGGCACGAGGACGGGCACGTCGGTCGCCCTCACCACCCGGGAAGGATGTATCGACTCGATATATCTGGTCGTGTATGGTGGGGTGACAAACTCCGAGTTTGTCACCTCAGGACGCGAGTCAGCCGCGCCCACCCAAGCCACGCAGAGCCCCCACCGGCCCCCACGAGGCCGCGCCACGCCAGCCCCCAGCGAAGGAGAGCAGTCATGGCCGCACGCCGCACCGAGCTGCTCGAGTTCGCCGTCCTCGGACTGCTGCACGAGACGCCCCATGCACGGGTACGAGCTGCGCAAGCGGCTCAACGCCGCGCTCGGCCCGTTCCGCGCGCTGTCCTACGGCACGCTCTACCCCTGCCTGCGGGCACTGCTCGACCAGGGCTGGATCACCGAGGCGACCGTGGGCCGCACGACGAGCCGCGGACGGTCGGGCAGCAGGCGCGCGCGCATCGTCTACGAGCTCACCGCCGACGGCAAGGAGCGGTTCCAGGACCTGCTCAGCGAGGCCGGGCCGACCGCCTGGGAGGACGACACCTTCGACGTCCACTTCGCCTTCTTCGCCCGCACCGAGGCCGAGGTCCGGCTGCGCATCCTCGAGGGCCGTCGCAGCCGCCTCGAGGAGCGGCTGGAGAACATCCGCACCGCCTCCGCCAAGAACCGCGAGCGCTTCGACAGCTACACCGCCGAGCTCGAACGGCACGGGCTGGACTCCGCCGAGCGCGAGGTCCGCTGGCTCAACGAGCTGATCACCGCCGAGCGCGAACACCCCGGCCGCCCCCCAGCAGCACCACCTCCAGAACGACCAACCGATCACCCCGCTCAACCACTAGGAGTTATCCCATGGGATCCATTCGCGTCGCCATCGTCGGCGTCGGCAACTGCGCCAGCTCGCTGGTCCAGGGTGTCGAGTACTACAAGGACGCCGACCCGACCGGCACCGTCCCCGGCCTCATGCACGTCATGTTCGGCGACTACCACGTCAAGCGACGTCGAGTTCGTCGCCGCCTTCGACGTGGACGCCAAGAAGGTCGGCTTCGACCTGTCCGAGGCGATCAACGCCTCCGAGAACAACACCATCAAGATCGCCGACGTCGCCCCCCACCGGTGTCACCGTCCAGCGCGGCCACACCTACGACGGCCTCGGCAAGTACTACCGCCTCAGACCATCGAGGAGTCCGACGCCGAGCCGGTGGACATCGTCCAGGCGCTCAAGGACGCCAAGGTCGACGTGCTCGTCTCCTACCTCCCGGTGGGTTCGGAGATGGCCGACAAGTACTACGCCCAGTGCGCGATCGACGCGAACGTCGCCTTCGTCAACGCCCTGCCGGTCTTCATCGCCTCCGACCCCGAGTGGGCCGCGAAGTTCGAGGCGGCCGGCGTGCCGGTCATCGGTGACGACATCAAGTCGCCAGGTCGGCGCGACCATCACCCACCGCGTCATGGCCAAGCTGTTCGAGGACCGCGGCGTCGCGCTGGACCGCACCTACCAGCTCAACGTCGGCGGCAACATGGACTTCAAGAACATGCTCGAGCGCGACCGCCTGGAGTCCAAGAAGGTCTCCAAGACCCAGGCCGTCACCTCCAACCTGCCGGCGCCCTCGGGCGCCGACAGCCGCAACGTGCACATCGGCCCGTCCGACTACGTCGCGTGGCTCGACGACCGCAAGTGGGCCTACGTGCGCCTCGAGGGTCGCGCGTTCGGCGACGTCCCGCTGAACCTGGAGTACAAGCTCGAGGTCTGGGACTCCCCCAACTCGGCCGGCATCATCATCGACGCCATCCGTGCGGCGAAGATCGCCAAGGACCGCGGCATCGGCGGCGCGCTGATCAGCGCGTCGTCCTACCTGATGAAGTCCCCGCCCGTGCAGCGCGAGGACACCGAGGGCCGCGCCGAAGCTCGAGGCCTTCATCGCCGGCACCGAAGAGCGCTGACCCAGCACCCAGCCACACCGCACACGAAAGGGGCACCTTCCGCACCACGCGGGAGGTGCCCCTTCCGCGTCCCCTGCCTCGGGTCCCGTGTCCGCTCGCGGCCTGTCAGCCGGGCGCGTCAGGCGGGGGCGGGCTGGCCGGGAGCCGCGGTATCGGGCGTTGTCGCCTTCGGCGCCTTGGCCGGTCCCCGCGTGAACAACGGCCGGACGTCGACGTCGGAGCGCAGCCGCCGCCAGAAGTCGGCGTTCGCCCGCAGGTCGGCCCGGGCCGCGGTCGCCGCCTGGAAGTAGCCGGCCGCCTCCTCGACGGCGACGAAGTCGGGTGCGGTCCGGACCACCTCACGGGTCAGGGCGTCGAGCAGGTCGTCGAATTCGCCCCAGGACGCCGACATCGTGCGCGCCAACCCGGGTCGGATCCGCGCTGTCTACATCCGCGAGGTCCGGCTCGACCCGGGCAACGGGCGTGTCGAGGCCGTCACCGACGGCTGGGACCACGACGTGCCGTTCGTGCTGGCTGCCGACAGCGGCGCCGTACGACGCCACGCGACCACCCTCGGACTGCTGTGACCCGACGACCGGACGCTGCTCGCGGTCGACGCGCCGTCGCTGCTCCACCGCAACCACCACGCGCGGGTCGACTCGGACCTGCGTGACCAAGGTGGCCGGCCGGTCTGGGCGCTGCACGGGATGCTGCGTCAGATCCTGGAGGCGATCGACCAGTTCGCGCCCGATGCGGTGCTCTTCGGCCTCGACGACCGTCGCACGTCGATGCGCGAGCAGGCCTACCCGGCGTACAAGGCCGGACGGGCGGCGAAGGATCCCGGAGCTTCGTCGACCAGCTCGAGAGCGTGCTGCCGACCTGCTCGACGCGCTCGGCCTGCTGACCGTCACCCCGCGGGCTCGAGGCCGACGACGTCAATGCGTCGGCCGCGACCTGGGCCGAGCGCGAGGGCTGGCGCTGCGTGCTGATCACCTCGGACCGGGACGCGTTCGCCCACATCAGCGAACGCACGCAGGTGCTCCGACTGATCACCGGTGGGATCAACGGGTCGCCGCTGCTCGGTCCGGCGGCGCTGCGGGCGATGTACGGCGTCGCGGCCGAGAACTACCTCGAGTTCGCCGCGCTGCGCGGAGACACCAGCGACAACCTGCCCGGCGTACCCGGGATCGGCGAGAAGACCGCACCGATGCTGCTCGACCTGATGGGCTCGATGGGCGCCGTGTGGGGCGACATCGAGCACTGCGACGGTGCCACGCTCGTCGCGACCATCGACTCGTGGTGCGAGGAGACGGGCCAGCGCCGGATGGGCGCGGCCCTGCTCAAGCGCCTCAGCGCGGAGGCGCTCGCGAGCGGTTCGACTTCAACCTCTCGATGATGTCCGGGCGCACCGACCTCGATCTCGGGCTCACGCCGGACGAGCCCGGCACGCCCGGACTGCTGCCGCTGGACCCGGAGCGGGTGCTCCGGGTCGTCGGCTACCTCGGCGTGCCCGCCACCACCGACCTGGCGCTGCGGGTGCTCACCGAGCCGCCGGCCAGCACCTAGGCAGAGACCCCGGCGACGGCTGCCTCGATCAGCTCCACGACCTCGTCGGGCTGGGACACCATCGCGCACGTGGCTCGACTCGACCTCGACCGTCGTCGCACCCATGCGCTCGGCGAACGGCCGCTCGGCGTCCGGCGGGATCGCCTCGTCGTTGGTCGCGACCAGGTACCAGGACGGCAGGGACTTCCAGGCGGGCACGCCCATCACGTCCTCGAACGTCGACAGCGAGATCGGCTGCTGGACGGCGTACATCACCTTCGCCTGCGCCGGGTCGACGTCGGCGGCGAAGTGGCCGACGAAGTCGTCCTCGGGCAGCCACGCGAAGCCCTGCTCGTCGACGATCAGGTTCGCCAGCGCCGGCGTCGGCGGGCCCGCCACCGAGCAGCGCGCCGATCGACTCGCCCTCGTCGAGGCCGAAGGCGGCGATGTAGACGAGGCCGACGACGTTCGGGGCGTCCGTGCCGAGGGCGGTCATGATCTGGCCGCCGTACGAGTGGCCGACGACGACCGTCGGACCGGTCTGCCGGTTGAGCACCTGGCGCAGCCGGGCGACGTCGGCGGCCAGCGAGGTCTCGGGGAACTGGGGCGCGGTGACGTTGTAGCCGCGCTCGTGGAGGCTTGCTCGATGACGGCGCTCCAGCACGAGCCGTCGGCCCAGGCGCCGTGCACCAGGACGATGTTGGGGAGGTCGGTCATGTAGACGACGCTAGGGCGGTGGGCGCGCTCCCACCATGGCCCGAGACGGGCTGTTCACGACTGTTCACCAGCCGGGCGGCAGCTTGGTGAAGTCCGGCTCGCGGCCCTCGGCGAAGGCGGTGAGCGCCTCGAGGTTGGCCGGGCCGCCCATCAGCTCGACGAAGGCGGCGTTCTCGCGCTCGCGGGCGGCGGCGATGCCCGGCCCGGAGCGGCTCGGTCATCGTCCGCTTGACCGCGATCAGGCGACGAGATCGGCCGGGCGGCGAGCAGCTCGGCGTGGCGGCGCGCCTCGGGCAGCAGGTCGTCGGGCTCGCAGACCCGCCAGACCAGGCCCATCTCCTTGGCCTCCTCGGCGCCGATCCACTCGGCGGAGAGCAGCACCCACGTGGCGTTCTGGCGGCCGAGCAGCTGGGGGAGGAGGTACGACGAGGCCGCCTCGGGTGCGACGCCGAGGCTGGTGAACGGGCACTTGAGCCGCGCCGTGGTCGACATGAAGGCGAGGTCGGCGAAGCCGAGGATCGTCGTGCCGATGCCGAGCCCGACGCCGTTGACCGCGCAGACCAGCGGCTTGGGGAAGTCGACCAGCGCGTCGATCAGCCCGAGGAAGCCGTGCTTGCCGTCCACGAAGTCGGGGTCGATGACCCGGGCGTCCATCTCGACCAGGTCGGTGCCGGCGCAGAACGCCGCGGCCGTTGCCGGTCAGCAGCACCACGGCGACGCCGGGTCGTCGGCCGCGTCGAGCAGCGCCTCGGTCAGTCGCGTCGTAGAGCGCCTCGTTGAAGGCGTTGAGCGCGTCGGGCCGGTCCAGGGTGAGGGTGCGCACCCGGTGCTCGTCGGAGATCTGCAGAGTCATGGTCGGAGGATACGGGCTACGGTCGGGGGCATGACCGGGCCGGACGGGCGCGGACTGGCGGCCCGACTGGCCGTGCTCGGTCGGCTCGGCGCTCGCGGCCTGCAGACGCGGCGGCGGCGACCCGACGTACAAGATCGTCGGCGACGCGCCACTGGCGCGGCATCCGTACGCCGGAGGGCCCGGCCACCCTGGTCGATCGAGCCGCGCGTCCGCGCGACGGCGTGGTCCGCGCCGAGGCGTGGGGCCCGGGCGCCGACTGGGCGCTCGAGTCGCGTGCCGGCGCTGCTCGGGCGCCGACGACGACGTGTCCGGCTTCGAGCCGCGACACCCCGTCGGTCGAGGAGGCCTGGCGGCGCCACGCACGCGCTGGCGGATCGGCCGCACCGGCCTGGTCATGGAGGCGCTGACGCCGGCGGTCATCGAGCAGAAGGTGACCGGGCAGGAGGCGTTCGCGGGGTTCCGGATGCTCGTCCACCGCTACGGCGAGCGCGCGCCCGGTCCGGGCGTCGACCTCAAGCTGTGGGTGCAGCCGTCGGCCGACACGATCCGCCAGGTCCCGTCGTGGGAGTGGCTGCGGATGCACGTCGACCCGGCCCGGTCCCGCGCCCTGGTCACCGCCGCTCGGGTGGCCGACTCGCTCGAGCGCACCGTCGGGCTGCCCGGCGACGAGGTCGAGCGGCGGCTGACCAGCCTGCCCGGCATCGGCGTCTGGACCGCCGCCGAGGTGCGCCAGCGCGCCCACGGCGACGCCGACGCGGTGTCCTTCGGCGACTACCACGTGGCCGCCCAGGTGGGCTGGGCGCGTCGAGGGCCGCGACTTCGACGACGACGAGCTGGCGGAGTTCCTCGAGCCGTGGCGCCCGCACCGCGGCCGGGTCGTGACGCTGCTCCTGCTGGCCGGTCCGAAGCGGCCCCGCCACGGTGCCCGGATGGCGCCGCGCACCCACCTGCCGGCGAAGGTGACCCGTAGCTAGAGCAGGGTCGATCAGAGCAGGGGCCGCAGCGGCGCCAGGATCATCTCGGTGAACTTGCGGTGCAGGTCGCGGGCTTCCCACTCCGACCGGCGTCAGCTCGAGGCAGTTCGACTCGTCGGCGCGGTAGATCTCCTCGAGCGCCTGCGCGAACGCCTCGTCGATCACCTCGACGTTGATCTCGTAGTTGCCCTGGAGGCTGAGCCGGTCGACGTTCGCCGTGCCGACCGTCGACCAGGTCCCGTCGATGGTCGACGTCTTGGCGTGCACCATCGCGTCCTTGAAGCGGAAGATCCGGACGCCGGAGTTGAGCAGCTGGGAGAAGTAGCCGCGCGAGATCCAGTCGGCCACGATGTGGTTGGACTTCAGCGGCAGCAGGAGACGTACGTCGACCCCGCGGCCCGCGGCCTGCTTCATCGCGTCGACGAAGTCCTGGTCGGGGCAGAAGTAGGCGTGCGTCATCCAGACGTTGACCGACGCGCGGTTGATCGCCTCGATGTACATCGACCGGATCGGGAACATCCACAGCCGCGGCACGTTGCGGTGGAAGCGGATCCGCGACTCCCACGTCGACGAGGTCTCGAGGAGCAGCGGCCGCTCCGACGTGGCCGATCCGGCGCCGTCGGTTGAGGTTCCAGAAGTCCGCGAACGCGCGCTTGAGGTCCCACACCCCCGGACCGGTGATCCGGACGTGGGTGTCGCGCCACTCGGTCGGCGTACGGCGTACCGATGTTGTAGCCGCCGACGAACCCGACCTCGTCGTCGACGACGAGGATCTTGCGGTGGTCGCGGCCGTAGCGGCGAGGTCGAAGAACTTCCAGCCCGCCGGGTAGACCGGGTAGCGCAGCACCTTCATCGTCGGGCGGGAAGCGCTTGAACCGCGGCGAGACGACGAGGTTGGCGAAGCCGTCGTAGATCGCAGTAGACCTCGACGCCGCGGTCGGCCGCGCCGGCGAGCGCCTCCTTGAACCGCTCGCCGGTCTCGTCGCCCTTCCAGATGTAGGTCTCGAACAGGACCTGCCGCTGGGCGCCGTCGATCGCGGCGAGCATGTCGTCGTAGAGGTCCTGCCCGTAGGTGTACGGCGTGAGCGTGCCCTCACCGACCGGCACCGCGCTTGGGCGGCGTGGTCGGGAAGGGCTTGGGCTTCTTGCCGCGGCGCCGGTAGGAGTCGACGAGCGACATCCCGATCGCGAGCGCGAACTGGATGCCGACGAAGGTGAGCAGCGTGCGTCGCAGGATCCGCAGCACCCGCTCGGTGGGAGTGGGGATCCGGATGCTCACGTCCCCAATCTAGCGACTAGCGGGCGGACACCTGGACGGCCCCGGTGAGCTGCTCGAGCGAGTACTCGGTGATCCGGATCAGCGCCTGCTTGGCCGACTCCCGGTCGCGGGCGTCGATCTCGATCATCGGGACGTGCTCGGGATCGCGAGCGCCGCGCGGACCTCCTCGAGCGGGTAGCGCTGGCGCCCTCGAACTGGTTGACCGCGACGATGAACGGCAGCCCCTTGGACTCGAAGTAGTCCAGCGGCGAGAACGCCTCGTCGAGCCGCGCGGTGTCGACGAGCACGATCGCGCCGATGGCGCCGAGGCACAGGTCGTCCCACATGAACCAGAACCGGCGCTGGCCCGGCGTACCGAACAGGTAGAGGACCAGGTCCTCGGCCAGGGTGATCCGGCCGAAGTCCATCGCGACCGTGGTGGTCGCCTTGCGCGGGGACGGCGGCGAGGTCGTCGACGCCCTCGGACTCGTTGGTGACGAGCGCCTCGGTGCGCAGCGGCATGATCTCCGAGACCGAGCCGACCAGGGTGGTCTTGCCGACGCCGAAGCCGCCGGCGACGACGATCTTGGTCGACGCCGCGATCGCGCGTGCGGCACTAGAGCGTGCGTAGTCCACGGAGGGTCCTTTCGATGAGCTCTCGTCGCTCGTCGTGCGACGAGTCGTCGGTGCAGGGTCGCCTGGACCCGCACGTGTCCCTGCTCGACCAGGTCGCCGAGGAGGACCCGGACGACGCCGATCGGCATCGAGACGAGCGCGGAGACCTCGGCGACCGACCGGTGGTCGCACACGTCGAGGACCTGCCGAGCAGGTTCGCGTCGACCGGGCTCGGCGGACGCCGCTGCCGGCGCAGCGTCGCCTCGACCGGGAGCTCGACCTGCGGCGCGGTCCGGCCGCCGGTCAGCGTGTAGGGGCGGACGACGCGCGCGTCGCCGTCGTCTCCGGCTCGCCCGGCGGGTCAGAGGCGTCACGGCCACTCGGCGTCAGACCCGGACGGCACGCGGGCGGCGCCTGGACCATCCGGCCGACCCGGTCGACCAGCAGGGCCATCTCGTAGCCGACCTGGCCGATGTCGGCGGAGTCCTCGGTGAGCACGGCGAGGTGCGACCCGTCGCCGACGCTCATCAGGAGCAGGTAGCCGTGCTCCATCTCGATCACGGTCTGCAGCACCGCGCCGCCCTCGAAGAGCCGGGCGGCGCCGACGGCCAGGCTGGCCAGCCCGGAGGAGACGGCCGCGACCTGCTCGGCGCGCTCGTCGGGGAGGCTGGCGCTCGCGGCCATCAGCAGCCCGTCGGCCGAGACCAGGATGGCGTGCGCCGCGGACGGCACCTCGTCGACGAACTGGCTGACGACCCAGTCGAGGTCGCGCGTCGTCGTCGCCTGGAGGTCGGCGCTGGTCAGGGTGTCTCGGTCATGCGGGGCCTGCTTCCGTGGTCGGTGTCGGGGGTGCGCGGCTCGGTACGGCGGCGGTGCGGCCGCGGGAGACGCCGGCGGCGTGGGCGGCCAGCCGGGCCCGGATCGCCTCCGGGTCGCGGGCGACGGCGGTGGCCGGCGGGCGTGACGCCGCCGGGCACCAGCCGCTGCGCCGGGGCGCCGCATCGGCAGCCCGGACTCGCTGAGCTGGGCGACCGGCGCCTCGGCGACCTGCTCGGCGGCCTCCCAGCCGGCCTCGATCTCGGAGGTCGTCCAGGGCCGGCGGTCGGCGTCGGCGGTGAACCAGTTGGACCGCAGCGCGCGGAAGATCGGCGTCGTCGTCGGCTCAGCAGCGGCACGTCGGGACGTCGGCGTCGAGGCAGCCGTGCTCGGCTCGAGCTGCCTCGGACACGGCGACGGGCCGGCGACGGGCGTCGCGGCGCGGCAGGCGTCGACCGGAGGGCACGGCCCGGGACGCGGACTCCGGGCTCGCCGGTCGCGGGCGGCGCGGGCACCGCCGCGGCGGACCGGCTGCCGGGACAGGCGTCCGGCTCCGGTTCCGGCTCGGGCGCGCGCTCGGCGAGCGCACTCCGCGAGCACCCGGCGTCTGGGGGAGCCCGGCGGCTGCCGGGCGTCGGCCGGTCCGGGGTTCCGTCGACCGCGAGCGGGACGAGGTCGACCGGGTCAGGGTGCCGGCACTGACGACGCGACTGCGGACGGGCCCGGCTGCGGGCACGCGGCGATCGGCGCCGCGGGCGCCGCCGCGGACCCGGGCGTCCGGCTGGCCGTGGCCAGGAGCGTGGGCGGGCAGCAGGACGGTGGCCGTCGTACCGCCGTGCGGTGTTGCGGCGCCAGCGACCCGTGATCCCGTGCCGCTGGGCGAGCCGGCTCACCACGAGCAGGCCCATCCGGCGGGCGGTCTCGGGGGTGACCTCGCCGCCGGAGCGGAGGTCGGCGTTGAGGTCGCGCAGCGTCGTCGTCGGGGATGCCGAGGCCGCCGTCGCTGATCTCGATGAGTGACGCCCGCGATCGACGCGGTGGTCTGCACCGCAGCGACGCCGTGGGCGGGGAGAAGCGTCAGGGCGTTGTCGACGAGCTCGGTCAGCAGGTGCACGACGTCGGCGCGCGGCGGCGGCGCTGATCCGCGGCGGCTCGGCGGCGAGTCGATCTGGACGCGCTGGTAGTCCTGCACACCGGCGATCGCGGCCTGGAGCACGTCGGTGACGGTGAGCGCGTGCCTGTCGCCGGCCTGGGTCGGGGCGTCGGCGAGGACCATCAGGGAGTCCGCCGTACGGCGCATGCGCGAGGCGAGGTGGTCGAGCCGGAAGAGGCTCTCGAGCCGGCGCGGGTCCTCCTCGTCCTTCTCCAGGCGCTCGATCAGGCCGAGCTGCTGGTTGATCAGCGAGGTGTTGCGGCGCGACAGCGTCACGAACATCTCGCCGACCTGCGTGCGCAGCTCGGCCTCGCCGGAGGCGAGGTGCACCGCCTGCCGGTGCAGGTCGTCGACGGCGCGGGCCAGCTGGCCCATCTCCTCGTCGGTGGTGACGTCGATCGGGATGATCTCGCCCGGGTCCTCGCCGGCGCGGATCCGCGCGACCGTCTCGGGCAGCTCGTCGTGGGCGACCTCCAGCGCGCCCTCGCGCACCCGGCGGATCGGGGTCAGCGGCCGGGCGACCAGCGAGCGCCAGGAGAGCGGCGACCAGGAGGGCCACGCCGGTGACCACGGCGTTGGCGATGGCGAGGCGTGCGCTCCCGGCCGCCGCGGTCAGGTGGCTGTCGATGTCCGTCAGCAGGTCCGGGGTGAGGGTGTCGTACGGCGCGTAGGCCCCGGGCCGCCGAGGTCGACGCCGCCGGCGCTGACGTCGCCGAAGTGCTGGGCGTTCCCTGCGTCAGCGCGCGACCTCGGCCTGCGTGGTGCCGAGGGCGGCGCCGAGGCGGTCGATCGTGGCCGCCTCGACCCCGAGCTCGGCGGCCAGGTCGACGGGGTTGGCGTCGGCGCCGTCGTCGTACGCGACCTGGAACTGCTGCATCGCCAGCGAGACCCGGCCGTCGATCGCCTGCCGAGGACCTGGAGCCGCGGCTCGGGCTGGATCTGCTCGTCGACGATGTCGGTGATCAGCTCGGTCACGCCGCGCTGGAGCTGGCGGACCTGGGAGACGGACTGGCCGACGCTGAGGTAGGCCGTCCCGTCGCGCAGCTGGGTGCTGAGCTCGAGGATCGAGTCCGCCTGGGCGCGCTGCGGTGGGGCTGAGGTCGGCGGCGTCGGCCGCTGCGGCGAAGTCGTCGGCCGCGGCGTTCACCTTGACGACCGCCTTGTCCCGCTCGGGGTCGACGGCCGCGGTCTTGCGGCGGGCGACGACTGCTGCGTCCTCGGCGGCGTCGAGGTAGGCGACGGCGGACGGCAGCACCGTCACCTGGCTGGCCGCCGCGGAGTGATCGGCGTTGTTGCCCATCTCCTTGGCGACGCGCAGGCCGCCGAAGGTGGCGGCGAAGAGCATCGGTACGGCGAGCGCCAGCGCCAGCTTGCGGCGCAACGGCCAGCCGGAGACGTTCGGTAGTTTCCGCGACATCGACATCCCCTTGGTCACGAGGCGACGGTCAAGGCAACAGCGTCGGCGATCCGGGCGCTCCTCCGCATCGGCCATCTGGCTATGTCGGTGGCCCGTCTAGGCTCGTTGCATGCGACCAGTCACCGATCTCGAGCGCCGGGTGGCGCCCTTCAAGGTCGTCTCCGACTACCAGCCCTCCGGCGACCAGCCGGCGGCGATCAAGGAGATCACCAAGCGCGTCGACGCCGGCGTCAAGGACGTCGTCCTGCTCGGCGCCACCGGCACCGGCAAGACCGCGACCGTGGCGTGGGTGGCCGAGCAGGTCCAGCGGCCGATGCTGGTGCTCCAGCCCAACAAGACGCTGGCCGCCCAGTTCGCCAACGAGCTGCGCCAGCTCTTCCCCGACAACGCGGTCGAGTACTTCGTCTCCTACTACGACTACTACCAGCCCGAGGCCTACGTCCCGCAGACCGACACCTACATCGAGAAGGACTCCTCGATCAACGAGGAGGTCGAGCGGCTGCGCCACTCGGCGACCAACTCGCTGCTGACCCGGCGCGACGTGATCGTGGTCTCCACGGTCTCGTGCATCTACGGCCTCGGCACCCCGCAGGAGTACGTCGACCGGATGCTGCGGCTGCGGGTCGGCGAGGAGCGCGACCGCGACTCGATCCTGCGCCAGCTCGTCGAGATCCAGTACACGCGCAACGACATGTCCTTCACCCGCGGCACCTTCCGGGTGCGCGGCGACACCCTCGAGATCTTCCCGGTCTACGAGGAGCACGCGGTCCGCATCGAGTTCTTCGGCGACGAGATCGAGCGGCTGATGACGCTGCACCCGCTGACCGGCGAGGTCGTCACCGAGGACAAGGAGCTCTACGTCTTCCCGGCCACCCACTACGTCGCCGGCCCGGAGCGCATGGAGCGGGCGATCCGCGGCATCGAGCTCGAGCTCGAGGACCAGCTCGCGACGCTTCGAGCGGCAGGGCAAGCTGCTGGAGGCCCAGCGGCTGCGGATGCGCACGACCTACGACGTCGAGATGATGCGCCAGGTCGGCTCGTGCTCCGGCATCGAGAACTACTCGATGCACATGGACGGCCGCACCCGCGGCTCGGCGCCCAACTGCCTGCTCGACTACTTCCCCGAGGACTACCTCGTCGTGATCGACGAGTCCCACGTCGCGGTGCCGCAGATCGGCGGCATGTACGAGGGCGACATGTCCCGCAAGCGCAACCTGGTCGACCACGGCTTCCGGCTGCCGAGCGCGATGGACAACCGGCCGCTGCGCTGGGAGGAGTTCCTCGACCGGATCGGCCAGACGATCTACCTCTCCGCGACGCCGGGCAACTACGAGCTCGACAAGGTCGAGGGCGACGTCGTCGAGCAGATCATCCGCCCGACCGGCCTGATCGACCCCGAGGTCGTCATCAAGCCGACCAAGGGCCAGATCGACGACCTGATCCACGAGATCCGCACCCGGGCCGAGCAAGAACGAGCGCGTCCTGGTCACCACGCTGACCAAGAAGATGTCCGAGGACCTCACCGACTACCTCCTCGACGCCGGCATCCGCACCCGCTACCTCCACTCCGAGGTCGACACGCTGCGGCGCATCGAGCTGCTCCGCGAGCTGCGGCTGGGCGAGTACGACGTCCTGGTCGGCATCAACCTGCTCCGCGAGGGCCTCGACCTGCCCGAGGTGTCGCTGGTCTCGATCCTCGACGCCGACAAGGAGGGCTTCCTGCGCTCCGACAAGTCGCTGATCCAGACGATCGGCCGCGCGGCCCGCAACGTGTCCGGCCAGGTGCACATGTACGCCGACAAGATCACCCCCTCCATGGAGAAGGCGATCGACGAGACCAACCGGCGCCGCGCCAAGCAGGTCGCCTACAACACCGCGGCACGGCGTCGACCCGCAGCCGCTGCGCAAGAAGATCGCCGACATCACCGAGATGCTCGCCCGCGAGGAGCGAGACACCGAGGCGCTGCTGCAGACCTGGCAGCACGGGCGACCCGAAGCGCCGCAAGGCGCCGGTCCCGGCCCTGTCCCGGGCCGCCGGCGGCGAGGCCGGCCAGCACGCCACGACCTCGCCGGGCTGCCGAGCGCCGAGCTCGCCCAGCTGATCCAGGAGCTCACCGACCAGATGAAGGGCGCCGCCGCCGAGCTGCACTTCGAGCTCGCGGCCCGGCTGCGCGACGAGATCGGCGACCTCAAGAAGGAGCTGCGCCAGATGATGGAAGCAGGAGCCGAAGTGAGTGAGCATCAGAGCAGGTCCAGGTGACCTTCGACTGCGCCGACCCGCGGTCGCTGTCGCTGTTCTGGAACGCCACCCTGGGCTACGAGTTCCCGGCGCCGCCGCCGGGCTTCGGCTCCGTGGGACGACTTCTCGGCCACCTTGCCGCCCGGACCAGCAGCAACTCCGCCTCCGCCTCCGAGGACCCGAAGGGCCGCGGCCCGCGGCTGTTCTTCCAGCGCGTGCCGGAAGGCAAGACGGTCAAGAACCGCGTCCACCTCGACGTCCGCGCCGCCCCGGCCTCCTGGGCGATCGAGCGGATGGCCGCCCTCGAGGCCGAGTGCGAGCGGCTGGTCGCCCTCGGGCGCCGCCCGGCTCGAGCGCTTCGAGCCCGCTCCGCCGATGAGCAGCGGCCACATCGTCATGCACGACCCCGAGGGCAACGAGTTCTGCCTCGACTGATGCCATCGGTGGGCGAAGGCGCCGCAGCAGCCCCGTTGGTTGAGGAAGGCGCGTACCGCCTGCTCGAAACCCGCAAGCCGACGGTGACCGATCCGCGCTACGACGTGCACCGTGGATGGCTCCCGGCTCACGCGCTCTCGTGCGAGCTGGCCAACCTCGAGGACCAACGGAGGGTGCCGGTCACGCGCTGGGACGGCGCGTAGCGCCTGTCTGTCGAAACCCCGGGAGCGTCGCGCGGCGTTCTCCACAGGGCGTCGTACGTCAGTGGTTGGCGCTCGCCCGGGCCGGGCAGCACGCGCGCATCGCCTGGACCGGCCATCCTCGAGTGTGCCGACGGCTCCGTTCTGCGTCGGCAGCGCCATCGACCTCGCACGTCGGATCGGCGGGCTGACGAGCGGGATCGCGGCTCACGTTCCCGAGCCCGCGCCGGCGACGGCCGGTCAGGCTGGTGTGCGGCTGCTCGGTTCGTCCGCATCGATGACGCGTTCGCCTACGAGAACGGGTCCGGGGTGGAGCCGGAAGAAGAGTCGCTCTGATCAGGGTCGATCGCCGAGCTTCCCGCCTGCCGCAGACGTGCGCCACGCCAGGAGCGCTTCCGGCTCACCGGCGTTTCGCGACGGTCGTGCGCACCTCCTCGACCAACGGACTCCGGAGGTCGAGCACGCGCGCAGCGCCTGGTCCTGGAGACCCCGGAGGCCGACGAGGGCCGTATCCGCAGGACGACGCACGCTGAGGCTCACGCCCGGCTCACCGGGTTGGACGGTTGCCGCGCGCCTCCTACACGGATCGCCGCCGATGGTCGACCAGCCCGCGTGTACCTGGCGACCGTCCGCAGCCCGTATGCGGTCTGGGCGGTCGGCCTCCTCGTCTACCTGGTCGCGGTCTTCCACCGCTCCTCGCTCGCCGTCGCCGGCCTGGCCGCGACCGAGCGGTTCGACATCTCGGCGCGCGCAGCTGGCGACGTTCACGATGCTCCAGCTGGCTCGTCTACGCCGGCGATGCAGATCCCGGTCGGCCTGCTGGTCGACCGGTTCGGTCCGCGCAGCGTGCTGCTGTGCGGCACCGCGCTGCTGACGCTCGCCCAGGCCGGGTTCGCGCTGGCGAGACGCTACCGGCGGCGCTGGTCGCGCGGGTCTTCGTCGGGATGGGCGACGCGATGACGTTCATCTGCGTGCTGCGGCTGGTGAGCAGCTGGTTCCCGGCCCGGCGGATCCCGCTGATGACCCAGCTGACCGGCACCCTCGGCCAGCTCGGCGCGATCGTGCGCGGCGGTGCCGATGACCTGGGCGCTGGGCCACCTCGGCTGGACCCGGGCCTACCTGATCGCCGCGTCGCTCGGCGCTCGTCGCTCGCGGTCGCGCGTGCTGGTCGTGCTGCACGACGCCCCGGACGCAGCGCAACCTGCGCGGGCCGGCCGCTGTCGCTGGCCGCCGGTGCGCAGCAGCCTGGCGGCGTCGTGGGCGCACCCCGGCACCCGGCTGGGCTTCTGGATGCACTTCACGACCCAGTTCAGCGCGACCGCGCTGAGCCTGCTGTGGGGCTACCCGTTCTTCGTCCAGGGCGAGGGCCAGTCGTCCGGCGACCGCCGGCATGCTGCTCACCCTGATGGTCGTCGCGGTGATGGTGGCCGGCCCGACCCTCGGCTGGCTGGTCGGCGCGCACCCGTGGCACCGCTCGACGATGGTGCTCACGCATCGTCTCGGCCGATCGTCGTCGTGTGGACGGTCGTGCTGGCCTGGCCCGGGCACGCGCCGACCTGGCTGCTGGTCGTGCTGGTCGTGGTCGTCGGCATCGGCGGCCCGGCGTCGATGATCGGCTTCGACGTCGGCCGCACCTCCAACCCCGCACGAGCGGTTCGCCAGCGCCAGCGGCATCATCAACCAGGGCGGGTTCCTCGCCAGCCTGGTGCTGGTGATCGCGATCGGCCTCGTCCTCGACTGGCGTACGCCGGGCGGCGGCGACCGACTACACGCCGTCGGCGTTCCGCTGGGCGATGAGCACGCAGTACGTCCTGTGGGCGCTCGGCCTGGCTGCAGGTCTACCGCTACCGGCGTCCGGACCCGCGCCGTGGTCGACCGTGACGAGCTCGAGGGTGTGCGTCTCCGCCCCGCCCGGGTAAGTCACCGGCCATGAGCACCAACATCGATCTCGGTCGCCCGGTCCAGGGCGACGTCGTGGACCTGATCCTCGACGACCACCGCCGCTTCGAGACGCTGCTGCGCGACCTGCGCGACAGCAGCCAGGACCGCGACGCCGTACGCCACGCGTTCGCGGCCCTGCACGTCGCCCACGCCGAGGCCGAGGAGAAGTTCGTCTACCCGAAGCTGCGCAAGAAGCGCGCGGTCGACGAGCACGAGGCCGAGCACGGCGTCGAGGAGCACGCCGAGGGCAACGAGGCGCTGCTCGCGGTGCTCGAGCTCAAGGGCACCGACACCCAGGCCTTCGACGACGCCGTCGAGGAGCTCGCCAAGGTGGTCAACCACCACCTCACCGAGGAGGAGCTCACCATCCTCAACCCGGCCCGCGAGGAGGTCGGCCCGCAGGTGCGCGCCGAGCTGGGCGAGCAGTTCGCCACGAGCGCAACGCGCCAGATCGACGACGACTGCGGCACCCTCGACAACGTCCGCGGATCGTCGCGGAGGCCCGCAAGGAGGGCCTGCTGGACGACGACGACGAGGACGACGAGGACTGAGCCCGCGTGGACGTCGACGCGATGCAGGACGCACTGCCTGGCCAAGCCGGGCGCGTGGCCGGACAACCCGTGGGACCACGACCACCCGGTGATCAAGGTCGGTCCGGGGAGCGCGGAAGATCTTCGCGTTCCTCGGGGCCGCGGCGTCGGCGTCAAGGGCGGTCCGAGTCGCGAGGTCGCCGACGAGTGGCTGGACCGCTACCCGGGCGACGCGAGCGTGATGCGCCTACATCGGCCGGTCCGGCTGGAACGACCTGGCGTTCGGCGGGCGCGATCCCCGACGACGAGCTGCTCGAGGCCGTCGACGAGTCCTACCGGCTGGTGGTGTCGAAGCTGCCGAAGAAGCACCGCCCCGACGGCTGGGACTCCCTCTAGCGTCGCTCGTGCCGGACGACTGCGAGGCTGACGAGCCGGGCGACGACCAGCGCCACGTAGAAGACGCCGGCGATCATCTCGATCATCGCGAACGAGCGGGCGTGGCCCTCGACGGGGAGGACGTCGGAGAGCCCGACGCTGGTCAGGGTCGTGAAGGACAGGAAGAGCAGCTCGAACCAGCGTCAGGTCGCCGCGCCCCCGGCGCCGCAGAACGAGCCGGGCCAGATGACCTGGCAGGCGGCGTACGCGTAGGCGAAGCCCCACGCGACGACCGTGAACGCCGCGCCGGTCGCGAAGAGCTCGTCGCGGGTGACCTTGTCGTCGTGGAAGAGGTACCGGAGCATCGCGAACGAGATGTAGAAGTAGAACGGCACGTGGAACGAGGCGGACGTGAGCACGATCGCGTCGTTGTGGGCTGCCAGGCCTCGAGGACGGTCAGGACCATGGCCGGCCCGCCGAGCAGCGCCGCCACCCAGGTGAGGGCGGGGGTCAGCCGGACGGCGGCGACGGCCGCGACCACGACCCCGAGCTGGACGACGCCGAGGACGGCCCGGCCGCCGACGGAGCCTTGCAGGAAGGGGTACGCCAGCACGGCGATCAGCTGCGCGAACAGCAGGATCGCCGACGGATGGGCCAGGGCGGTGTCGACGTGCTGCCTGGTCCTCACTCGGACGCCTTGTCGTTCGGCGTCCAGGGCTGACCGAGCTCCTTGGCCCGCTTCTTCTCCAGCTTGCGCTCGTGGCTCGCGACGATGTCGGA